>JAUNPT010000189.1 GCA_030536565.1 Eubacteriales bacterium | reverse complement strand
CCTTTGCGGTACTTACTGGTTTTTCTTAATAGTGGACCTGGCGGGAATCGAACCCATTACATAATTTCAAAAACCCTAGTAAAGAAAGGAGTTTTGCACATCGTCCAACTGTACTGTACTCCCCACTGTACTCCCTTTAGTGATTGTGAAAAGTGTACGAAATTACACTATTTTATTTGTGCGGAATGAATAAAAAAGAAACACAAAATATAGAAAATGTAATTATGCAAATTATACAAAGAAATTAGGAGATAAAATGAATAATAGAGCATTAGCATAAGCTCATGAATGGTAGATAAACTATTCGTGGGCTTATTTTAGTGTTCAGATATATTCTGAATT
This sequence comes from Eubacteriales bacterium, assembly GCA_030536565.1. Taxonomy (GTDB): domain Bacteria; phylum Bacillota; class Clostridia; order Lachnospirales; family Lachnospiraceae; genus Lachnospira. The sequence goes on along the minus strand of JAUNPT010000189.1, from coordinate 2,856 downwards.
ATATATATTTAGGACTTCTTATCCTATATACAATGACATATAACACGTTTGAGCGGTCAAATTCGGCTGATATGTAATTAGAGGATAAATTGTATACCTAAAAAATAAAAACGCAAATTTGAGCTGTAGACTTGCTCAAACATATAGGCTATAGAAGAAAAATGAGAAAGGATGAAAGACGAGTTTCATGGATGGTTTACACATGATTGACAGAAATTTAATTCATAAAAATGACAACATCTTAGATGGAGAAGAGGTATATACAGTGATTGGCGCTCTTGGCTCCGTTCTGTATATCCAGAAGACTCATTCTCCATTGCAACAGGCTTCTTATCAGTTAGCTGATGTGGAGCCATGCTTCAGAAAAATTGAATATGTGAAGGAAGACCGGAATAGTTGAGACTTCCGGCAAAAATATTATAATCTAAAGGAGTAACAGGAATTATGGCAATTAAAAGCAACAAAGAGAAAAAATTAATTATTGCAAGGTACTTTATTAAGGAAAAAGACAAAGGCAACAAGTTTGATGAGCAGGATATTTTCTATATGTGGAATAATTATTTTCCAAGTGATTTCAGAATCTCTAAGACCCGAAAATTGAAGATTGTCTGTTATGGTAACTATTATAAGCTTGAGCCAAAAGAAAACTGGCCTGATGTTAAGAAAGAAGATATCAATAGCTTCAATAACAGGTTTGAAAAGATTTCCAAATGGATTATACGCTATGTGAATATGAATAATCTGGATAAGGTTACTACAGATATTCTACGCCAGAGAATACACCAGTTAAAAGTTTTGAGGAAATATTATAAGCCGATGAATTATTCAGTTGTATTACCGGAAAAGGCGGCTTGTAATACGAAATATCTGGCGCAGTATCTACTTTTTGACAACGGTTTCCAGAAGAGCGGATATTTTACTAAGCTGATGGATAATGTTGTACCATTGCAGAAAGAATATGAGAATGCAAAAACGAATTAAATCATATATTTTACAAAAATAGACAAAGTAGGTCTTATATAAGTGCTATCTGGCGGTACTCATAAAAAATGTCAGGGCAAATGAGATGATGGGAATTTAATTCCTGTCATCTTTTTTGGTGCAGAAAAAGGAGGAAACATGGATGTTAATAAGTTTAATGAAACAAAAATTTGTAGTAAATGTGGGAGAAGATTACCTCTTGAGGCGTTTAGACAGCTAAAGAATCCACAGGGTAAAAGGAGTTATCGGGCTGAGTGCAGAGAATGTGAGAAAGAGTATGACCGTCAATATAAACTGCGTAAGAAAAAAAAGAATGCAGTATTTGATGATGATATCCAGATGTTTTATAAACGGGAATATAAAGAGATTAAACCTGAACGTATACTTGACCTTGCACAGACTGGTATTGATATTGTCCTTGCTGGTACGGATGAGATATTTGTCAAGCTGATGGATTATAAGGAAACATGGTTCTCTAATTATGGCAGAATGATTAGAAAGAGTTACGGCAAATATAATCTTCTCAATGGTACCTATCTGAAAAATAGAGGTCTGCGTTATTCTGTTCGGAAGAATGTATTTGTTGATGGTAAGTGGATTGATAAGCAGGATTATCTATATGCTTCACAGACGGCTATTGATACGTTTATTGTCAATCCGGACAAAGCGAATAATATCTTTATCTGGCATAGCGGTTTTGACAAAGAAGATAATTACTACAGAAACCTTTATCCGCTTACACAGGAGCAATATCGGATTGTAAAAGAACATTATTTACTTACTGGAGAAGACTCAGAAGAATACATACTGAAGGTAATGAACGATGTTAGATTTAAAACGTCAGATTGGACAGGCAGAGTATACAAGCCTATCATGGGTGGAATTGGTTACTATGGCTGTAATGATGCAGATGTTCACTCAGAAGCATATGTAAAATGGAAGAATATGATAAACCGTTGCTATAATGCTGGTGTCCAGAGGCGTTCTCCACAATATGAAGGATGTGCTGTCTGTGAAGAGTGGAAGAGTTTCAGTAATTTCAGAGAGTGGTATAAGAATGCAAAGTATGGTAATAAGCCGCTTGATTTGGATAAAGATATTTTATTCAAGGGTAACAAAATATATTCGCCGGATACCTGCTGCCTGGTTCCTAAAGTAATCAATACATTATTTACGAATGGTAAAGCACATAGAGGTGAACTTCCGCTAGGCGTCTATGCTGAAGAAAATAATAATAAGACCATTTATATAGCTTGTATGTCAGTGGGTGAGAAGCGTATCAAAATTAAAAGATGTACAACGCCGGAAGATGCTTTCCGGAAATATAAGGAATATAAAGAGAAGTTTATAAAAAATATGGCAAACAAGTATAAAGATAAGATTCCGGCAAAAGTTTATGAAGCTATGATGGATTGGGAGATTGAGATTACAGATTAAGTAAAGGTGGTGGAGCAAATTTAATATATGAGCAGTTATGTTTATAAATTTATAGATGATACATCAAATATTATCTATATTGGCAAGTCAGATAATCTCACAAATCGTATGAAACAACATTTCAGCAGCAGAGGACATTTACCATCTGCGTGTTATGATTCCGTTGTAAAGGTATTCTATTCTGTATTACCAACTAAGTGTGATGCAGATATCTTAGAGACATTTCTAATCAATAAATATTCCCCCAAATATAATACAGATAAGATGTTTTATCAGAATATAAATCGAAGTATGTACCAATTACCAGAGCCAGAATGGATGCAGTATCAGTTCCAGGCAGCAGTTGAGCCGATATCAGAAGAGTATCAGTTACAAGCGGTTCTTAAGAATAATATTTCAATTCTTAATAATTCAGAGTGTCTACAATCAATCTGTCCG
>JAUNPT010000188.1 GCA_030536565.1 Eubacteriales bacterium | reverse complement strand
TAGGCAGCGATGGCTCAATCCTCTGCATCTGATAATTTGTTTTTGAGTACCACTGTTTAATTATTGTTCCCGGAGGCATCAAAAGATTCCTAAATTCCACATCATCTCTGGTATGAAATGTGATTTTTGAGCCATATAAATATGTATCCGAGGAATATTCATTCCATCTGATTTTCCAACTTTCTCCTACCATTACCTGTCAATCCTTCTTGCAAAATCCTCATGCAGTATCTTATCATACTGACTTTCAAACCAGCTTACAATAGCACCAGTATTATCATTATGCCTGCCATGTATTCCTTTTCCATAAATCTGCACGCCTGCTGACTGTAAATTCATAATAATGCTTTCATATGCAGTTGCATCATAGTCATCTTCAAGCATGTATGCTGCAATAAACTTCGAGTTACTCCAGTCTGCTGCGCCAAACTTATCCCAAAATTTCTTATTTAACTTTTCTGCTGCATCTTCATTTGAACTGCCGCATATGTATGTAAGTAAATCCAATGATGTTGGAAATCCTCCTGGCCTGAATCTTTTTTCATTAATTGCAACGTCTCCAAGACTTGCCAGCGGCTTTCCAAGTATCATTGCATGAGGGCAAATGTCACAGCCATAATACAGTGTACCGCTTGTTCCCATAGACATTCCTGAAAGAATCACCTGATTTGACTGAAATCCCAATTCTTTCATATATTTACGAATACATTGTACTATCATATTTTCATATTCTTCTGTCCCCATGTAAAATGCGCCGCCTTCAAGTCTTGCCTCTGATATCAATAAAAACGGACAGCCCATTTTCTTCATCATATAATATCCTTCAAAGCCCTCTTTAGTTTTATAACCCGAAAAGTACACATTTAACGGCGGCTTTAAATCTCCCGGTTCAAAATAACAAAACAGTTCTTCTCTCTTAGATGTCACATACCGTTCCCCGCCTGGAATAAAATACCCCTTGTCTTTTCTTGAATACCTGTCATGCAATGCTGTTATTTTCAGCCTTCCTTTTCCTTTCGCACATACAGATACAAACAGAAGTAAGTCCTTATCCCCACTTTCAATGGTAATTAAATGTTTCAACTGATTTTCATCAAATTCTTGGCTCCGCACTATATTACCTATTGTTCCCTGCTCTAATAAAGTAATCTTAAACAATATGGACACACTTTCGTCTTTTTCATATTCCAGCCATAAATCTATAAGCTGACCTTTATATATAGGAATATTATTCCTCCAGTAAAAGACCTGCGTATAATTTTCTCCATATATACCGTTTACACAGGCATCGCAGTTTCCATTCCAGACTACATCTCCCTGATAATTTTGTGATACCGCAAGAGCATTATGCCTATATTTTTCTCCATAAGACTTTGGAAAATATAGCTGCAGCTCCTCCTCCAGAAATTGCTGAATATTTTCCAACAAAATATTCTGACCCCTGCAGAATTTACTATATAACTCCATAGCTGGAGTCATTGTGACCTGCTCCGTAAAAAATAATGTATATGCTTTTGTAACCGGACTGAGAAGCTTTATCTCTTCCTCACTTAATATACGGTCTATAAATACCACATCATACATTTTTTCAGGTGTCTGCTTAAATGCTTCTTTATAATGAAATTCAACCCCTTCTGGAAATTTATAAATGTCACTCCAGTTTTTTGTTCCAAGTTGTAATACACTTATCTTATTCAACGAAATCTATAACCTCTTTCCATTTGTCAACCAGTACACTGGTTGTATACTTTTTTCCAAGCTCATAAGAATATATCATTGCCTCATTCCAGTTATTTAAACCATTAAGATAAAAATCTAATTTTGATGGAAGCTCCTTTATATCCTTTATTACCATACCGTTTTTCTGATGTTCAACAAACTTTGTTTCTGTGCGGACAATCTGTGGAATACCCACGCTAATCGCTGCAATTCTTAAATACAGCTCCGAGATTTCCCTCATATCAACAATAACTCTCTGCTCTCTCATGCATTTACTAACTGAAAGTTCATCTACACATTGTTCTACAACAAATCTAATTGGTATACTTTCGCTGCTTACTAAATCATCACCAAAACCATTTTCTGACACTTTATTGCTTTCTTCAACAGCCCACGCTTCCTCCATTCCAAACTGCCCTAGATAATGCCTTGTTTTTTCCAGCAGCCTGCTTTTTCTATTATATTCTGCACTTCTCGTAAACAGATGAATCTGAGCATTGGGGTTAGTTAAAAGATATTTGCCCAGATAATAAATTAACTCCTTAAAGATTTCTTCACCAATTGAATCCACCGGAACCAGTATTTTCTGTATTGTAAGCTGCTGGCTGATTCCAAAATCCACCCGGGAGTCGTATGGTGTAATATCTGCAATGTTATGTAATTCCTCGTTATCCATAACCATTTTAATAAGCTGGGAATTTCTCTGCGAATCAGTAATAACATAATCCGCCTTCTCAATCATTTCCTTAACCTCAGGTCTTTTCAAAATGTCATATCGGTTTTCAAAAAATGTAAGTATCTTCTTTTTATTACTCAAAACCCTATTTAATAAAACTGCATGTCTTTCATGCATGGCTATACAGAATATATCCTCCCTTTTTGTCAGTTCAATATATGAACTTAAAACTTCAAAAATCACATCGTCAAGCTTATCATACCTGATTTTCGCAAAAGTCTTTTCAATTTCTTTATCTTCATATCTAAGTAAATACTGACAATATTGTTGATTTATTTCCACATGACCATCTTGAATGAATTGACGCATTTTTACCAATCCATTTTCCATAAGATAATCCTGATATAGCGGCTTTGCATTCTTATACACAATGGAGCCGGACACAAACCCCCTGTCATCATATAGATTTCTTCTGCAGATAACCCCATTTTTATACATATCTATTTGAATTGGATTTCCATCTTCTCCAAATTCAATCTGTGCATACTTTTCGTTATTCAGCATTGCTAAAATCACAAATGGAGTGTATACAAATTCAATTCCCTGCGGCCAGTTTAAATCATGGAAGGAAAGCACCATTGCTTTTTTTCTCCGTATCTGCTGTATTGCATCAAAGCATGACCAGTATGGAGCATGATAAACACTCTGTCTGTGAATAAAATGTCTGAAATTCGGAGTAAAACTTAAAAGCATAATCTGATATGGATATGCACCACTCCTGTGAAATAACTGTATCTGCTTTACTGTATCA
>JAUNPT010000187.1 GCA_030536565.1 Eubacteriales bacterium | reverse complement strand
GCCTGACATACCTGCATTCCATCCATCTTTGGAAGCATTATATCTAACAGAATCATGTCATATTCTTTATTTTTTACTGCTTCAACAGCTTCCTCACCGTCATAAGCACAGTCAACTTCCATTCCATCCTGCTCCAGACTAAACTTCAGTCCTTTAACAATAAGTTTCTCATCATCAACTACTAATACCTTGTTTGCCATTTCTATTCCTCACAAATTGTTTTAATAATATTGTTTTAACCTCAGACGCAAATCATTTCCTTAATTTTTAAATATGCTGCATCTTTTATTCCCGGTACATTCTTGATATCCTCAATGTCCTCAAAGCGTCCCTGTTTTGTCCTGTAGGCAATAATATCTGCTGCTCTGGTTTCACCGATTCCCGGAAGTGTCATAAGCTGTCCTAAATCTGCCTCATTTATATTGATCTTATCACATTCCATGCTGCCGGAAATATCCTGTGCAGCTGCCTCTCCGATTTGCGGAACATATATCTTTTGCCCATCTTTTAGAACATCTGCCAGATTAAGCCTATTTAAATCTGCTATGTCCGTAGCTCCTCCCGCCAGTTCTATTAGCTGATACAATCTCGTCCCTTGTGTACACTCCTTAACACCTGGTTCACAAATCTGGCCGCATATATATACGTAAATTTTTGATTTATTTTCCTGTGTTTCATAATTTTGTACATTTTCCATCTGATTCTCTGAAAATGTATCATATGAATCAGAAAGCTGTTCTTCACTGTCCGTATTACTATGCAGACAGTAAAACACCCCTGAAATCATAAGTGCCAAAACCACCACCGCGTATTTTAAATAAACTTGCATTTTTTTATTTAATTTCAATTGTACCTCCTCACACAATTAAATGTATAAGGTCCCCTTCGTACCCCTTCATTCTACAGAATTATTACTAAGAATACAAGTATAAAATCATTTACACAAATTATTTAGTATAGTACAATATTAAAGTATGTATAAAATAAATTTTGGGAGGAAGACCTTGGAAGTAACTAAAAAAAATAAAAAATTCCAACTATTAGATAATAACAGCAGCAGTATACCTAGTGGAAATATTACCTATATTATTGCTTTTTTTATTCCGCTTATTATGTTTATCGCTCTGTACTACGTAAAAAATATTTTTCCTTTTGGAACGAACTGTTATCTGCGTTCTGATATGTACCATCAGTACGCACCTTTTTTTTCTGAGCTTTGGAACAAGATAAGAAACACTGAAAGCCTTACTTATTCCTGGAATATTGGCATGGGGACAAATTTTACTTCCCTGTATGCATATTATCTGGCAAGTCCAACAAACTGGCTTATCGCATTATTTCCTCAGAAATACATGATTGAAATCATGAATGCTTTCATTATCCTTAAGCTGTCATGTGCCAGCCTTACATTTACCTATTATATTTCCAAACATTTTAATACAAAGACCTGTACTATTGCATTATTTGGTGTTTTTTACGGAATGTCCGGCTATGCAGCAGCATACAGCTGGAATATCATGTGGCTTGACTGCATAATTCTTGTTCCTCTGATTATGCTCGGACTTGAACGTCTTGTAAATGAAAACAAGGGCCTGCTCTACAGCATCACACTTGGACTTTGTATTTACACCAACTATTACATTTCTATTATGGTATGCATTTCAGTCTGCTTATATTTTATCGTTTTAATGATTTCATATGATGGAAACAGACACATAAAAATAGTGCTCAAGAAACTGCTTCATTGGGGATTATACTCTCTCATTGCCGGCGGTTTAGCCGCTTGTCTGCTGCTTCCTGAGATTTACACATTCTCATTGTCAGCATCAAGCTCAGTGTCATTTCCAAAGACCCTTACAGCTTATTTTTCTGTTGTAAACATGCTTAGCAGGCATCTCATAGATGTACCGGTGCATCTTGGTCTTGAACATTACCCTAATATATACTGCGGTGTTGCGGCATTTCTGTTAATACCTCTTTATATAATGGACAAGAAAGTTAAATCACGTGAAAAAATAGGAAAAGTCTTACTTTTGCTGATTTTTCTTACGTCCTTTAATCTGAATATACCTAATTTTATCTGGCATGGCTTCCATTATCCTAACAGCCTTCCATGCCGCCAGTCATTTATATATATTTTCTTTGTACTGGCACTTGGTTTTGAAGCCTTCCACCACATAAAATCTATTACAAACAAACAGATTACTGCTGCTTTATGGATTGCAGTCGGTTTCCTTCTGCTTGCCGAACAGATTTTTACTACTGATGGAACCTATGACTTTAAAATTATATATATAAGCGGTGCTTTTATCCTTGTCTATGCCCTGCTTATTTACCTGCATAGAAATACTGACTGGAAAATACCAGTTCTTCTCTTTCTTGCATTCTCACTGACTATTATTGAATGCACAATGAACATGGATTCAACTGGCATTGGAACTACAAGCCGTACTTCATATCTTCTTGATTATGATGCTGTTAAAACTGTTACTGACACTGTGGCTGCCTCCGATAAATCTTTATACAGAATGGACAAAATATATGGTGCACGTTCTAAAAATGATGGTGCATGGCATAACTATAAGACAATCTCAACATTTTCATCTACGTCAAATGCCGCCATTTCTGATTTATTTGGTTTACTTGGATTTGAACACTCGACCAATGCTTATGGTTATGACGGTGCAACCCTCGTTACTCAAAGCTTATTTTCAGTTAAATATTTAATCAGTAACAAAATTCTTGCAGACAGTGAGCTATACAGCTATTTAACAGGTGCTGACGGAGAATTTATTTACAAAAATGAATACACGCTTCCTATTGGATATATCGTTCGAAGGGATTTAAATGAGGTTTGGCATCCAAGTGCTTCTTATAACGGAATTGAGAACCAGAACTCTCTTATTGAGGCTATGACCGGCATTAAAAATGTATTTACGCTGACACATGAATTTCAATCTGACACAGACATAACATTTACTCCTGTTAAAGGGGGGCATATGTATCTGTACCTCAGAAACAACCAGTGCGATTCCGTTGGTGTAAGCATCAATGGAACTGTAACTAATTACACAGGCATGAAAAATGGAAACCACATCATTGACATAGGCTGTGTCACACCTGCTGACAACATTAATGTGTACTCAGAAACAACTATGCAGCTTAATGCTTATACTCTTGAGACACCAAGATTTATCCAGGCTTATAATTCAATTAACTCTGGAAG
>JAUNPT010000186.1 GCA_030536565.1 Eubacteriales bacterium | reverse complement strand
TAGAAAGGACATTTTGTAACATGCGATACTTATGTTACTATGTCAGATGGTACAGGTATTGTTCATATTGCACCTGCATTTGGTGAGGACGATGCTAAGGTTGGACGTAACTACGACCTTCCATTCGTACAGTTTGTAGATGGCAAGGGTGACTTGACAGAGGAGACACCTTACGCTGGATTGTTCGTTAAGAAGGCAGACCCAGAGGTTTTAAAGGATCTTGATAAAGAGGGCAAGCTTTTTGACGCGCCTAAGTTTGAGCATGATTATCCATTCTGCTGGAGATGTGATACACCGCTTATCTACTACGCAAGAGAGTCATGGTTCGTTAAGATGACAGACCCAGAGGTTAAAGCTAACTTAATCGCTAACAATAAGACAATTAACTGGATTCCAGAGACAATCGGTTCAGGACGTTTCGGTGCATGGCTTGAAAATGTTCAGGACTGGGGCATCAGCCGTAACAGATATTGGGGAACACCTCTTAATATCTGGCAGTGTGATGACTGTGGAGAGATGATGTCAATCGGAAGCATCGAGGAGTTAAAGGAGAAGTCCGATAATTGTCCAGATAATATCGAGCTTCACAGACCATTTATTGACAAGGTTACATGCAAATGTGGTAAATGCGGCGGCACAATGAAGAGAGTTCCAGAGGTTATTGACTGCTGGTTTGACTCAGGTTCAATGCCATTTGCACAGCATCACTACCCATTTGAAAATAAGGATTTATTTAAGCAGCAGTTCCCTGCTAAGTTTATTTCGGAGGCTGTAGACCAGACTAGAGGGTGGTTCTATTCTCTGCTTGCTATTTCAACACTGTTATTTAACAAGGCTCCATATGAGAATGTTATTGTTCTTGGGCACGTTCAGGATGCTGATGGTCAGAAGATGAGTAAGTCTAAGGGAAATGCAGTAGACCCTATGGAGGCATTAAATCAGCATGGAGCAGATGCGATTCGCTGGTACTTCTATGAGAATTCAGCACCATGGCTTCCTAACAGATTCCATGACAAGGCAGTTACAGAAGGCCAGAGAAAATTCATGGGAACAATCTGGAACACATACGCATTCTTTGTGCTTTATGCTAATATTGACGACTTTGATGCAACTAAGCATACTTTAGAGTATGACAAGCTTCCGGTTATAGATAAATGGATTCTTTCAAAGCTGAATACCGTTGTTAAGACAGTTGATGAGAACTTAAATAACTACAAGATTACAGAGACAGCAAGAGTATTAGAGGACTTCGTAGACGAGCTTTCTAACTGGTATGTAAGACGTTGCCGTGAGCGTTTCTGGGCTAAGGGTATGGAGCAGGATAAGATTAACGCTTATATGACACTTTACACAACACTTGTTACTTTATGTAAGGCGGCGGCTCCAATGATTCCTTTCATGACAGAAAGCATTTACAGAAACCTTGTATGTGCGGTCGATAAGACGGCTCCAGAAAGTATTCATCTGTGCGATTTTCCTAAGGTTAAGGAAGAATGGATTGACACTGACCTTGAGGAGACGATGGAAGATGTTATGAAGGCAGTTGTAATCGGTCGTGCCTGCAGAAATGCTACTAATATTAAGAACAGACAGCCAATCGGCAAGATGTTCATTAAGGCTGACTGGAAGCTTGATGACTTTTACACAGCAATTATTGCTGATGAGTTAAATGTTAAGAGTGTTGAATATAAGGACGATGTAAGAGATTTTACATCATATGCATTTAAGCCACAGCTTAAGACCGTTGGACCTAAGTATGGAAAAATTTTAGGAAAGATTAAGGAGGCATTAGCTAATCTTGATGGCAATGCAGCTATGGATAAGCTTAATGCAGAGGGCTTTATTACATTGTCAATTGATGGACAGGACATTGAGCTTTCTAAGGAAGACTTACTTATTGAGATGACACAGATGGAAGGCTTCGAGGCAAGCTCAGACAAAGGAGTTACAGTTGTTATGGATACTAACCTTACTCCAGAGCTTATAGAGGAAGGCTTTGTTCGTGAAATTATCAGTAAGATTCAGACAATGCGTAAGGATGCAGGCTTTGAAGTAATGGATAATATTAACGTATACGTATCCGGTAACGAAAGAATTGCTGACCTTATGGAAAGAAATGCAGAGCAGATTAAGACAGTTGTTCTTGGCAAGGCTATTTTAAGCGGCGAAGCTAAAGGCTTTGAAAAGGCATGGAACATCAATGGTGAAGATGTGACATTGGGTGTTGAGAAATTAGTATAATTCGTGCATGCCAATAAAATGATACAAGTATAAAAGCATATTGAAATTCCCAGTAATCCGCTTACGCGGATTGCTGGGAATTTTTTGCAGGGTGCGCCGCTAGGCGCACCCTGCAAAAATCGTCGTTCAGGTCGTTATACACGTTGTTTAGGAAAAATATATAGAACATTATATACAAGAAATGCCTGATAGGATATTCTGAGAATGTAGAAGGGTATCCGGTAAAAGCAGGAAAAGAGGTGGAAAGTAACAGGGGGCAGACGGATAACTACAAAAATTATTAAAATATGGAGAAGACATATGAGAGAACTAAAGAGGGTATTTAAAGTATTTATAGTGTGTGCTGCTATTATGCTGACATGTCTGGGAATCAATTGTGATGAAGTAAGAGCAGCAGAGGGGACGGTATGTACACCTGTTGAAATTGAAATATGCAGCATATGTGGAAATAATTATAATGATGGAAATGCATGCTCGCATTTCAAGGGAACATTATACAATGAAGAAGAATGCAGTCCGCATGAAGGAGAGCTGTGTAATCTCTGCCATGCAGATTATAGCGAATGTACACATGTTGCGGGACAGGAGTATGGTGGTGTCGAATGTACTACATGGACGAGGTGCAATATCTGTGGTAATAATTATTGGGATTCAGATGGAGCTTGTACGCATTGGGAGGGGGAATATTATGGTGGTGAAATATGTACCACATATGTTATCCGTGTATGCAATATCTGCGATAATAACTATGATGATGGAACATACTGTTCACATATAGAAGGAAGTTTTTATGATGAGGGGTATTGCGAAACATATGAAATGACCATGTGCAATATCTGTGGAAATAATTATAATGACCCGAATGGAGCCTGTTCCCATTGGGAAGGAGAGTGGTATGAGGGACGTCAGTGTATTACAACGGAAATATGTTATATATGCGGAAATGACTATAATGACCCGAATGGAGCATGTGTTCACTGGACAGGAGAACATTACGGGGG
>JAUNPT010000185.1 GCA_030536565.1 Eubacteriales bacterium | reverse complement strand
GTCTCAAATTCTTCGCTCATCTCACCGCGCTTTAATTCATATTCGTACACATCACCAGCGTTGTACTTATTAACCACCGTATAAAATGAATTACCTGCCGACAATGCTGCATTTGCTGCTTCAATATCTTCCCTTGACTCCGTACATACATACTGGATATCAATAACTCTGGCATCATCAAAGGACACCTCTATATCCATAACAGATATCATGTCATTATACAGACGTTTGGCAATGGCAAAATCTGTAAACATCTCATTAAGCTTTTCCCTTGTAATTTCCAGAGAACTAATCTGAGTTTGCGTAAGTCCTGCCATATACTCATCAGCTGCATGTGCTGACGCCTCTTTTTCTTCCCTGCTTAACACAACGCCCTTCTCCTGTGCCATTACATTCATACAGCGAATACGAATCAGCTTCTCACGAATCTGGTCTTTTGCATACTCCTCAAAGGTAACTCCATCTATCTGCTCTGCCCACACTTCACTTCCAAACACTTCCTCATACTGATGTTTTGCATCAGACATAAGAATATTAACCTCAAATGTATATGATACTTCTCCAGCAGCCTTCATAATCTCTGTTTTTTTCATACCTGTAGACAGATATATAAATGTTCCATTAAAAAACTTCATATATCCGGCAACAAGTAACACAATAAACAAAATGATTGAAACTGCTAATAATCTTTTATGTTTTCTTTTCACTTTAATCCTCCCTGAATTTATCTTATATTTTAAGTTTGACACTATATTTGCACATACGCTGTTAATTATACCACAACTTATGCCATATGAGAAGTTACCATTTTAAAACACAAAATTCAGGTTTTTATTATGCCTATTAATAAAACAATTCACTTATTTATGATATGGTTCATTCTTCATAATCCTATAACTTCTGTAAATCTGCTCCAGCAGAATCACTCTCATAAGCTGATGTGGAAATGTCATTTTAGAAAAACTCAATTTATAATCTGCCCGTTTAAGTACCTCTGGCGCAAGCCCTAACGAACCTCCTATTACAAATGTAATATGACCGCACCCATTAATACCAAGATTTTCTATTTTTTTAGAAAGCTTAACCGAATCCAATTGTTCTCCCTCAATTGCCAAAGCAATCACATAAGAATCTTCCTTAATATGGGCTAATATTCTTTCGCCTTCCTTTGTCTTAATCTGCTGATTTACAAGCTGGCCTGCATTATCAGGAGTTTTTTCATCTGCCATCTCCAGCACCTTTAGCCTGCAATATCTTGAAAGCCTTTTCGAATATTCATCAATGGCCTGAGCATAGAATTTTTCTTTAATTTTGCCAACACATACAATTGTGACTCCGCTATGCCTCCACAAAGAAATATCCGCCATTATCCAGCTTAAATACTTCCAGCTGTTCTTCCAATTCATCATCTGATAATTCAGAAATATCAAGGCCTTCCTCCTCCAAAAAGCTTTTAAGCTCACCCAAGGAATCAAAGTACTGTGCAAAACAATCCTCTAAAAATTCTTTAGCCTCATCTATATTTTCTGCAACTGGCTCGTCAAAAAGCTTTCTCTGATCCCTTAAAAATACCTTCGCACATTCATCAATATGTTTCTCCATTTTTTCCTCCATCGCAATCTTAATAAATAATATTTTTAATCTAAAAATTGTTTTCTTAGTGTTGCCTCAACCCAGTCCGTAACATACTTTCCATGGCTCTTAACATCGCTGACAGCCTTTTCCATGACATAACTTTCTCTAACCGCGTCAAGCATGGATATATCATTATAATTATCACCAAAAGCCATGCACTCAGAAGCATTTATATTAAAATGCTTCTGAATCTTTTCTACAGCATTTCCCTTGCTGACACTGGAGTCCATAAAATCAAGAAACAGTTCTCCTGACACAGCAGCCTCCAATTTTTCATTTTCTCCCCAGACCTTCATTAAGTAATCCTGTGAATTAACAATACCTGACATATCACATACTGAAACTTTTAAAATATCCTCCTTAATATCTTCAAAGCTCTCAACCTTGGTTGTATGGTAATTAACAACCTTTGTCATACGATATTCAAACTCCTCTGATTTTGGTTTAATATATGCTGTGTGCTGACCTGAAACCAATGCCTCACAGTTAGGAATCCTGACTAAATCGTTAATCAAGTCCAGCGCAAGCTGTCTTTCCATAGGAGTTTTTGCAATAACCTCTCCTTTATATTCCACCAATGCACCATTCTCAGCTATATACATAAGTCTATCCGCAACATGTCCGAATAATCTCTTAAGGCTTGTAATCTGTCTTCCACTTGCCGGAGCAAATATATATCCCATTGATGTAAGCCTGTCAATAACTTCTATTAATGAAGAATCTACACTCTGAGCACCGTTCTTTAAAATAGTTCCATCCAAATCACTTGCTATAAATTTAATCATAACACACCTTCCATATTTTTTAACTCTTGATACAGCCTTGAAACCGGCAGTCCAACTACATTGTTATAATCGCCCTTAATTCCTTTTACAAATGCAGCAAATGCACCCTGAATCCCGTATCCGCCTGCCTTGTCAAAAGGTTCTTTTGTCTTAATATAATCCAGTATTTCCTTTTCGCTCATAGCACAGACTTCAACATCTGTCTTCTCCGCAAAGCTTTTCACTTTTCCATTAGAACAGACAACTGTAACACCTGTATAAACCTGATGAACATTTCCCGAAAGGCTATTAATCATATCATATGCCATCTGTTCACCTACAGGCTTTCCATATACTTTTCCGTTAAAATAAACAATAGTATCTGCACCGATAACTGCATATTCCTGTGCATCTTTTTTCTTATTCAGCTGATTAAATACTCCCATTGCCTTAAGCCTTGATAAATCGCATACTATCTCATCTGGACTTGCCGACTCCGTATTTTCATCTGCATTACTAGTAATAACTTCAAACTCCAGCCCAATCTGTTCTAATAATTCTTTTCTTCTTGGTGAGCCTGATGCAAGAATTAATTTCATAATCTGCCTCATCTGTTTCCATTTTAATTATGTCTTTTAAAAGTCATATCTAAGGGATTATAGCATACTATTTTTATCTTTTCCACTGGGATATCTTTTAAACATTTTGTCCGCCACAGCCTGTAAAGCCAAAAAATCCATATAAAACACGAATATATAAATCGTGTTTTATATGGATAAATTTAAATTCCTATATGCTGACTATATATGGAAATTTTTCTGGAGTCATCTGCGTTCATCTTTT
>JAUNPT010000184.1:1950-3246 GCA_030536565.1 Eubacteriales bacterium | reverse complement strand
AGAAAATAAAGACGCTTGCAAATGAAAGGGATATATTTTATCTTAATATAAATGAGACTTTAGATTCTGGTGACAGTGGAATGCTTAATTCGGAATACACATTTGACGGAGTACACCTAAAAGCAAAATACATATACATATGGAGAGATTATTTATTAAGACATGGGATTTACAAGTAAGAATATGATTAAAACAAAGGAATTTGAAAAGCATAAAAAGGTCGAAGAACTGATTTTATCGTCGTATGAGGAAATGTATCGTCTTGCGTACTCTTATGTGGGAAATGAGCAGGATGCGCTTGATGTAGTTCAGGAAAGCACGTATAAATGCTTGTGTAATACTAAACAGATTCGTCAGGAAAAGTATATTAAAACCTGGGTGTGGAGAATTGTCATAAATACTGCTATAGATTTTTCCAGAAAAAGGGCTAAGGAAATTGAAATTGATGGAAAACTATGCGAATGTGTAGCTAAGGAAGATACATCTGAAGATAGAGAGGGGATATATGAGGCATTATTGATACTAGAAGAACATGAGAAAAGTATTATCATATTATATTACTTTGAACAATTTAAGATACGGGAAATTGCAGAAATTATGCAGATGAATGTTAATACAGTAAAATCGGTTTTATATCGTAGTCTAAAAAAGCTTAAGCTTGAGCTGAAAAAAGGAGATATGGTTATATGAAAAGTAATAGAAACATAGACGATTTGAAGAAGCTGTATGAAGAAATTCCTGTTCCTAAAGATCTTGAAAGTAAAACAATGCAGTCAATTTCACAGGCAAAAAGAAGAAGTGCAAAGAAAAAATACAGAGTGCTTTATATAATGGCTAAGGCTGCAGGGGCAGCTGCAGCTGTAATTCTTACATTTATAATTCTTGTTAATTCTAACAGAGATATTGCGGCTGCAATGGAACGTATAGTAGTACTTGACCGACTTGTAGATGCAGTCACATTTAAGGCATATAGGGATACGCAGCATGATGGCAGAGTGGAGGCTTCAGTTGATATACCTAAGATTGATGAAAGCATTGCTGGAACAGCGGTTGATGAGCTTAACAACAGGATAGAGGAATATACAGGTGAGATTATTTCACAATATGAGGAATGGGCAGCACAGTCGCAGGGAAGTAACTATAAGGTTAATACAGATTATATGGTGGTTACGGACAGCAGGTTTTTGTTTTCGCTAAGGTTTGATACATCTCAGATTATGGCAGGAAGCAACGTGCAGACGAAGATTTTTCATCTGGATAAGGAGAAGGATAAGATTATAATCCTGAAGGATATTT
>JAUNPT010000184.1:0-1940 GCA_030536565.1 Eubacteriales bacterium | reverse complement strand
CAGGATTCTAATTATATTGAAGTTGTTTCAGATTGTGTAAGAGAAGAAATGCTTAGGCAGATGGAAGCAGACGAAAAGGTATATTACTGGGTTAATGATGAAATAACAGGACTTAATTTTGAGTATATAACAGAGGACAATAATTTCTATATCGATGAGAATTATGACCTTGTTATGGTATTTGACAAGTATGAAGTGGCACCAGGATATATGGGGCTGGTTGAGATAAAAATACCTAAGGAGAGTATTAAGGATATTGTTGTGGAAAAATATTTTCAATAAGTAAATAAACAGCTGGGACAGTGTATCTTGAATAGTTGTATATGAAACTCAAATGTGCGTAAAATGACTGAGCGGTCTTGTTATTTCTGTTTAAAAGTGGTAAAATAATTTCCATGTTTGTAGTTAGTGGGTATTCTTATGAAGGACTTGCTATCTCAATAAAAGAGTAAGTTTACAGATTGGAGATTTTTTAATTATGTCAGGACATTCAAAATTTGCAAATATTGCACATAAGAAAGCAGCTAATGATGCTGCAAAGGGAAAGATTTTTACCAGACTTGGAAAAGAGCTTATGATTGCTGTTAAAGAGGGCGGCCCGGACGTTGCTAATAATAGTAAGCTCAGACAGGTTGTTGCTAAAGCAAAGGCGGCTAATATGCCTAATGATACAATTGATAGAAGTATTAAGAAGGCAGCGAGTACAGATATGTCTACCTTTGAGTCAGTTACATATGAGGGCTATGGTCCTAACGGAACAGCTATTATTGTTGAGGCATTAACTGATAACAGAAACAGAGCGGCCTCAAATATTCGTAATGCGTTTACAAAGGGCGGAGGTAATGTTGGAACACCGGGCTGTGTATCATTTATGTTTGATAACAAGGGACAGATGATAATTGATAAGGAAGAATGCGATAAGGACGCAGATGAGCTTATGATGCTTGCCCTTGATGCCGGAGCAGATGATTTTAATGAAGAAGATGACTGTTATGAGGTAACTACAGCACCTGATGATTTTGGTGCAGTTAATGATGCTCTTTCAGAAGCGGGAATTACATTTGCATCTGCTGAGGTTACTATGATTCCACAGACATATGTTGAATTAACATCTGAGGACGATATTAAGAAGATGAGAAGGATATTAAATCTCCTTGATGAAGAAGATGATGTCCAGAATGTATATCATAACTGGGACGAACCAGATGAGGAATAGAAAATAAAAATAAGTAGGTTATGCGATGGCTGCAATTTAGGGAGACTTAGTTGCAGCCATTTTGTAGAAATTGGGAAGTGCTTTGATTTCGTGAAGTGCTTTAATTTTTAAAATAAACTTCACATTTAGTAAATCTAATGATAAAATGAACATGTATATTTACGTGAAAAATTTTGGGGGAAATTTTATGTTCTTGATGGAAATTGTGCCGGAGGCAAGAATTATTTTTGAATTGGATATGAATGGACAGATGTATGAATTCCCATCAGTTGTAATTGCTGCGGAAAGTAATGGTATTCTTACAGAACCAATAAGGATTGGTGAGAAGGTTCTTAGTTTTGAAAACAGCAGTGTTAAGGTTAATCTTATAATGAATCGGGCTGATAAACCGCCTTTTGTATGGCGGGGAGTTGGAATAACTACGATTTCTGGTAAAGGAGGAACTAAATACAAGGTTATTGCTGCAGGTAAAGGTGTTCAGGTAAATAGAAGAAATGCATTTCGTCTATTTATAGGAATGCGTGGGGTTGTCCAGATTGGAGCTAATAAAAAAGCATTGGAAATAATAGTTAAGGACGTAAGCGATACAGGATTTTCATTTGTAAGTGATTTAGATTACGATAATGCGGAAAACACACCGATTAGATTGGTATTTACTGATTTAAGCCAGAATTTTAGCCTGATAGGGCTTATTGTCAGAAAAGTTGTAATTGATGAAAAAAAG
>JAUNPT010000021.1 GCA_030536565.1 Eubacteriales bacterium | reverse complement strand
AAATCTTCATCATCAGAATCAATATCGTCTAAAAATTCAATTCCATCATCAGTATATAAATCATCATTTTTGTAGTCAGACATGAAATAACCATCCTATCTTTTATGTTTTATTGTGGAAAATGAAAATCGCACCCAGCATTACGTGCCAGGTGCGACAGCTCATAATCTATGTTTATTTTAGTCTAAATGGTACTACTTTGCAAGTAATTCCATGATTAAGTTGCTGCGTGCAATAAAATTAGTCATCTGAGATGGCGTAAGCGGAGCATGGCTGAGTAATGCAAGGTCATATAACTGCTGGCAGAAAACAGGAATATTTTCATTGTCCTTATTGGCAGTAATATATTTAACTAAATCGTTGTTTGCATTAAGGATTAAAGTCTGGCCATTGCCGCCAAACATAGAAGGGTCCATGCCAGGCATACTGTACATTTTCATCATATCCTGCATACGTCTGTCCTGCTCAGAGAGAGTAATCATTGATGAAATAGAAGCATTCTTTAATTTCTCAACCTTAACATTTAACTTATCATTGTTTAAAGCCTTTTTGAAAATATCTGTAAGTGAGTCTGACATTTCCTTTAATTCATCTTCGGAAGCTTCTTCCTTGAAGCTTTCTGAAAGGTCAGCATCAATACGGGCAAATTTTACATTTTCATTTTTACCTTCCATATGGGTTATAAATGGCTGGTCAATGTTGTTAGTGAGTAAAACAGCATCAATGCCTTCTTCCCTGAACATGTTAATATACTGGCTCTGTTCTGTTTCATTAGTTACGTAGAATACTGTATTTTCATGCTTTTCTTTATTTTCATCAAGGCATTCCTGTAATGTAAGATATTTGCCATCAAGATTTTTGTAAAGGATATAGTCTTTCATTTTATCAAAGAATTTTTCATCCTTTAAACATCCGAATTTGATAAATGGATTAATGTCATCCCAGTATTTCTCATAGGATTCCTTATCAGTCTTGCACATGCCTGAAAGCTTGTCACCCACTTTTTTAGTAATGTATTCAGAAATCTTCTTAACAAAACCATCATTTTGAAGTGCACTTCGTGATACGTTGAGTGGAAGGTCAGGGCAGTCAATAACACCCTTTAACAGCATAAGAAACTCAGGGATAACCTCTTTAATATTGTCAGCTACGAATACCTGATTGTTGTAAAGCTTGATAGTTCCCTCAATAGACTCATATTCCATGTTAATCTTAGGGAAGTAGAGAATACCCTTTAAGTTGAATGGATAATCCATATTTAAGTGTATCCAGAATAAAGGCTCCTTATAATCATGGAACACGCTGCGGTAAAATTCCTTGTATTCTTCAGCTGTACATTCATTAGGATGCTTTGTCCATAGTGGATGTATATCGTTGATGGCGCAAAGACGCTTTACAATCTTAGCCATCTTTACAGCAGGTGATTTTTCGACAGTTTCTTTAGTTCCATCTTCTTTTTCAACTTCTTCAGTTACGGCTTCTTTAATAAATGTGTCAAGGACTTTATCCTTTTCATTTACATCAGCTTCAGGAATTTCTTCAGTTTCTTCACCCTTGTCTTCATTTATTAAGTATATTGGAAGCGGCATGAAAGAGCAGTATTTATCAAGAACCTCCCTTGCCTTGTACTCATTTGCAAATTCATAGCTGTCTTCATTTAAGTAAAGTGTGATTGTTGTACCAGGCTCTGTCTGATTTCCATCTGACATATCATATTCTGTACCGCCATCGCATTCCCAGTGAACGCTTGCAGCACCATCTGTATATGAAAGTGTATCAATAGTTACACGGTCAGAAACCATAAAGGCAGAGTAGAAGCCAAGACCAAAATGTCCGATAATCTGGTCTTCATTAGCTTTGTCCTTATATTTTTCAAGAAAAGCTTCAGCACCGGAAAAAGCAATCTGATTAATATATTCGTTTACTTCATCTTTAGTCATACCAATACCATTATCGGTAATCTTGATGGTTTTATTGTTTGCACTTACTAAAACCTTTACCTGATATTCAATGTCGTCAGGCGCTTCGTACTCTCCAATCATATCGAGCTTTTTTAATTTTGTAATTGCATCACATGCGTTGGATACTAATTCACGATAGAAGATATCGTGGTCTGAATACATCCATTTCTTTATAATAGGAAAAATGTTTTGACTGTTAATTGATAAATTACCATGTTCATTTGCCATAATTCTATGCTCCTTTATATAAAAATTATTGCTGGCATATCGTATATTTGAAACCGATATACTAGTTTGTAATTTAATACACAGGAAAAAGAAAGTCAAGCAAAAATTAGCACTCATTTTAACAGAGTGCTAATAAAAACTGCCAGCCACTATGAAAATAGGCGGTTGGCAGTAATTCTTAAAATATTATAAATAAAATCAAATTTCTTCAAAGGCTATGCCGGCAGCAGATAAAAAATGGCATACATACTGGTCAAATGCCTTATCAATTGATTTATCCAGAGTGAATATTTTAATAGAAGAACCTGTAATAATACTAAGCTGGCCATTCTGGTAACGGATATTCATAAACAGGCCATTAATATCATCTGCAGTGAGGCTGGTATCAATGGCTGAAAGTATGCCGTTACACTGGCTGTCTGAAAGAAGAAATATTATTTTCATACTGGAAGGAACCCTGTTTCCTTTTATAAGGCTGAAACAAAAGGGTCTTAGCATCTTCCAAAGGCTGTATTTTTTATTTTCCAGAGCTTCAAATTCTTCGTTGGAAAAAAAGTCCCTGTTGATATTCCCATTGATGGTAAAATTATTGGCTGTGGAAATATCAGCTTCTGACAGAAAAAAAGAGTCGAAAGTGTCTTTAATAAGAAGATGTGACATAAATAACTTAACATCTTTAATAGAAAGTGAAATCATAAGTACCTCATATATTTAATATTATATTAGTATTATAAAATAGATAGCAGTAAAATACAATATTGTTTTTAACTAAATCCTGATTTCCTTTCGATAAAATCAATAAGCTTATAAAGAAATGCACATATAAAACAAAGTAATACAATAGACATTGCAACGAGATCCATTTTAAAGACCTGCGAGCCATATATAATCAGGTAGCCTAAACCGGCCCTGGCAGCTAAAAATTCACCTATAATAACACCTACAAGGCATAAACCAATGTTGACTTTAAGGTTGCTTATTATAATTTTTCTGGAGGAGGGCAGAACAAGCTTTGTAAGAGCTGTAAATGAGCTGCCGCCCAGTGTTTTTATAAGCCTGAGCTGCTCCTTGTTTGTCTCAAGAAAACCAGTGTAAATGTTTAGTATAGTTCCAAAAATTGCTACGGAAATAGCAGTGACAATAATCGCCTTCTGATTATTTCCAAGCCATACAATAAGCATTGGTGCCAAAGCAGATTTTGGAAGGCTGTTTAAAATAATAAGATATGGCTCTAATACATCAGAAAGTCCTTTGCACAGCCATAGGATAACAGCAATACCGATGCCTGCTATAATAATAATTGCAAATGAAAGTGCAGTTTCACCGATTGTTATGAGACAATGGTGAAATATAGAGCCATCTTTACACATTTTAAGGAACATATTTACAATCCGGGAAGGTGAGCTGAATATGAACGGATTAATTACTGACAGTTTAGTCGTAATCTCCCATAAGGCAAGAAGTATAACAAAAAGCAGAGTGCGTGTAAATGTCACTGCCAGCCTGTATTTTTTTTCATGGCGTATGAATTGTGCCTGTGCATTTGTCATCATTTCATTTCCTCCCATATCTCATTAAAATAATCCTTAAATTCTGGTGCAAATCTCGAGGTTATAGGGGTACGTTTATCTGTGGTAAGACTGATTGGAAAAACCCTGCTGATTGTGGCAGGACGTCCAGAAAGAACTATAACATGGTCGCCCATAGATATTGCTTCAGATATATCGTGAGTTACAAGAACCGCAGTTTTATGCTGCTCCTGGATAATCTGGTATATATCATCACTTACCTGAAGACGTGTCTGGTAATCAAGAGCTGAAAATGGTTCATCAAGAAGAAGAACCTCCGGTTCAAGAGCAAGCGTACGGATAAGAGCAGCACGCTGGCGCATTCCGCCTGACAGCTGTGATGGCTTTGCATGTTTAAACGGAGTAAGACCGTAGGTATCCATAAGGTTATTTACATTTTCAATATGTTTACTGTCGCATTTTTTTTGGATTTCCAGACCCAGAAGCATATTTTTATAAACGCTTCGCCACTCAAAGAGGTTGTCACGCTGAAGCATATATCCGATACATATATTTTTTTCAGAACTGATTTCGACGGTGCCGGATTCTGGTGTCAATATACCGGAAATCAGAGAAAGGAGCGTTGTCTTGCCACAGCCGGATGGCCCAACTATTGAAGTAAAGGAGCCGGACTGCAGCTGGAATGAGATATCAGCTAAAGCTGGTATTTCACCTTTCAGGGTGTGATATGAATAGGAAACATTTTTCAGGGAGATAATTGGATTCATAAGCTGCCCGCCGTTTTGTGGGAATGATTAATATATTTTATGGAAAAAAAAGAAAAAGGTGTAAGGTTATTGAAATATAGCTTATCAGGTCATATAATCGTAATTAGTGTTATGCATATTTTAGAAAACGGAGCTGCAGATGTTAAAATCAGTTGTAAAAAAAATCAAGAGTAAAAAAGTATATATCCAGATGCACAATTTTCCAGACCCCGATGCAATAGCAAGTGCATATGGGCTTTCATATCTGCTTTCATGCAGTAATATTGAATCTGTTATATGCTATGAGGGAGATATATATAAAACAACAGCTTATAAGATGGCAAAAATTATTGGAATTAATATGCAGAAGCTTTCGCAGCTGTATGAAAGGAATGAGCTGTCAAGCGAATCAGAAATCATTCTGGTTGATGCCCAGAAGGGTAATGCAAATATCATAAATATAACGGGAGAGGAGATTATATGCATTGACCATCATCCTGTTTATGAGCATATGAATTATCTTTATAGTGATATAAGACCTGACGTTGGAGCCTGTTCTTCAATAATTGCAGCCTATTACTTTGAAAGCGGTATAGATATGCCAAAGCCTGTGGCAACTGCTCTGCTTTATGGTATAAAGGTTGATACAGCCAATATGACAAGGGGGGTAAGCAAACTGGATTTGGACATGTTTTACAATCTGTATCTTCTTGCTGATTCAGAGGTGATTGCAAAGCTTGATACAGGAATCCTTGATATAGAGGACTTAGAGGCATATGCACGTGCAATTTCGGACCTGCACAGACAGGAGGATATATGCTTTTCAAATATCGGAGAGAACTGCCCGGAGGCGTTGATTGCTTCTATAAGTGACTTTATGCTTGAATTAAATGATATAAACCTTGCAGTTATTTATTCAATCCGTAAAGAAGGAATAAGATTTTCTGTGAGAAGCAACGGAACATATCATGCAGGTACAATTACTAATGAAGCACTGCATGGAATAGGAAATGGGGGAGGCCATGATAATATGGCGGGCGGTTTTGTTTCTATTAGTAATGTTGATAATAAAAAGGATTTGCAGCGTGTTCAGATGAAGGTTGAGGACAGATTTGTCAAGCAGGCGCAGATTCAGAGAAATCACAGGCGTAAAATTATTAAGTAAAATCATAGCGTGGCTTATTGACAATATATATGAAATATACTATATTGAATAAGTTGTTGCTACCATGGCTCAGTCGGTAGAGCGTCTCACTCGTAATGAGAAGGTCGCCGGTTCGATTCCGGCTGGTAGCTTATATAAAGCCCTTACAGACAGCTTTGTCTGTAAGGGCTTTTTCTGACACGCAAGAGGGCTATGGGTATATGAAAAACCAGAAGATGCTGGCACAGGGGCAAAATGGATAGCGGTTCAAAAATGTATTGCTATTGTGCGGATATAATAACATGATAAAGCTGATAAAATATATGCTTTGCAAAAATTATAAAAAAATTAGCACTCACCTATTGACAGTGCTAATAATAAGTGTTATATTACAACTAGAACAAAGAGAGAGGCAGAAGTTGAATGATAAATTTAACAGATGGTGGTGAAAGGAACCCCGCTGCCAGAAGCTTTCCGATTTGTTTTTGAGCAGTACGACACCGGGAATTATCCAAGGTGCTTGTGTATGAAGGTTTCATGCACTTAATAACATTTGCATAGATCCATCTTGAATAGATAGACCTTGAAAGGAGATATGACTTATGATGATGCCTAGTATTTTTGGAGAAAATTTATTTGATGACTTTTTTGATGATGATTTTATGAACGAGAATTGGATGATGCCATTTAACGAGAAATTCTTTGGCAAAAAGAATCCGCTGTATGGAAAGAATGCAGCACGTATGATGAAGACTGATGTTAAAGAGCTTGACAGTGGATATGAGGTTGATATAGATTTGCCGGGATTTAAGAAGGACGAGGTTAAAGCAGAGCTTAATGATGGATATCTTACAATTTCAGCGGCTAAGGGTCTGGATAAAGACCAGAAGGATAAGGAAGGCAGGTATATAAGGAAGGAGCGTTATGCTGGCAGTATGAGCAGAAGCTTTTATGTAGGTGAGAACGTAAAGCAGGAGGATATACATGCTAGGTTTGAAAATGGTATTTTAAGGCTTTCTATTCCTAAGAATGAAAACAAGAAGCTGGAAAGTAAAGCTCAGATTGCCATAGAAGGATAATTTCCAGAAGCAGTTATATATTTAAATATTGAATAAGCAGTAATTGGGACTGTCCACACTAATATTTTCCAGTGTGGGCAGTCCTTTTTTGAGTAGTGAGTCTGATGGCGCACGTTTAAAATAACAGATTTATGGAATAGTCTTAATATAATCTGTCAAAAATATGGATATTTAAGAGACAGGAGAGACAGATAATGGAAGATTTGTTAATGGATATTAAAGAAAACAAAAAAGCAGATACTGATAAAGCAGATAAGGAAAAGCAGGATAATGCGGATATCATGGATTTTGGACATTTGACATTAAATCAGGGGAATGAAAAAAAGAAGATAGAGCTTATGACAATTATTGGTGAGATTGAGGGACATGATTGTCTGGCACCTTCAAGCAAGACAACAAAATATGAGCATGTTTTACCTGCACTTGCAAAAATAGAAGACGATAATGATGCAGGAGGTATTTTGTTTTTAATCAATACTGTTGGCGGAGATGTAAGCGCAGGGCTTGCACTGGCAGAGATGATTTCTTCAATGTCTAAGCCAACAGTATCATTGGTGGTAGGGGATTCCCACAGCATTGGGGTTCCGTTGGCTGTAAGCACTGATTATTCATTTATAACTCCAACAGCAACTATGATTGTTCACCCGGTACGAATGAATGGAACAATTATTGGTGCACCGCAGACATTTGATTATTTCAAGATGATTCAGGACAGGATTGTGGATTTTATATCAGGTCATTCAAGGCTTCCAAAAGAGCGGTTAGAGAAAATGATGATAAATCCGGGAATACTTACAAAGGATTTAGGAACAATACTTGTGGGAAGGCAGGCAGTAGAAGAAGGGCTCATTGATGAGGTTGGCGGTATTAGTAAAGCGTTTGCGAAACTCCGGGAATTGATGTAGAATTAAAAGGTAAATTAAAAATCAAAGGACAGGCTGATGATAAAAGTTAATGATGAAACAGATGCAGCTCCTGGACTGTGCAATCTGTGTCCAAGAGCCTGTAATGCTGACAGAAGCAGCAATGTGACAGGATATTGTAAAATGGGCAGTGAAATATATGCAGCGAGAGCTGCATTACATATGTGGGAGGAGCCTTGTATTTCCGGAAAGAGAGGTTCAGGTGCAGTGTTTTTTTCTGGCTGCCAGTTAAGGTGCGTGTTCTGCCAGAATGCTCAGATTGCCTCAGGCAGCTGTGCAAAGAAGCTTACCATAGAAAGACTTGCCCGTATTTTCATTGAACTGCAGGAAAAAAAGGCAAACAACATAAATCTTGTTACTCCAACGCATTTTGTGCCGCAGATAATCAAAGCATTAGATATTGCTAAAAATAACGGGCTGGTAATACCAATTGTGTACAATACAAGCTCATATGAAAATGTGGAGACAATAAGGATGCTGGAGGGATACATTGATGTGTATCTTCCTGACTTAAAGTATATGGATTCTGCAGCGTCGGGGAAATATTCCAACGCCTTCGATTATTTTGAAAAGGCGGCGGCAGCCATTGAGGAGATGGACAGGCAGTGTAATGGTTTCGGGTTTTATGAAGAAAATGACTGGCTTGTAAAGACAGGAAGGGTAGAGGCAGGGATTATGAAAAGGGGCATTATTGTGCGTCATTTACTGCTGCCGGGGCTGTCTGCGGATTCAAAAAATGTAATTAAATACCTTTACAACACTTATGGGGACAGAATTTTTATAAGTATAATGAATCAGTATACACCATTGCCACAGGTTGAAAAGTATCCTGAAATAAACAGGACAATTACCTCAAGGGAGTACGATGAAGTTGTTGATTATGCCATAGAGCTTGGAGTAAGCAATGGTTTTATTCAGGAGGAAGGAACGCAGAAGGACAGCTTTATACCCGCATTTGACTATGAAGGATTATAGATGGAGATATTTATGGAAAATGATGCAGCTACAAGAAAAATAAATTTAAGTCCCGGTAAGCTATGGCAGATAGGACTTTTTTCTCTGAATAATACGTCAACTAATCTTTTTCTTGCGATGATGGGCTATGTTTCATATTATGCCAATGGCGTTGCGGGGCTGGGAGTAGTGCTCATTTCTTTTATTTTAACAGGAATGCGTATATTTGATGGTATCACAGACCCTGTAATAGGATATTTTATAGATAAAACAAATGGGAGATTCGGTAAATTCAGGCCATTTATTTTCTTTGGATATATATTGATGTCTGTAAGCGCACTGACTTTATTCCTTACAACACATTATATTCCTAAAGGACTCCGCCCGCTGTATTTTATAATTGTTTATTCAGTATATATAATTGGATATACATTTCAGACAGCGGTAGTAAAGTCCGGGCAGTCAGTTATAACCAATGACCCGGCACAAAGGCCTGTGATAACTTTTTTTGATTCAGCATTTATAATGCTTGCACATGGCCTGGTTGCTTTTTATGTTTCTGTGTATTTAATTGGAAAATATAAAACCTTTACCAGCAGATATCTGTTTACAGAATTTGTGATTACAGTTATCATTGCAGCAGGTATATGTTCAATTCTTGCAATTATAGGAATATGGGAAAAGGATAATGTTAAATATTTTAAGCTTAATGAGGGTAAAGGTCAGTCGATTCATTTTAAGGATTATTTGGATATACTTAAGCATAATAAGCCGATTAAGATGCTTATTGTGGCGGCGGCAGCCAATAAATTCGCAGCTATGGTTTATGGAAATGCGACAGTAATAGTTATGCTGTATGGCATATTGATGAATAATTATCCGCTGGCAGGAGTTATAGGAATAATTATTGGCCTTCCAAATCTTGGTATAATATATGCTGGAATACATTATGCAAGAAGGGTAGGACAAAAGAAGGCAATGGTGGCTTCAACATGGCTTGCAGTGATTTTCCAGACAATGCTTATGATAATGCTGATATTCTGTGATATGACAAAGGTAAGCCTTAGAAGCTTTAATTTAACGACCATGGGCTTTTTTGTTATATTTACACTCCTTAACGGGGTGAAATCACTTACGAATAACATGGTTGTGCCAATGATTGCGGACTGCACAGATTATGAATATACAATTAGTGGACATTTTGTTCCGGGAATAATGGGTGCATTGTTTTCATTTGTAGATAAATCATTTTCAGCGCTGGGGACAGGCTTTGTTGGAATTGCGCTGTCCTTTATAGGATATCACAGGATATTTCCACAGGTAGAGGATACACTTACTCCCAGGCTTAAATTCATGACAATATTTTTTTACTGCATAATTCCTATATGTGGCTGGCTGATAACATTATTTATTATGAGATTTTATAAACTGGGAAAGAAAGAGATGACTTGTCTTTACAAGACAGAGAATGGAGAGGGACATGATAATTAAAAAAGGCAATGCATTGTTAATGGGCTGTAATAAGATAGATAAATCCTATAATTTTTCTGTGGCAGGCAGGACAGATGAGATTACACTGAATATATATGAAAATCTGTCATCAGAGCCAAAATTTTCTGTAAAACTTGATAGGAGTTATAAGACTGGAGATGTGTTTTCCTGTGCGATAAGCGGGGCAGAACTTGATAATTGTTATTATGGCTATGAGGCTGGAGGAAAAACTTATACCGACCCATATGCCAGGACAATTTCAGACTGTGAGGATTTTGGTGTCAGGAAGGCAGAAGCAATATATTTAAGCAGGGTGAAGCTGCCTGAATATGACTGGGAGAATGATGAACCGCTTAAGCTTTCATATGCGGATTCAATTATATATAAAATAAATGTGAGAGGATTTACTAAGAGCAGGACTTCTGGAGTAAGGAATAAGGGAACCTTTGCAGGAATCATAGAGAAAATACCATATTTAAAGGATCTGGAAATTACGTCTCTTGAGCTTATGCCAGCCTATGAATTTGATGAAATAAACCGTTTTCCGAAAGAATCTGATGATATTATGTCGAAGTATCAGAATGATATTTCAGGAGATGTGATTAATTACTGGGGATATACAAACGGGTTTTATTTTGCTCCCAAGGCAGCCTATTCGTCTATTGCAAAGACAAAGCGGGACTATACATCTGAGATGAAGGATATGGTAAAGCAGCTTCACAGGAATGGAATTGAAGTTATTATGGAGATGTATTTCACAAAAGAGACACCGGCAATGATTCTTGACTGTCTGCGTTTCTGGGTTATGGAATACCATATTGATGGTTTTCATTTATATGGCCCTTTAGCAGCGCTTAATGTTGTGGCAGCAGATGCCATGCTTTCAGAAACTAAGATTATTACAGTATATTGGGAGGGAGAAGCATTTGCCTGTAAGCATATGGCAAATTATAACGAAGGCTTTAGAAATACGGCAAGAAGTTTCCTAAAGGGTGATGAAAACCAGCTTGGAAGCTTTGTGACGCTTGTCAGAAGTAATCCTGTGCAGAGTGCAAATATAAATTATATTACTAATCATAATGGTTTTACATTGACGGATTTAGTGAGTTATGATAGAAAACACAATGATGAAAATCATGAAAACAACAGAGATGGTGAAGATTTTAATTATAGCTGGAACTGTGGAGTTGAAGGTAAGACTAGACGTAAAAGAATAGTTGAGCTTAGGAAAAAACAGATTAAAAATGCGTTAATGATGGTGCTTCTTTCACAGGGTACGCCGCTTATTCTTGCAGGAGATGAATTTGGAAATACACAGGGAGGAAATAACAATCCATACTGCATAGATTCAGAAACCAGCTGGATTAATTGGAACAATACCAAGAATGCGAAAGAAATACAAACATTTGTAAAGAATTTAATTTCATTCAGAAAAAAACATAAAATACTGCATATGGATAAACAGCTGTATGCCTATGATCAGTTATCCTGCGGTTATCCTGATATTTCCTACCATGGGGACAGTGCATGGGTTAATGCAATGGAAAATTACAACAGGCATATTGGAATTATGTATTGTGAAAATTATCAGGATAATAAAAATGACGGGAACATACAGCTTATATATGTTGCCTATAATATGCATTGGGAAAAGCATACGCTTGCACTTCCAAAGATTGGTGAGGAGGGCTGCTGGAGCGTAGAATTTTGCTCATCTGACAAGGAACTGGCTGTCGCTGTGCAAAACAACAGGCTTGTAACTATTGAGGAACGGTGCATTGCTGTTTTAAAGGGCATAGTAAGAAAAAATAAACCGGAAGGGAAAAAATAACTGATGGATTTTAGCAGTTTAGAAGAAGTAAAGAAAAAATATTCAGACTTTCAGAAAATATTTGAATCGGGGCAGAAGGAGAAGGCGGCAGACATGCTTGATGAGCTTCTTTGTGCACTGGAGGATAATACTCCTGTAAGAAGGGCTGGAAATGTCTATAAGGACGGACATATTGGAATGACAAGGGAAGATGGCAGGGATATATATATGAGCCTTAACCATGTTATGGAATATTACATATATGCGTATTATTTTAAACCGCAGACAGATGTGAGATGTACAGAGCTGCCATACGGAGCATATTATAGAACTTATGGTGAGCTGTGTCTGGAATTAGGTAAATATCATGGCGCAGAAAAAGCATTTATTAAGGCAGTCGGCTGGAATCCGGTTGATTTAGACGCAATCCTTGGGCTGGCGGAAAGCTATAAATACACTAACAAAATTCAGCGTTATCTGGACACATCTAAAATGGCCTACAGATATTGCTGTACGAGGGCAACTATGGCAAGGTATTATCGTAATATGGGATATTATTTTCTGAATAAATATGAGACGGATTTGGCAAGAGCATGTTACATTTACAGCAATATATATTATCATACGGATAATGCAGACAGTGAGCTTGAGTATCTGAAGTCAGCGCTTAAAGATGAGACACCTGATTTTTCAATTAGGCAGATGCAGCAGATGTTTGCAGAAAATGATGTTGAACCGGGGCCGGATCCTGATACTATAGGTATAGTTTACAGAGTGGGTGAGCTGATGATGGAGGACAAAGAACTTAAGCTTGCGAAGGACTGCTTTTCAATTGTTTATGATATAACACAGGAAGAAAAGCTTGGAAGCCTGCTTGACACTATGAAGGATATATAGATGCAGCAATTATAGATAGAATAGGACAGTGTGGAAAATATACTGGTGTGAGGAATTATGGTATTGGATAAAGACAAAATAGATGGAATTATTTTTGACCTTGATGGAACATTATGGGATACAACGGAAAGAATATGCGAGGCATGGAATCTTATCCTTAATAAACATGAGGAAATAGACAGAGAGACTATTACACATGAGGATTTGACAGGGTGTATGGGACTTCCAATGTATGATATTGCAGCGAGGCTGTTCCCGAAGGAGAAGACTTTAGTCAGAAACAGCCTGATGGACGAGCTGTGTGTATTTGAAAATGGATATCTGGCTGAAAAAGGAGGGATTCTTTATGATGGTCTTGAAGAAACTTTAAGTATGCTTGCGAAAAAGTATCCGCTTTTTATTGTAAGCAATTGTCAGGATGGATATATTGAAGCCTTTTTAAAAGCCCATAAAATGGTGTCGTATTTTAAAGATACAGAGTGCTGGGGAAGAACAAGAATGCCTAAGGGTGAGAGTAATAAGATCCTAATTAACAGGAATGGACTAAAAAATCCTGTATATGTGGGAGATACAGCGGGAGATGCACAGTCTGCCATAGATGCCGGTATTCCATTTATATATGCAGGTTATGGTTTTGGAAGCGTAAAGGATTATGCGGCAAAGCTGGACAGCATTAGGGATTTAATACCGCTTTTGGGAGATTTTTAAAACATTCCAAAGCCAGGTAAATAAAAAATGTTTGATATTTTTCTTCTATAGATATATAATTAACAGGAATGATACATATGTGGAGATAATTATGGTACCTATATTGGCAAAACAGGCTGTGCAGATAAAATGCGGATTTGAAAATGCAAGGCTGACAGGCAATTATGAGCTGGCTTATGCATTGGGGATTTTATCGTCTCTGGCAGGTATAGATAAAACAGAGCATTATAATTCTATGTCTGAACTTAAGGAAAGTGTAATGGAAAAGACAGCAGGCTTCACAACGAAGAATGAACATTTGGCTAAGCTTATAGAGCTTTTGAAGGATTATGAACCATCAGATGCATTTGACGGTCAGATGACAGAGCTTTTTAACATGGGATATGAAGATAAAAAATTATAATTTTTACTGATATTTATTTAACTATTTTATTTAAAATGTCAAAAATCATGGTTAAAGGTTGACTTATATCTTACAATAGAGTATATTTTGAAAAGTAATTTATATGTCGTTATATATTGCGTATTAATTATAATTATATTAAATTTAAGGGTGGATGTTAAACTATGACATTAACAGTTGAGGTAGCAGACATTGAGAAAACTCATAAGAATCCAATTGCCGAGCTTGTGCAGACTGCCTGCAGATATGAAAGCCATATTGAGATTATCAGTAATGGAAAGAATATTAATGCAAAGAGCTTAATGGGAATTATGGCGTTTGGATTGAAAAAGGGAATGGAAGTGAGCATATCTGCTGTTGGCTCCGATGAGGAAAAGGCAGTTGATAGTATAAAAGAATTTTTAACTTGTTAATTTTCATGAGGAGGTAGAATTATGGAGATGAATGAAATCTTTGGTACAACAGAGAATAAAACTGAAGGAACTAAGAAGACAAGAAAACCAGCTGTAAAGAAAGCAGCAGCTCCAAAGACAGCGGCTAAGAAGGCTGAACCTAAGAAGACAGAAACAGTTAAGACACAAGAGGCTGCAGTAGAAGTTAAGGCAGAAAAAAAGATTGAACCAGCTAAGACAGAGGTTAAGCAGGCAAAGAAGACAACAGCCGCAAAGAAGCCGGCTGTAAAGAAAGCAGCGGCGAAGAAGCCGGCAGCACCAAGAAAGACTTCAATTAAGAAGGAAGTTTTTATACAGTATTATGAGAATCAGGCAGATGAGGAAACATTATTTGAAAAGGTGCTTGCAGACTGTAAGGAACAAAACATTGCAGTTAAGGATATAAAGATGTATCTTAAGCCTGAGGATAATGCATGTTATTATGTTGTTAATGGAAACATTGCAGGTAAAGTTGATTTATTTTAATAATACATAAGTTTAAACAGGTGATTTAATGAACTGCTTCGTTAGGGGTTTCTATTTGAAATCCACTATTGAAGCAGTTTAGTTTTATATCGGAAAAGGAGATGTACTATATGTTTGAAGTTGGAGATAAAGTGATGTACGGAGTTGTTGGTGTATGTATTGTGGAAAAAATAGCAAAACCTCCAATTAAAGGAATAGATGGAGATTATTATTATCTTCAGCCGGTATATGACAGCAAGGGACTTATTTACTCACCTGTTAACAGCAATAAGGTGACGATTAGAGAAATAATCACAAAAAAACAGGCAGAAAAATATGTTGATAAAGCAATAAACTGCAAGAAAGATGAAATGCTTAATGGGGAGATTACACCTAACCAGTATGATGTAATGATTAAGTCACAGGATATTATGGAGCTTATGCATTTAATCAGAGGGCTGTATAATATTAAAAATGAGAGAGCAAAGGATTTAAGAAAGATGAAATCAGCTGACAGCAGGATGTTAACTGCTGCGAGAAAGCTTTTATATGGTGAGCTTGCGGTTTCTTTGGATATGGATTATGAAGAAATAACGCAGCAGCTTGACGAATATTTGGGACAGCTGTAATGCTGCTTTTGGATTGACAGAGGATATATGAAGGATTTAACAAAAGGAAATATTACCAGATTAATTATGGCGTTTGCAGTTCCTGTTATGCTGGGGAACATTTTACAGCTTACATATAATCTGGTGGACACAAAGATAGTAAGTCAGGTATTGGGAGAACGTTCGCTGGCAGCTGTTGGTTCAACCAACTCTCTATATACCCTGGTTATTGGATTTTTACAGGGATTGACTAATGGATTTGCAGTGTTAGCCGCACAGTATTTTGGTGCAGGAGATATAAAAACATTGAAAAGGACAGTTGCTCTGGCGCTAAAGTATGGTGCAGCAGTTTCACTGCTGTTAACGACTTTGGTGCTGGTTTTTTTGCGTCCACTGCTTTTGGCGTTAAATACACCCGGGGAATGTATAGAGCAGGCATATGATTATATATGGATTGTGTTTGCTGGAATGACGGTGCTTATGCTTTATAATGTATGCTGCGCACTTCTTCGTGCTATTGGAGATTCATTTACTCCGCTGATATTTCTTGGTATATCAGTAACATTAAATATAGCGGGAGATTACCTGTTTATGGCAGTAATCCCATGGGGTGTCAGTGGAGCAGCAATATCGACAGTTCTTTCACAGCTTATTGCTATGGCTGCATGTTTTGCATATATGTTTATTAAATATCCGATACTTCGTGTTTCAGGAAGTGATTTTAAAAATGATTCTGTTCTTTTGGGAAAGATGATGGCTACAGGCTGTTCCATGGGTTTTATGAGCTGTCTGGTCTCAATAGGAACAGTAGTGCTTCAGGGGGCAATCAATTCATTTGGACAGGAAATAATTGTGGCACATTCTACAGCAAGGCGTATTACCGAGCTGTTTATGATGATGTTTGGAGTCCTTGGCACAACTATGGCTACGTTTTGCGGACAGAATCTTGGCGCTGGACATATTGACAGAATTAAAAAGGGAATAAAGATATCGGTTTTTATTGGCTGGATATGGTGCGGTTTGATGGTTGCCCTTTCTTATACGATTGTACCTGCATTTGTAAAGCTTCTTATAAGCTCAGATAATAAATATATTATTGAAACTGCGTCACTTTATTTAAGAATAGATTCACTTCTGTATTTCGTAACAGCTGTGATTACAATTATAAGAAATGCAATGCAGGGAATTGGGGACAGGATTACTCCGTTGGTTTCCAGCTCTATTGAGCTTGTAGGAAAGGTGCTGGTTGTAATTATTCTTGTGCCAGTGCTTGGATATATGGGAGTTATTTTAGCGGAGCCTATAGTGTGGGTTTTTATGGTTATACCATTGATTGTGCAGATTATAAGAAATCCTCTGCTTAAGAAATCACATAATAGTACAGCAGATTAGAATGTTTTATTTCAGGACGCATATAATGATGTAAGAAAGCATTTACAGAAGCTTTGGAGGTAATATACTGGACATTAATGGAAAGGGATATATTGATTCTAAAAGATTCAGATACAGGCTTGCGGTTATTATTATAGGCATTATTGTTTTAGTTATATTTTCTGTTATTGAGAGTTTTGCAAAAGATGCAGACGCCCAGACAGAGACTGCTAATGGCTGTTACGAAAACAGAATTGCCATAACATTTGATGACGGGCCGGGAACAGAAACAACAGAAGAACTGCTTGATGGATTGAAGGAACGTGGTGTAAAGGCTACGTTCTTTTTGATTGGAAAATCAGCAGAAAAAAATCCGGATATTGTCAAAAGAATAAAGGAAGACGGGCATCTTATTGGAAATCATACATATTCACATGTACAGCTGACAGATTTTACATCTTCCAAGGCAAAGGCTGAGATTACGAAGGCTAATTCAATAATCGAGAATATATTGGGAGAATGCCCTAAATATATAAGGCCTCCGTATGGCTCATATTCTGATAAGCTGCTTATGTCTGTTAATATGTCACCAGTTTTATGGACAGTTGACCCAAATGACTGGAATACAACTAATACTGCACAGGTTGTAAGAAATGTTGTTTCAAATGTAAAGTGTGGGGATATTATTCTTCTGCACGATATATATAAATCTTCTGTTGCGGCGGCTTTGGAAATAATAGATGAGCTGCAGGCAAAGGGATATGTGTTTGTTACTGTGGATCAGATTATACTAGACTGATTTTGGGATAGTTTTGGGATAGCATAGAAAATACTTGCATTTTTTTTTATGACATATTATCATATCTAAGTGCAGTATTAATTTAACTGCATTATTGGAATATAAATATAGAAATGCTATGAAAAAGAGGAGTAGCTTTTAAATTCTGAAAGAGAGTGTGGCTTGCAGGCTGAAAGGCCACATCAGAGGGTTGAGGGTGAAGGTAGCTTTGGAGCAGTATGGCTGAGAAATTAAAGATGTAGGTCATATCGGAGTTATTCACGTTATAGAATAATGGAGGATTATTGCAGAAGCGCAGCAGTTAAGAATATTATCTGACTGTCAGATGGTGTCATGGTTAGCAGCGGAGTGTCAATAATTGAAAAAGGTGGTACCGCGTGTATATAACGCCCTTTGCTGTAGGCCCTGTGGACTCTATGCAAGGGGCGGTTTTTATTTTTATAGGATTAGGAATTGTGAAGAACACCTTTTGCCCCCGACCTTATACTGGAAAGAAAGAGGAAAAAATTATGAGCAAAGAATTAGAAAAGAATTATAATCCTGCCGACATTGAAGACAGATTATATCAGAAGTGGATTGATAAGAAATATTTCCACGCAGAAGTAGACAGAAGCAAGAAACCATTTACAATTGTCATGCCGCCTCCCAATATTACAGGTAAGCTTCATATGGGGCATGCATTGGATAATACAATGCAGGATATTCTTATAAGATTTAAGAGAATGCAGGGCTATGAGGCATTGTGGGTTCCAGGAACTGACCATGCAAGTATCTCAACAGAGGTTAAGGTTACTAATGCATTAAAGTCTGAGGGGATTGATAAGCACGAGCTGGGAAGAGAAGGCTTTCTTGCAAGAACATGGGAGTGGAAGAAGGAATATGGCGGAACAATTACAAGCCAGTTAAGAAAGATTGGTTCTTCCTGCGACTGGGACAGAGAAAGATTTACAATGGACGAGGGCTGCTCTAAGGCTGTCTCTGAAGTATTCCTTAACCTTTATGAAAAAGGACTTATATACAAGGGCTCAAGAATTGTCAACTGGTGTCCGGTATGTAATACATCTATTTCAGATGCCGAGGTTGAGCATGAGGAGCAGGCTGGACATTTCTGGCACATTAATTATCCAGTAGCTGGAGAAGAAGGAAGATTCGTTCAGATTGCCACAACACGTCCAGAGACACTTTTAGGTGACAGTGCGCTGGCGGTTAATCCAGAGGACGACAGATATAGGGATCTGGTTGGCAAGATGGTAGAGCTTCCATTGACAGACCGCAAGATTCCTGTTATTGCTGATGAATATGTTGATATGGAATTTGGTACAGGTGTTGTTAAGATTACACCAGCTCATGATCCTAACGATTTTGAGGTTGGTAAAAGACATAACCTTCCAGAGATTAATATTTTAAATGATGACGCTACAATCAACAGTCTTGGCGGTAAGTATGCCGGAATGGACAGATATGAAGCAAGAAAGGCAATGGTAGCTGACCTTGATGCACTTGGATTATTGGTTAAGGTTGAAGACCACGTCCATAATGTAGGTACACACGACAGATGTAAGACAACGGTTGAGCCAATGATTAAGCAGCAGTGGTTTGTTAAGATGGACGAGCTTATTAAACCGGCTGTTGAAGCTGTTAAGAATGGTGATATTGAGCTTATGCCAGCTTCAATGGATAAGACATATTTTAACTGGACAGATAATATAAGAGACTGGTGTATTTCACGTCAGTTATGGTGGGGACACAGGATTCCGGCATATTACTGTAAGGATTGTGGACAGATGGTTGTTGCAGATGAGGCTGTATGCGAGTGCCCTAAGTGTGGAGGCACCAATATGGAGCAGGATCCAGACACACTGGATACATGGTTTTCATCAGCACTTTGGCCATTCTCAACACTGGGCTGGCCAGATAATACTGAGGAATTAGATTATTTCTACCCAACAGATGTGCTTGTTACAGGCTATGATATTATCTTTTTCTGGGTAATCAGAATGATATTCTCAGGTTATGAGCATATGGGCAGGAAACCATTTTCAAAGGTATTGTTCCATGGACTTGTAAGGGATTCACAGGGACGCAAGATGAGTAAGTCTTTAGGAAATGGTATCGACCCGCTTGAGGTTATTGAAAAGTATGGTGCAGATGCTCTCCGCTACACACTTATTACAGGAAATGCACCGGGAAATGATATGCGTTTCTACTGGGAAAGAGTCGAGGCAAGCCGTAACTTTGCAAACAAGGTATGGAATGCATCAAGATTTATTATGATGAATGACCCGGATAACAAGATTAAGGCAACAGATGCACAGCCTGATAACTTAACTGCTGCTGATAAGTGGATTCTTTCTAAGATGAATAATCTTATTAAAGAAGTGACTGATAACATGGAGAAGTATGAACTTGGTATTGCGGTTGCCAAGCTGAACGATTTTATCTGGGAGGAGTTCTGCGATTGGTATATTGAGATGGTAAAACCACGTCTTTACAATGATGAGGATACGACCAAGACAGCAGCAATCTGGACATTAAAGAAGGTATTGATTGATGGATTAAAGCTTCTTCATCCATATATGCCATTCATTACAGAGGAAATTTTCTGTAATATTCAGGATAAAGAAGAATCAATTATGATTTCAATCTGGCCAGAATATTCAGAAGCTATGGATTTTGCAGCTGATGAAAATGCTATTGAAACAATTAAGACAGCTGTCAGAAATATTAGAAATGTGCGTGCAGACATGAATGTTGCGCCAAGCCGTAAGGCATTGGTATATGTTGTTTCAGAAAATGCAGATATCAGGCAGATATTTGAAAGCGGTAAAGTATTTTTTGGAACATTAGGCTATGCGAGTGAGGTAAAGGTTCAGTCTGATAAGGCGGGTATCCCAGATGATGCTGTATCTACAGTGATTCCTGAGGCAGTTATATATATACCATTTGCAGAGCTTGTTGATATTGACAGGGAAATAGAGCGTCTTAAGAAAGAAGAAGCCAGATTAAATGGTGAAATAAACAGATGTAATGGTATGTTAAATAACGAAAAGTTCACGTCAAAGGCACCTAAGGCTAAAATAGACGAAGAAAAAGAAAAGCTTGCCAGATATACGCAGATGTTAGAGCAGGTAACACAGAGACTTACAGTACTTGTAAAGTAAAAGGGTTGCTGATATACTAAAGGTGAATTTAAAAGAAGTAGCATATGAACATAGCACACAGAAGAAAGGAATTATAATTATGGCAGATATGAGTATGCATGCAATTCCATACACGCAGTTTTCTATGGAGATGAGGAGTGGCAGGGTTATTAAAATCGATGATGGTTTCACTAATCTTTTGGGATACACAGATGAAGACGTGGCTGATGGACTGGTTTTTAAGCAGCTTGTTCCAAGTATTGAATATGATGAAATCATCTCAGATTTAAGAGAGCAGTTCATTGAAAAAAGATATGCATGTTATCAGCATGAGGTGGTTTCTAAAACAGGTCAGGCTCTTCAGATTGTTGCGTTTTT
>JAUNPT010000183.1 GCA_030536565.1 Eubacteriales bacterium | reverse complement strand
AATTGGTTTCAAAACAGTACAGTATTTTAATTATATAATACAAAATCCATATATAAGAATACCTAGAAAAGGTATGGGGGGAAAGATTAGTAAGGACTATGTATTGGTATTGGAGAAAGGAGTTTAGTTGTGGCGCAAAAAAACAGAACTAAGGAGATATGGCTAATACCGAAGCGGGTTAATCTGCATCAGACCATTTGCTTAATTGATGGAATAATCGAAAGAAAATATAATGGGACAAGCTGGAATCCACATAAGCAGAATGATTTGGGAGTTAATTTGAAAAAATGGGGAGCAACTAAATATGGAAAAAATATATCTCCACAAGCGATTCGTACATTAGTGGCGTCAGTTCCCCAATATTTGGGGTTTCTTTATATCAATACAGAAAGTACGCCAAATACAATCTGTCTTACAGAGGCAGGAATAGATTTGTGGCATAGACATAAGGAAGAATTGGTGAAGGTTACAAATCTTGTTAAAGGTAAGGATTTATTGATAACGGAATCTAAAGCAGTTTTAAGACAGATGGAAAAATTGCAGATTACAAATCCGGTAATAAATAAAGATTGTCAAAACATATGTATATTTCCGTTTAGATTCATGCTGAAAGTATTGCTGAGGGTTGGGTATTTGGATCAGGAAGAAATTGCATATTTTCTGTTCAAGGTTAGAAGCGAAGATGAAGTTGATATTATAGTACAGGAAATTGAAAATTTCCGTAAATTATCTACAAAGAACAGAGAAGCTCTTATTAAAGCATTTAAAAATACGCAGATTGGAAATATTACATTAGTTAAGGCATCTTCGGCAGGTTACTTTATTTCACTATGCCAGATGACAGGTATTATGGATAAAATGAAAGTGGCTCCAGACAACAGGAGTGAAACAATTACCGCTTTAAAAATCAAAGATAAATATACTGAGTATGTAGAAGAAATGTTAAATTCGAGATATAAGAATGCAGAAGTATATGATTTTGGAGATAATCTGCAGTTATGGACAGAGTATATCGGAAATCCTGCAAGAGAATTTCCACCAATAGACGTTTCAATTATCAATAAAGCAAATAGTAATTTTTTAATACAGGTATTTAAAGATGGAATATGCAGATATGACGACTTAATTGAGGGGAATGGTGTT
This sequence comes from Eubacteriales bacterium, assembly GCA_030536565.1. Classification (GTDB taxonomy): domain Bacteria; phylum Bacillota; class Clostridia; order Lachnospirales; family Lachnospiraceae; genus Lachnospira. The sequence continues at coordinate 2,134 of JAUNPT010000183.1, read as the reverse complement.
CTGCAATTCCCTATGTTTGTTGATGAGCGATATGATGTTAAAGTTATAGATGCTTCAACGGGAGATGAATTAGATGCACTTAATATATGTCCTTCATATGAGCAGAGAGAGTATGAAATTGAGGGCCAGATAAGAAATGCAGCGGCAGAAAATGAAACACCAGAGAGTGTGGCGAAGGAGATTATAGAGCATTGCGAAGCAGCAAATTTTGCTGGAAAGACATTAAATTATTTAAACACATTGTCAAAGGTTACTGGTATTGATAAGGCTGGTGATAAAGCTTTAAGAGGCGCATACTTTGAGTATTATGTGTATAAAATGCTTAGTATTCTTAAGAGTGAAAAAGTCATTGATGAGGTTGCATGGAATGGCAGAATAGGTAAATATGGACTTCCGGTACAAGCGCCGGGAGGAAAGATTGGCACACCAGATATGGTGTTTGTAATTGATGACCTGCATGTGGTTTTAGAGTTGACAACAATTAAGGCAAAAGCACTACAATTTAGCGCAGAGGGGTCATCAGTTCCTGATCATATCAGGCTGTACAAGCAGGGGGTGACAAAAAATGTTGTAGGAATATTTTGTGCACCTGTTATCCATGAACGAAATACTGCAATAATGAAATCAACAATGGCTTCATATGGAATCAAGCTGCATTGTATTACAGATAAAGAGCTGATAGAGCTTTTGCTGACAAGGGACAGGACAAATATAAAAAAATACTTAATAACAAAAATGTAGTGGAAATTTTATTAAAGAAATACTATAATTATAGTATCAGTAACAAAAATAAAACACACAGTTAAGAACTGTGGAAAGGGGTATTTTATGTTAAAAGGTAAGGTAGCAGTTGTAACGGGAGGAACAAGAGGAATAGGTTATGCAATCGTAAAGCTTTATCTTGAAAATGGTGCTAAGGTGGCATTATTTGGTTCAAGGCAGGAAACAGTTGATAAAGCACTTGCATCTTTAAAAGAAGAAAATGCAGAGTGGGAAGTGATAGGAGACTGTCCAGATTTATCAGATGATAAAGCAGTTGCTGCAGCAATTGATAAAGTTAAGGCTGCATATGGAAAGATTGACATTCTTGTTAATAATGCGGGAATTTCAGACAGCACACCTATAGATAATTACACAGCCGAACAGTTTACTAAGGTTATGAATCTTAATGTGAATGCAATTATGAATGCAGTTATGCCAACAGTGAAAATAATGAAAGAGCAGGGCGGCGGCTGCATTATAAACACAAGCTCGATGGTTAGTATATGTGGACAGACCAGCGGCGTTGCATATCCAACTAGTAAATCGGCAGTTAATGGACTGACATGGTCACTTGCAAGAGAACTTGGCCCAAGCAATATCAGGGTAAATGCTGTGGCACCAGGTATTACAAGGACAGATATGGTCGCAGCACTTCCAGATCAGGTTATTCAGCCATTAATTCAGAGGATACCATTGCATCGTGTTGGTGAACCAGAGGACGTTGCCAATGCATTTTTATTCCTTGCAAGTGATATGGCAAGTTATGTTACAGGAGAGGTTCTGTCAGTTGATGGTGCTATGAGAACCTGATTATAATCGATATTTTTCAATGACGCCGCAGCCTATCTTTTCACCTGAATTACCTGAGGGCTGAGAGGTGAAATCATCGGGTGAGCTGTGGATAATTATGGCTTTATTGATGATTTCATCAGGCTGCAGGCGGTCAGTGTAAAAGAAGGAATAAGCATAGCCATGATTACCTAATATAGGGGGAAGATCACCTGCGTGCTGCGGATGCCTTGTTGAATCCGGATTGTAATGCTCTCCTGTATTGCTAAATGGTATTGAGCAGTCTCCGTTTTCATGAATATGCATTCCGTAAAAGCTGCTGTCGATATGGGAGGCTGAGTCAGGAAGACCTTCAAGCTCCACCTCAATCCATATTCCAGAAGAAGGATTCCTATAGAAGTTGGCAATTCCGTGGAGCTGTGGGAAGGCATTGCTGCCTGTAATATTTGCATGAGCGAATCTAATCATAAGGGATACCTAAGTTATGACTTTTACAATATAATATGATAATCCATTTAATTTGTTACAGGATATCATATATTAAAACAGGCAAGTCATATGAACTTAGCATAATTAAATTTAG
>JAUNPT010000182.1 GCA_030536565.1 Eubacteriales bacterium | reverse complement strand
AAATACAAATTTCTTTTGAAGTGTTTTTATCATTCCTTAACCTCCAAAGTGTATCCGATATTCCGTTTTGCCTGTATCACAACATTAGTAGAAAGAGCTGCCAGACGTTTGCGAAGATAAGAAATATATACCCAAACTGTTCCAAGTTCGGCATCAGTATCATATCCCCAAACTTTTGTTAGTAAATCTTCAGTGGAAAGATAAATCCCTTTATTCAACATTAAAAGCTCAATTAATTGGTATTCTAATTTGGGGAGCACAAAAGACTGGCTGTTACAACTCAATTCGTAACTTTTCATATTTAAGGAAAGATTACCGACTTTCAAAATACCAGGTGTGAAATTTTCTTTACGTCGAAGCATTGCACGAACACGGGCAAGTAGTTCTCCCATTGCAAATGGTTTGGGCAGATAATCGTCTGCCCCCATATCCAAACCCTGTATTCTGTCCTCAATTTCTGCCTTTGCTGTAAGCAGGAGTATTGGCGTATTATTTCCTTTTTTTCGCAGCTGTTCAAGCACCTCAAGCCCGCTCAATTCCGGCATCATTACATCAAGAATGATACCATCATATTGCCCGGATTCCGCATAAGCTAAAGCATCTGCACCGTCATACACTGCATCAACATTATATTTATGATAAGTCAGTACATCTACAACTGCTTCTGACATACTGATTTCATCTTCCGCATATAAAAGCTTCATTAGTCCTCACCTCAATTGTATTGTACAGCCTATCATTTCCGCCTAAAATATAAAATCATTTTCAAGTAAAAGTTTATATTTCTGTATTATAGCACCCATATATGAATTTTTCCAGCACTTTTGGTACTGCCATTACAGTGGATAGCAAAGCCAGCCATTTTTAAAAAGCAAAATTAAACAATATTTCTTATTATTGGAAATTATCAGTTTCACCAAGGTAAGTCACAAAATCAATCATATCATTTTTAGTATGCATTTGCCGGCTATGCTCTACAACTTGACGTTTTTCTTCATCTGACATATTACTAAATGCTTTCATAGCAGCTTCATTGGCAGCAAGACTCATACCAAAGCCAATAGGCAGCTGTCCGTCCATACCAATACTCCATTGGTTTTCATAAGTTTTCTTTGATTCACTCATTATTCTATTACCCCATTCTATAGTTTAATCATTACTATTTCCAGCAGAAGCCTGCATTATTCGTGTATAGTAAGAAAAGAAAGTAAGGTTGAATTACAATCAGAAAAAATGTGCATACTGACGTGAGGAAGTAAAAATACAGAATAGTAAGGTGTCTTAAATAGCTTTTGATAAATGTATTTTAATAATTGCGAGGAGGTTTAAAGATGAAAGACAAAATATTTGGTGTTCTGCAGCGGGTGGGAAGGTCATTTATGCTGCCTATTGCGCTTCTTCCCGTGGCGGGGCTGCTGTTGGGAATAGGGAGTTCCTTTACAAATCCTACTACAATATCAACCTATCATCTTGAAAATATCATTCGGGATGGTGGTGCGTTGTATACAATACTAAATATAATGAGTAAGACAGGAAGTGCAGTCTTTGATAATCTTGCACTGCTTTTTGCAATGGGGGTTGCAATTGGCATGGCTAAAAAGGAAAAAGAGGTTGCCGCACTTTCAGGAGCAATTGCTTATATTGTAATGAACACTGCTATCAGTGCATTAATTCAGGCAAAAGGCGGGGCAGAATCAATGGCAGCCAATTCAACTACCACTGCACTTGGGATAACAACTCTGCAGATGGGGGTTTTTGGAGGCATCATTGTGGGACTGGGTGTTGCAGCCCTTCACAATAGGTTTTATAAAATTGAATTGCCGCAGATTCTGTCATTTTTTGGAGGAACACGATTTGTCCCGATTGTATGCAGTATCGTTTATCTTGCCGCAGGTATTGTCCTGTTTTACATCTGGCCGCTTATTCAGTCAGGTATAGCCTCGCTTGGGCAGCTGGTGCTGGCGTCAGGCTACGTGGGGACATGGATTTATGGAGTTATAGAAAGGGCGCTTATTCCTTTTGGGCTTCATCATGTATTTTATATGCCATTCTGGCAGACAGAGCTTGGTGGTTCGATGTTAATAGATGGGAGCATGGTTACAGGTGCACAAAATATTTTTTTTGCAGAGCTTGCTTCAAAGTCAACAGAGGTATTCTCTGTTTCGGCTGCACGGTTCATGTCAGGGAAATTCCCATTTATGATATTTGGACTTCCAGCGGCTGCATATGCAATGTATAAAGCAGCGCGTACTGAAAAGAAAAAAGCTGTGGGAGGACTCTTGCTTTCTGCGGCACTGACATCTATGCTGACTGGTATAACAGAACCGCTGGAATTTACATTCCTGTTTGCTGCACCGCTTATGTATGCAGTTCATTGTGTGCTGGCAGGCCTTTCATACATGCTGATGCATGTATTAGGTGTTGGTGTTGGAATGACATTTTCAGGTGGTGCGATAGATTTGACATTGTTTGGCATTTTGCAGGGAAATGACAGAACACATTGGATATGGATAGTTGTTGTAGGACTTGCATATGCTGTTGTTTACTACTTTATATTTTATTTTATGATTACAAGGCTGAATCTTAAAACACCGGGGCGTGAGGAGGAAGGTGAGGCCGCAAAGCTTTATACAAGAAAAGACCTCAATGCAGGAAAGAGCGCAAAGGAAAGCATGGGTGTAAGCGCTCTTATAGTAAAAGGTTTAGGTGGAAAAGTTAATATTTCTGATGTTGACTGTTGTGCGACAAGGCTTAGAATTACAGTGCATAATCCTGAAGCTGTTAGTGACAGTCTGCTAAAACAAAGCGGTGCAGGCGGCATTATAAAGAAAGGCAACGGTGTTCAGGTTATCTATGGGCCACAGGTATCGGTTGTAAAATCTAATCTTGAAGATTTTTTAAATACACCGGAAGCTGACAGGATTGATGAAATTAAAGCAGATTCAGAATGGAAAGAAAACGACAGGGAGGAATTGGAAAAGGCAGAATTAACTAAGCTGCAGGAAAAGACAGGTAAGATAAATTCTCTTTATGCGCATATGAATGGACAGGTGGTTCCTTTAGAAAATGTAAATGATGAGGTCTTTTCAATGAAGATACTGGGTGATGGTGCAGCAATCGAGCCATCAGATGGAAGACTTTATGCACCATGTAATGGCAAAATTGATTCTGTATTTGATACAAAGCATGCAGTAAATATTGTATCAGATGATGGACTGGAGGTGCTTCTTCATGTTGGTATTGATACGGTTAAGCTTGGTGGTAAATTCTTTGAAGTCCATGTAGAAGGCGGTCAGAAAATTAAAAAGGGAGATTTACTGATATCCTTTGATATAGATGCCATTAAGAAAGCAGGGTATAAAACCACAACGCCTATTATAATATGCAACAGCGGGGACTTTGGAGAAATAACAGAACGTGCT
>JAUNPT010000020.1:804-22030 GCA_030536565.1 Eubacteriales bacterium | reverse complement strand
GAAGCTTCATGAAATGTGCGACGAGCTTCATGTAGAGTGCCTTCCAGATGAAGTCGTTAAACATACAGATGTATCGAGATTTAAGGATAGTGAAGAACTTGGGTTTTTAGAGCAAAACCTGTTTCGACAGAAAAGAGTTGTATATACTGGAAATGTTGAGGATATTTCCATATATGAAGCTGGAAATCCCAAAGAAGAATTAAAGTACGTAATAGGCGAAATTATCAGGCTGACAAGGTTTGAAGGATACAGGTATGGAGATATAGCGGTGGTTACGGGCGATATTGAGAATTATGGGAATATTGCCGCTAATATGTTTATACAGAATGATATTCCTGCATTCATTGACCAGAAGCGGAAGGTCACATCAAATCCACTGGTTGAGATGATTCGCAGTGCGTTGGAGATTATGGAAAAAGGTTACAGCTATGACAGTGTGTTCAGATATCTAAGAACTGGAATGACAGATATAGAGCGTGAAGATATAGACATGCTTGATAATTACTGTACTGCTGTGGGAATACGAAGCCGTAAGCAGTGGCAGGAGCAGTGGACAAGAAAGTTCAGAAGCCGGGGTTATGTTACAGATTTAGAAAAACTTAATCAATTAAGAAGCAGAGTATTAAGGCCGCTGCAAATCCTTGAAGAAGGTCTTAGAAAGAAGGGAGCAGATGTTAAGGAATATACCTGTGCTCTTTATTATTTTATTGTAGAGATGAACAGTGCAAAGAGAATAAATGAATTGGGAGCGCTTGAGGATACAGGTAATGAATATCAGCAGATATATGAAAAGACGATGGAGCTGCTTGATAAAATAGCTGCACTGCTGGGCGACGAGGTTGTTTCTGTTGGGGAGTATGCAAGGATAATTGATTCAGGTTTTGACGAAATTAAGGTAGGGCTTGTTCCACCAGCATCAGACTGTGTCCTTTTTGGAGATATACAAAGAACCAGACTGGATAATGTAAAGGTTATGTTTTTCATAGGTGTAAATGATGGTATCGTTCCTAAGCAAAATGAAAACAGGAGCGTGTTGTCGGATATTGACAGGGAAAATCTTGAACAAATGGAGGTGAAGCTTTCACCCTCCAGCACCGAGAAGGCATTTATGCAAAGATTCTATCTTTATCTTATTATGACTAAGCCATCAAGGAAGCTGTATATTACATATGCAAGAAAAAGCAGTGATGGAAAGAGTGTCCTTCCATCATATCTAATACGTAATATAAAAAGAATGTATCCAAAGCTGGAGATTTCTGATGAAAGCGCAGCTGCGGCGCAGCTGTCATATATCAGGATTCCGAAGTCAGACATTAAGTGGGATAATGAGAACCTGTTAAGAACAATTAGTGAAGGTGTGGCATTGTCACTTTACGGACAGGAGCTCACAGGAAGCATAACTGCATTTGAATCGTTTGCAGCCTGTCAGTTTTCATATTTTTTAAAATATGGACTTGAAATTGATGAACGCGAGGAATACCGTTTTGCAGTTAAGGATTTTGGAACCATTTTGCATGAGGTTGTAGAGCAGGTTTCAAGATATGTAAAGGATAATCATAAATCTCTGGTGACACTGCCTGAGGCTGAGAGAAAAAAATTAGTTGAACGAAGTATTGGAGAGATTACCAGAGATTATGGCAATACAATCCTTATGGACTCCAGCAGGAACGAGTATCTTATAAAGAGAATGACACAGCTGGCTGACAGGACCCTGTGGGCAATTGGAAAACAGCTGGAATGTGGAGTCTTTGTGCCAGACCAGTTTGAATCTAAATTCATTGTAGATGCGGCAGAGCTGCCAAATGGACAGAAACTTTCGATGCAGGGGAAAATTGACAGGATTGATATATGTGAAGATGAAGAAAATGTATATGTTAAAGTGATAGATTATAAATCAGGGCAGTCAGATTTTAATTTATTAAGTACGTATTATGGATTGAAAATACAGCTGATAATGTACATGAAGGCGGCTGTGGAATTGGAGAAAAAATCACATAATGGAAAAAAAGTAATTCCTGCCGGAATTTTGTACTATAACATGAAAGACCCTGTTATTGAGCTTGGAGATGGGGAGAGTGCAGACGAGGATATAGTGCTTAGGCATATAAGAGAAGAACTTAGAATGAAAGGCGTTATAAACAGCAGCAAAAGTATTTTAAAAAAGCTTGATGATACAGATACGGTTTCACTTGCATTTCCGCTTGCCTACAAAAAAGATGGTGAGGTAAACGTAAGCCGGAGCAATGTTATGGATACAGAACATTTTGGGATACTTGAAGATTATGTGATTAAGAAATCTACTGATACAGCACAAGAAATTTATAATGGAAATGTGGCACTGAACCCATATGAAGATGGAACAGGTAATTCGTGTAAATTGTGTCCATATAAAGAAGTGTGCGGTTTCAGTCAGGATTTACCGGGACATCGTTTCAGGCGTTTGGAAAAATTAAAAGCTCCCGATGTATGGGAAAGAATCAGAGGAGAGTTAGGAAAAGATGGCGAATCAATGGACTGATGAGCAAAAGGCGGCATTTACGCTGTCAGAGAGAAATATTCTCGTGGCAGCAGCAGCCGGTTCAGGAAAAACTGCAGTTTTAGTGGAAAGAATCATAAAAAAAATAACAGACAGCAGGAACCCGGTTAATGTAGACGAACTGGTTGTTGTAACATTTACTAAGGCAGCAGCGGCAGAGATGAAGCAGAGAATACGTGTGGCTATTGATGCCCTTGTGGAGCAGCAGCCGGATAATATGCACCTTGTCAAGCAGCTGACACTGCTTAATAACGCACAGATATGTACAATTGACAGCTTCTGTCTGGGTATTATACGGAATTACTTTACAGAGGTTGATTTAGATCCATGCTTCAGGACTGCAGACGAAGCAGAGATAAAGCTTCTGGAAAATGATATTATGGAGGATATGCTTGAGGAATATTATGCCTCTGAAAATCAGGATTTCTTTGACTTTGTGGACAGCTATGCAACAGGGAGAAATGACGCTTCAGTAGAAGAAATGATTTTAAAGCTATATGGTTTTGCAAGAAGTAATCCATGGCCTCAGGAGTGGTATGATATGTGCCTTCTGCCTTATACTGCTTCTGAGCTGGAGGAAAGCAGTGCTGTTAAGTTTTTGTATAAAAATATTATGAATGTACTGGCTGATTATGAGACATTGTATACAAAAATGGCAGAGATATGCAGGAAACCACAGGGACCTTTAATGTATGTGGAGGCAGTTGAATCGGATTTGGCTGGAATAAGACAGCTTCTTATGGCAGATTCCTTTGCGGAGCTTGGCAGGCGTGTAAGGCTGATTTCTTTTGATGCACTTGGAAGAAAAAAGATTCCTGATGTCAGTGAAGATATGAAAAAATATGTAAAGGACATGAGGGATAGTTATAAAAAGTATGTGACGGATATATTGCTCTCAAAAATATTTGTAAGTGAGCCAGGGCAGATTCTAAAAGATTTAGAGGATAACAGAAAAGCGGTCCTTATGCTGGTTAAGCTGACAAAGGATTTTGAGTCGCGTATATTAAAGGAAAAGCGTCAGAGGAACATAATAGATTTTAATGATATGGAGCATCTGGCCCTGGATATACTTGTTTCTTATGATGGAGGAGAGAAAAAATGTACGGAAGTGGCAAAGAAGCTTGCATATAAATATAATGAAATTATGATTGATGAGTATCAGGATAGTAATCTGCTGCAGGAGGCTATACTTACAGCAGTGTCAAAATCTGCTTATGAGGATTGTGCCAACAATATATATATGGTTGGTGATGTGAAGCAGAGTATTTATAAATTCCGTCTTGCCTGTCCAGACCTTTTTATTGATAAGTATGACAGGTATAAATCATTTAAGGCTGAAGAAAGTGCTGAACAAAAGATTGAACTGCAGATGAATTTCAGAAGCCGTAAGAATGTACTAGAAAGCTGTAATGATGTATTTAAGCGTGTAATGAATAAGAAATTCTGTGGAATTGAATATGATGACAGTGCAAGATTAAATGCTGGGTTTCCTTATCCTGAGGCTGATTTGAAAACTGAAGCAGTGCTGATTAATACGCCGGAAGCTTCAGGCAGGGACGCCAGAGAAACGGAAGGCGCCTATATTGCAGACAGAATTAAAGCACTTATGGAAGACGGACAGGTCTATGATGCGAGGAAGGGGCAGTACCGGGAAATACGTTATAGTGATATTGTAATTCTTACAAGAAGTGTAAAGGATTGGGCTGACGTGTTTGTTAACGAGCTGATGGATAAAGGAATCCCGGCATATTGTGAGTCTAATGGAGGATACTTTGCAACATTTGAAATAAAGGTGCTGTTAAATTTTCTGTCAATCATAGACAATCCTACAAAGGATATTGAAATGTCAGGTGTGATGCTTTCATACTTTGGAGGATTTACCATAGAGGAGCTGGCAATTGTAAGAAATGGGGATAAAAGTACCTCTCTGTTTAACCAGCTGGTGCAGACAGCTCAAAAAGCTGACTTGCCGCCGCTGTGTATAAAAGCCAAAGAATTTGTGGATAAAATAAACATTTTCAGAAAAAAATCTGAATATATGTCAATTCAGGAGCTTGTATGGGAGGTGGTTTATGCCACCGGATATTTTGATTATGTTGGCACCATGCCTGCAGGCAGGCAGAGGCAGGCAAATATTGATATTCTTTTGCAGAGGGCAGGCGCTTATGAGCGCAGCAGCTATAGCGGTCTGTTTAATTTTTTGCGGTATGTGGAGCGCATGAAGAAATCAGATATAGATTATGGTGAAGCTTCTGTTTTGGGAGAAAATGATAATCTTGTACGTGTGATGAGTATTCACAAGAGCAAGGGTCTTGAATTTCCAGTAGTATTTGTGGCAGGTATGCATAAAAAGATGAATTTCATGGATGCTGCCGGAAGCATTGTCGTTGACGGAAATTTGGGAATAGGTATGGACGTTGTCCGGCTTGATAAAAGGACAAAAGGAAAAACTGTTGTTAAAGCAGCCATTGCCAGAAAGATTGTTCAGGATACTATCGCTGAGGAGCAGCGGGTTTTGTATGTTGCAATGACAAGAGCCAGAGAGAAGCTTATTATGACAGGCGTGGATAAGGATATGGCCAAAGCGGTTGATAAGTGGAAAACTAAGGCTGGTGAACTCGAAGTTTCAGATGCATTCACATTTCTTGATAATGAAAACTTTAAAACATATTTTGATATGGTTATGCCTGTTGCTTTTCTGCCTGAGAATAAAAATCTTGGTGGATTTGAGGTATGTGTAGTTGAAGATGAAAAAATATCCTCAACAGAGGGTACAGCTTTGCAGGCTTTGACAGAGGAGACTTCTAAGGCAGAAGCGGATGATAAAGGGAATGAAAAAGATGTGTGCATGGATTCATATCCACCATATGAATATGAGCCCGAAACCAGCAGAAAATTAAAAATCACAGTTTCGGAGTTAAAGACGCTTCAGCATGAGCAGGATTTTGACAGCAGCAGTATTCAGGAGGCAAGTCTGTATGAAGCGCTTAAGGACAATGATGAGGAAGATATTAAGGATACAGTGCCAGTGCCTGAATTTATTGCAGGGAGGTGCAGTAAACTTGCTGGGAATGAGCGCGGTACAGCATATCACCGCATGATGGAATGTCTGGATTATAATAAAACTTCATCAATAGAAGAAATCAGGCAGTCAATGCAGGAAATGGTATCAGATGAGAGAATGACGAGAATACAGGCGGACAGTATTGATGTGGAAGATATATTTAAGTTTTGCAGCAGTAATCTTGGCATGCGTATAAAAGCAGCAATTGATTCAGGATTGGTGAAAAGGGAGCAGCCATTTGTGTTTAAACCTCAGAAGGGAGCTGTTACAAACCAGCTGGTACAAGGTGTAATTGACCTTTATTTTGAGGAGGCGGAAGAATTAGTGATTGTAGATTATAAGACAGACCATGTCAGGTTTAAGAATGACGGTGAAGCGCTGCTGAAAGAACGCTATGCAGTTCAGCTGGATTATTATGCAATGGCATTGGAACAGATTACAGGGAAGAAAGTCAGGGAAAAGATAATATATTCCTTTGATTTGGGGAAAGAAATTGTTATTTAATGCATAAGCATTGAGCTTGGTTATAGATTTTTTCTTTTAAATGTAATATACTATATTAAATGCACTTTGCTGTATTAACGTCATGAAATAAAAATACTTTGGAGGATTGATAAATGGATAAGAATTTTAAAAGTCAGCTTTTATGGCAGGACAGAAAGAGATGGACATTTTTTGGACTGCCATGGACATTTACAAGGTATGCAGCCTCAAAAGAAAGATTATTTATAAGCAAGGGCTTTCTTAATGTGAAGGATGATGAGGTCAGACTTTACAGAGTTATGGACATATCTCTTACACGTTCACTTGGACAGAGGATATTTGGATTAGGAACAGTAAGGGTATGTTCAGCAGATAGGACTCTTGGTGATTTCGAATTAGTTAATATTAAGCATCCAATGGCTACAAAGGAACTTCTGTCTGATTTAGTAGAAAAACAAAGAGAGATAAAGAGGGTGGTGCATCGGGAAAATATGGTGGACAGTCATGAAGCATATGATTTTGAACCAGAAGATTTTGCAGAAGATGACGCACCATTTGACAGATAAAAAGGTGTTATGATGGGAACTTATAGAGAATTAAAACGAGCAGCAAAAAAGAGCTTTAAAAGGCATTACTGGCTGTATGTTGCAGCCTGCTTAATTGCGGCATTTATTGGCTCTGAATTTGTGCTTTCCCTAAATGCGATAAAAACAGATTTTTCTTTGCCGGAAAATGAGATATTTGGAAGAACCGGAGGAGTGTTCGCAAAAATTGTTAATGGTGTTACATCTGGAACAATAGTAGGAGCCTTAAAATCCGGTGTACTACAGATAGTAGGTAAGCAGTCTGTTGTGGATAATATATTTGTTGTTTCAAGTATGGTGGCATATATATTTATGTGGCTTTTTATACAGAATGTATATAAGGTGTCTATGCGAAGGATTTTTTTGGAGGGACGGATATATAGTGAAATCAGATATCAGAGGTTTCTATATATTATCCGCGTGAAAAAATGGATTAGAACTGCATGGAATATGTTAGTTTTATCTGTTTTTCAGCTGATGTGGCTGTTTACGGTTATTGGCCCGGTTATAATCCGGTATTCATATTATCTGGTTCCATATATACTTGCAGAGAATCCTGAAATCAGTGCAAGAAGGGCAATGATTCTTTCAAAAAAAATGATGAACGGACACAAATGGAGATGCTTCCTTTTTGAACTGTCATTTTTAGGCTGGGATATACTTGGTCTGGCGACAGGTGGAATTGCGGCAGTATTGTTTGTTAATCCATATAAGATTGCTGCATTTAGCGAGGTATATGCACAGTTAAGAACAAAAGCCATAGAAAAACATGTAGTATTTTCAGAGTATCTTAAGGATGAATATCTGTTCAATATTTGTGATGCTTATAAGCTGAATGGAGCTTATGCCGATATTATCAGACTGGAAGAACACTCATTAAGTGATTCAAATGATGAGATATATGGCATAAAAGGGAAAATAGTAGATTTTCTCGGGATTTCTATACTTAGCTATGAGAAAGAAAAAGAATATGAGGCTGTTCAGGTTCATAGAATTAGAATTGACTTATATAAAAGTATAATTGCTGGAAATGAATATCCTGACAGGCTCTCTATATTTCCAGAAAAAGAAAAGAGGCAGATGGGTGAAACGCTGCATTATATGAGGCACTATTCTATATGGTCTATTGTATTATTATTTTTTACATTTGCAGTTATTGGCTGGACGTGGGAGGTGCTTCTGCACATTGTACAATATGGTTCGTATGTAAACCGTGGAATGCTCCATGGACCATGGCTGCCGATATATGGTGCAGGGGGTGTCATGATTCTTACAGTCCTGTCACGATTCAGGAAAAAACCGCTGCAGGAATTTATATGGGCAATAGTTTTGTGTGGTGTAGTAGAATATGCTACTTCCTATGTGTCTGAATTGATTCATGGCATTCGCTGGTGGGATTATCAGGGCTTCTTTTTAAATATCAATGGAAGAATCTGCGCGGAAGGACTGCTGGTATTTGGAATTGGCGGAATTGTTATAGTATATGTCGTGGCACCGCTTCTGGATAATCAGTTCAGAAAAATCAGGCATAGAATCATAGTGCCTTTGTGCATAGGGCTTATAATTATATTTGCTGCAGATATGGTATATTCTTCTAAGGTACCAAACACTGGAGCAGGTATAACCTCACAGGCGGAGACTTCCGGGCAGGTGAGTGTGGCGATAAGGAATTGAACATAAAGATAAGAGGAGAATAAGTAAATGGAACGCGAATTAATAATGGGCAATCAGGCTATTGCATTGGGTGCAATAAAGGCAGGAGTAAATCTTGTGGCCGGATATCCGGGAACTCCATCAACGGAGGTTTTAGAGACAGTTGCAAAGTATAATCCCGGAGATATTCATGTGGAGTGGTCGGTCAACGAAAAGGCAGCGCTGGAGGTTGCGGCAGGAGCTGCTTACTGTGGGGCCAGAGTTATGGTTACGATGAAGCAGGTAGGACTGAATGTCGCAGCAGACCCATTAATGAGTCTGAATTACGTGGGTATTAAAGGCGGAATGGTTGTTATGGTGGCAGATGACCCGGGACCGATATCATCACAGACAGAGCAGGACACAAGGCATTTTGCCAAGTTTGCCAAAATGATGGTATTTGACCCTTCATCGCCAAAGGAAAGCTATGAAATGATTCAGGACGCATTTGATTACTCTGAAAAGTATGGAAGGCCGGTTTTTTTCAGGCCAACCACAAGAGTATGCCATGGTTATGAAACGATTGAAATTTCAGATGAACGCAAAATTAATAGACCGGAAGGTTTTGTTAAGGACACTTCTAAATGGGTTATTTTTCCAAGAACTTCATATATGAATCACCAGATGCTTGAAAAAATGCTGGTGGATTTATCGCAGGATTTTTCGACGTACAGATTTAATCAGGTGACAGGAACAGCAAAAAAGAAGAAGGGAATTGCAGCCAGCGGTGTAAGTTATGAGTATGTCAGGGAGATTATACGTGACAGGGAAGATGTAAAGCTGTTTAAAGTAGCAACTGCAAATGCATTTCCGGAACAGCTTGCTCTTAAGTTTTTGGAAGGACTTGACGAGGTGATTGTATTTGAGGAGCTGGATCCTGTTGTGGAACAGGCTTTAACCTATATATGCGGCAGGTATCATATCGCAGATGTCTCAATATTTGGAAAACTTACAGGAAATAATGTGAGTGCTGGAGAAAATACAGTAGCAGCGATTGCTGAAAGCCTGGCAGCCTTTTTAGGGGAACCAAAGCTTGGAAAAAGTTATGCTGCACCTCAATTTGACGCTGAACAGCCGCAGCTTCCGGTAAGACCGCCGGTACTTTGTGCAGGCTGTCCGCACAGAGCCTCGTTCTATGCTGTAAAGCAGGCAATGAAAGGAAAGAAAGCTGTATTTGCAGGTGATATAGGCTGTTATACATTAGGCAATGCCAAGCCCCTGGATATGTGCGATACATGTTTATGCATGGGTGCTGATGTTACAATTACGCAGGGAATCCATCATATTGAGCCTGATACGTATAATTTTGCGTTTATTGGAGATTCAACATTTTTTGCCTCAGGAATTACAGGCGTTGTAAATGCTGTGTATAATCAGGCAGATATGACGCTTATCGTACTTGATAATTCCACGACAGCAATGACAGGGCATCAGCCGCATCCGGGGACAGGAGTTACAATGATGGGAGATGTGGTTAATAAGGTAAGTATTGAGAAAATTCTTGAAGCCATTGGTGTAACAAAGATAGTCAGGGCAGACCCGTTAGAGCTTGATATGGCAATTGAAGCAGTAAAGAGTGTAGTGGAGCTTGAGGGAGTTAAGGCAGTTATTTTCAAGTCACCATGTGCGGCAATAACAAAGCCTAAGAAAGCGTTTAGAATTAATACAGATAAATGTATTGGCTGTATGGAATGTATAAGCCAGATAGGCTGTCCAGCCATTGTTTTAAAGAACGGGCAGGCATATATTGAACCATCACAGTGCTTTGGCTGTGGTTTGTGTTCACATGTTTGTCTGACGAAGGCTATTGAAGGAAAGGAGCAGTAATGTCATATAATTATCTTTTGTGTGGAGTTGGTGGGCAGGGAACGGTACTTGCGGCAAAAGTGCTTGCCCAGACAGCAATCAATATGGGAAATGAGGTTAAAACAACTGAGACTATTGGTATGGCGCAGAGAGGCGGAAGTGTTGTATCACATGTAAGAGTTGGTAAGAATATACATTCTCCGCTGCTTCCAATGCATTCTGCAGACATGATTATAGGATTTGAACCATCAGAGGTTGTGAGGAATCTGGCATATTTAAAGGAGGACGGGGTTGTTGTCGTAAACAAAAAGGCAGTGAAGCCTACAACATCGTCTCTTAGCGGCTCTGATTATGATGGCCATGAGATGCTGGAATATCTTAAAAAATGTGTTAAAACGCTTGTTATTGTTGATGGAGATAAAATATGTGAGGAATGTGGCTCGCCCAAGGTATTAAATGTTGCATTACTCGGGGCAGCAGCAGGAACAGGACATCTTTCAGCTGGAGAGACAGAGCTTACGGAGGCATTATTAAGCAAGGTTAAGGAGCAGTTTAAGGAAATGAATCTTAAGGCACTTAAGCTTGGAATGGAGAGCAGATAATATTTTTGTATACAAATATCATATAAATATGGAGGAGAAGGTATGAATCAGCAGACATTGGATATTATTAAGGAACAGTTGGTTAAATTGACATCAATAGACTGCTTTTATAAGAAAAAGTTTGAAGGCATTGATGTTGCCGGAATTAAGACAGAGGAGGATTTTAGAAAACTGCCTTTCACGTGGAAGGGGGATTTAAGGGAAGCATATCCGCTGGGACTTATGGCTGTGCCCGAAGAAAAAATTGTAAGAATCCATTCTTCATCAGGAACTACAGGTACACCTGTTATTATTCCTTATACTCAGAAAGATGTTGATGACTGGGCGACAATGTTTGCCAGATGTTATTCAACAGCAGGAATTACAAATATGGATAGGATTCAGGTGACGCCTGGATATGGTTTATGGACTGCAGGTATCGGTTTTCAGAATGGTGCTGAAAAGCTTGGTGCTATGGTTGTACCAATGGGACCGGGGAATACAGATAAGCAGCTTCGCATGATGCAGGATATGAAGACGACAGTTTTATGTGCAACGTCATCATATGCACTCCTTCTTGCAGAGGAGATTGCAAAACGAGGCATTAGTGACAAAATCCACCTTAAAAAGGGAGTTATAGGTTCTGAGCGCTGGGGTGAAAAGATGCGTAAAAGGATTGCCAGTGAGCTGGGTGTTTCTTTATATGACATTTATGGTCTGACTGAAGTCTATGGACCTGGAATTGCAGTAAGCTGTGACTATGAATGTGGTATGCACTATTGGGATGACTTCGTATATATTGAAATAGTTGACCCTAAAACAGGAGAGCCTGTTGCGGATGGAGAAACAGGCGAAATTGTTATCACAACACTTCAGAAGGAAGGTGCTCCGCTTATCCGCTACCGTACTCATGATCTTTCAAGAAAGCTTACAGGTGAATGTAAATGTGGCTGCAAGTATCCAAGAATAGATACGATTATTGGACGTACAGATGATATGATTAAGGTTAAGGGAGTTAACATTTTCCCAAGTCAGGTTGATGAGCTTTTAAAGGATATTGATGGTGCTTCAAGTGAATTTCAGATTATGATTGATCATATGTTTGGAAAAGATATAATGACAGTGTTTGTAGAAGCAAAGCCAGATGCTAACAAATATGAGCTTCAGAATCAGATACAGGAAGCCTTTAAGAGTAAAATTGGAATGACGCCGGAGGTTAAACCAGTTAATTTAGGCGATTTGCCAAGAAGTGAGAAAAAATCAACAAGGGTATTTGATAACAGATACTAATTTGTATTAAAAAAAGTACAAAGTTGTTGCATATGAATAAAAACAGTGTTATAATTTTAACAATAATACAGAGGCAAACTGTATAAATATAATTATTGGGATAGATTTTAGAGAGTATCGTACGCGACATGAACAATCCAATGGGGAGCCTGTTGTATAATTTAAAAATATGGAGGTATTTTTTTCTATGGCAAAATGGGTTTACAAGTTTGAGGAGGGCAATGCTGATATGAGAGCATTGCTTGGTGGAAAAGGTGCTAATTTGGCAGAGATGACTAATTTGGGGCTGCCTATTCCGCAGGGATTTACAGTTACAACAGAGGCATGTACAGACTATTACAACAGTGGAAAGATGATTACAGATGATGTAAAGAATCAGATATTTGCCCATATTGAATGGCTTGAGGGTATCAATGGAAAGAAATTCGGTGATATTAATGACCCGCTTCTTGTATCTGTTCGTTCAGGTGCAAGAGCATCTATGCCCGGTATGATGGATACAATTCTTAATCTTGGTTTAAATGATGTGGCTGTTGAAGGCTTTGCAAAGAAAACGGGTAATCCAAGATTTGCATATGATTCATATAGAAGATTTATCCAGATGTTTTCAGATGTAGTTATGGAGGTTCCTAAATCATACTTTGAAAAGATAATTGATGAGGTTAAAGAAGCTAAGAAGGTTAAGTATGATACAGAACTGACAGCTGATGATTTAAAGATTCTTATTGAAAAATTTAAAGACGTATATAAAAATGCAATGGGAGGCGAGGAATTTCCTCAGGAACCAAAGGTACAGCTTATGGAAGCTGTTAAAGCAGTATTTCGTTCATGGGATAATCCGAGGGCTATTGTATACAGGAGAATGAATGATATTCCGGGTGACTGGGGAACAGCTGTCAATGTCCAGACTATGGTGTTTGGCAATAAGGGAGAAACCTCTGGAACAGGGGTTGCATTTACTCGAAATCCATCTACTGGTGAGAAGGGAATTTATGGTGAATATTTAATTAATGCCCAGGGTGAGGACGTAGTTGCAGGTGTTCGTACACCTCAGCCAATTACACAGCTTGCCAACGACCTGCCAGAGTGTTACAGGGAATTTATTGACCTTGCCATGAAACTTGAAAACCATTATTGTGATATGCAGGATATGGAATTTACAATTGAGGAAGGCAGACTTTTCTTTTTACAGACAAGGAACGGAAAGAGAACTGCTCCAGCAGCTATTCAGATTGCCTGCGATTTAGTAGATGAAGGAAAGATTACGCCGCAGGAGGCTGTTACAAGAATTGATGCTAAATCTCTAGATCAGCTGTTACACCCAATGTTTGATGCTGAAAGCCTGAAGAATGGGGAGGTAATAGGTGAGGCTCTTCCTGCATCACCAGGAGCTGCTGCAGGTAAAGTGTATTTTACGGCAGAGGAAGCCAAGGCAGCAGGAAAAGGCGGCAGAGGTGAAAGAGTTATATTAGTAAGACTTGAGACATCACCAGAGGATATTGAAGGTATGCAGGCTTCACAGGGTATCCTTACAGTTCGTGGTGGTATGACAAGCCATGCAGCTGTTGTTGCCAGAGGAATGGGAACCTGTTGTGTATCAGGCTGTGCAGCTATTGCTATTGATGAGGAGGCAAAGACATTCTCATTAGGTGGAAATATATTCAAGGAGGGAGATTACATCTCACTTGATGGTTCTACAGGTAAGATATACAAGGGTGATATTAAGACAGTGGAGGCAACAGTAAGCGGAAACTTTGGAAGAATTATGGCGTGGGCAGATTCATTTAGAACGCTTGGCGTAAGGACTAATGCTGATACACCAAGGGATACAAAGAAGGCTGTAGAACTTGGGGCAGAAGGAATTGGGCTTTGCCGTACAGAGCATATGTTCTTTGGAGAGGACAGGATTCCAAGAATTAGAGAGATGATTCTTTCTAAGACAGTAGAAGAAAGGGAAGCAGCCCTTAATAAGCTGCTTGTGTTCCAGAAAGCTGACTTTAAGGCTATGTATGAAACTCTTGAGGGCAGACCAATGACTGTAAGATATTTAGACCCACCACTTCATGAGTTTCTGCCAACAGATGAGGAGGATATCCAGCAGTTGTCTAAGGATATGAATATTTCGGTTCAGGATATCAAGGATACCTGTGCAGCACTTCATGAATTTAATCCTATGATGGGGCATAGAGGCTGTCGTCTCGCAGTAACTTATCCAGAGATTGCTAAGATGCAGACAAGGGCTGTTATGGAGGCTGCCATCGAGGTAAAAAATGAAAAGGGATACGATATTATCCCAGAGATTATGATTCCTTTAGTTGGTGACAGGAAAGAGCTGAAGTTTGTTAAAGATGTTGTTATTGAGGTTGCTGAAGCTGTTAAGAAAGAAAAAAATTCAGATATTCATTATAAGATTGGCACAATGATTGAGATTCCAAGAGCTGCACTCCTTGCCAACGAAGTTGCAGAGGAGGCTGAATTTTTCTCATTTGGTACAAATGACCTTACGCAGATGACATTTGGATTCTCAAGAGATGATGCTGGAAAGTTCCTGGATTCATATTACAAGAGCAAAATTTATGAATCAGACCCATTTGCAAGATTAGACCAGAATGGTGTTGGCCAGCTTGTTAAGATGGCAGTTGATAAAGGACGTGCAGCACGTCCTGATTTGAAATGCGGCATCTGTGGAGAGCATGGTGGTGATCCATCAAGTATTGAATTCTGCCACAAGGCAGGTCTTAACTACGTAAGCTGCTCACCATTCAGAGTGCCGATTGCCAGACTTGCTGCAGCACAGGCAGCAATCAATAACAGATAAAGCCTTGGAGTATATATAGGATTCATTTGATAAGTGAAAAGTTTTATATTAGTATACGGAGGAGTTTGAAAATGGCTAAGAAAAAAGGTTTTATTGTTGAATTTAAGAAGTTTATTATGCGTGGAAATGTTATGGATATGGCAGTCGGTGTTATCGTTGGCGGAGCATTTACAGCTATTGTGACTTCCCTGAATAAGGATATACTGACACCTGTTCTTGGTATATTTGGCGGGATTGATTTTTCTAACCTTAAGGTTGCATTAGGAACTGGGGAGAATGCACCAGTGCTCTGTTATGGGAATTTTATTACAGCTGTAATTAACTTTTTGATTACAGCACTGGTAATCTTCATGTTAATACAGCTGATTAATAAAATAAATGATAAATTCAGTAAAAAAGATGAAGAAGTTACAAAGACAGTCACAAAGACATGTCCATATTGTAAGAGTGAGATTGCCATGGAGGCAACACGCTGTCCACACTGTACTTCACAGTTATAATAAAAAACGGAATGGCCGTGTAATGAATACAATTAGTTTATTCATTATGCGGTCTTTTTTGTTGAATGCAGCATCTGTCACAGAGACAGGCACAGTGTAATCTGTTTCTGATATTCGGTACCGGCACTGGCTTTCAGCTTCAGACATAACATTTTCCAAGGCAGCATTAAGTTCTTTGCTTTCAATTGAAAGCATAAGCTCTGTGTCCAGATAGGTGCTTCGCATATCTGTGTTGTAAGAACCTATTATGCTTAAATCATGGTCGATAAGTACAGCTTTTGTATGGTATGAATAATTCCCCATATATTCGTATATAGAAAAACCAGTGGCAAGGACATTGGTTTTCTCGCTTACATAGTCACTGCAGCCAAATGGGTTGGCACCAGTTTCAGGTGCATTTAGCAAAAGCTTTGTCTCAATGTTTTTATGGCCAATGGCAGTAAGTCCTTTATACATATCTTTGCTGCATATAATGTAAGGAGTGTGAAGATATACCCGTTCACTTGCAGAATCCATAAGCCTGTATAGTCTGCTGTATATGTAAGGTTCTTTATTCCCTCTGTGTATTGGATTGGAGAGAAGCTTGATTTTTCCAGCACGGAGAGTATTTTCAATTGAATCAGCCCTGTTTAAAATGTCCGATTTGTTCAATCTAAAATCCGTAAGACGCTGTGTTAAGTCAGCACAGGTATTCTTAGAGATGTTTGAATCTGGAAAACTGGCTGGATAATTGTATGGTTCACAGTATGAGAGCTCCCATATTTTATCAAAATATGCTTTAACCTGATTTAGGGAGGAAGAAGCGTTATTGCCTTCATTCCAGACAAATACCTCTAAGTCAAGGTTTTTGTAGTCAGCATAATATGAGCCTAAGAACAGGTCAAAGGTATTACGTCCGCCAAGCATGTATCCATAATCATCAACTATTAAATATTTGTCATGCATTCTGCCCATAAGGTTCCAGGGCTTTAATATATTCACTGGATTATATATTTTCAGCTCAACGCAGGGCTTAGATGCCAGCTCATAAAATTCTTTTTTTCCATCCATGTTGAGAATACTTGAAAAACCATCAACGAGAATTTTAATGTCAACATTGCGGTCAGCGGCATCACAGAGGGCTGCGATTACATCTTTGCCGCTTTCATCGGCTCTAAAATCAAAGGTTGAAAGGATAATAGAATCCTTTGCCATATCTATAAGGCGTATCCGTTCATTTAAGGCTTCGTCATTAGTGGCTATAAGACGGACTCTGTCAGTATTACAGGACGTCTGCGGGCTTGTTTCATCATAAGTGCTATTTAAGTCTGATGTGACATCAGTATATCTGTAATCATTTATATTAAAGGCCTCATCATATTCCATGCTCACTGCAGGGTGGTTTAAAAATGGTAAAGCAGCACCTGATACAATGTAAAATAAAATAAGGAGCAAAGTGTAAAAAAATGAACGTAAGACTGGGTTGAATTTTTTATCAGGCTTATTTTTGCGGTGCTTTATATTAACCGAAGGTTCATTTTTTAATATGCTTCTAAACAGAAAACCATACATAAGCATTGTAAATATCATGATATACACAACAAAGAGCGTTATGATATTTGATAACATGGCACCTATATGTGGAAATATAAGGAATATGCCAAGTGAAATAAAAAGGGCGGCTGTGCAGCCCTTTCCATACCATTTGGCTCCACCAGTGGTGCTGCCGCTGGATTTTTTTACAATCATTTCCATAAGCAGCATATAAAATTCCTTAAAAATCATTACAATGACAATAACATGGGCATAATCATTTTTTACTGCAAGGCATAAAAACAAAATACAGAGTGTAAGCTTGTCTGCAACAGGGTCAAGCGCTTTTCCAAGATTGGTAACCATGTTAAACCTTCTTGCAACTCTGCCATCAAAAAAATCCGTTAATGCACTTATGACAAGGAGGATTATGGTCATTGAATGCAGCCCGTTAAGAATGCCGGAAGCTATAAAGGGAAGCAGTAATATACGAAAATACCCCATAATATTAGGTATAGAAAAAATTTCTTTTTTAGATGGAAAATGAATCTGCATAAAACGCCTCTTTCTGTGTATTTATTGAGAAAATTATATAACTAATTTATGCTGCTTTTTTTGTTCCATCGCCAAAGAAATCTTCATACCATACAAGGAACATGTAGATAGTCCAGATTTTTCTGGAGTTATCTGCCTTTCCAGCCTTGTGGTCATCAAGATACTTAATAAGCTCTTTGGTGTTAAAGTACTTGTCTGCTGCTTTACTTGTGAAGGACTTCTTAATGATATTGTAGTATTTTTCGTCCTTTAACCAGATTCTGATTGGTACAGGGAAGCCAAGCTTCTTCTTTTCAGCAACCATGTCAGGAAGATACCTGTGGGCTGCCATTCTCATGGCATATTTTGTGTTCTGCTTGTTGACTCTGTATTTTGCAGGAATTGTTCTGGCAACATCAAATACCTTGCGGTCAAGGAAAGGTACACGAACCTCAAGGGAGTGTGCCATGCTCATTTTATCAGCTTTTAGCAGAATGTCTCCAATGAGCCAGAAGTTAATATCAATATACTGCATCTTAGTAACGTCATCCTGATCCTTAACCTGGTCATAAAAAGGCTTGGTAAGTTCAGTATGATTATATTTTCCAGTAGGATTTTTAAGTACCTTTGCACGTTCCTTTTCGGTAAACATAAATGCGTTGCCAATGAAGCGTTCTTCAACAGTCTTGCTGGCACGTATAAGGAAATTCTTACCCTTAAACTTAAATGGCAGGGCAGAAGCACACTTAGCAAGGGCCTTTCTTAGGCCGAGAGGAAGCTTCTGGAAGCCGGCAAGGTCGTGAGGCTCATGGTAAATATTGTATCCGCCGAAAAATTCATCAGCACCTTCACCAGACATGGCAGCTTTCACATGCTTTGAAGCAGTCTGGCTTACAAAATAAAGTGCAATGGCTGAAGGGTCGGCTAAAGGCTCGTCCATCTGGTATTGTATAGTTGGTATTGCATTCCAGTATTCTTCACTTGTTACAAGCTTGGAGTAGTTATCAATATGGATTTTGTCAGACAAAGCCTTGGCGTAATCAATTTCATTATATTTTTCGTAGTCGAAGCCTACAGTAAATGTCTTATCTCCATTAAATGTAGCAGCTACATAGCTTGAGTCAACACCGCTTGAAAGGAAAGAGCCGACTTCTACATCACTGATTTTGTGATGCTCAACAGAATCATGCATTGCGGCATCAATTTCATTAACGAACTCGTCAAGAGTTTTTGAATTATCAGCCTCAAAGGTTGGCGTCCAGTAGCGTTTTATATCAAGCCTGCCATCATGAAATTTAAGGAAGTGCGCTGGCATCAGCTTGTAAATTCCTTTGAAGAAGGTTTCTTCAAGAACGGAGTACTGGAATGTAAGGTAATTTTCCAAGGCAGTTTCATTGACAGCCTTTTTATACCCGGGATATTCTAATATACTTTTTATTTCGGAACCAAAAACAATATTTCCATCAATAATGGCATAGTAAAATGGTTTGATGCCGAAGAAATCCCTTGCACCGAAAAGC
Source organism: Eubacteriales bacterium (assembly GCA_030536565.1). Taxonomy (GTDB): domain Bacteria; phylum Bacillota; class Clostridia; order Lachnospirales; family Lachnospiraceae; genus Lachnospira. Next base: position 3,110 of record JAUNPT010000020.1, on the reverse strand, counting down.
GTTTCTTTTTCACTGTCCCAGATTACGAATGCAAACATGCCGCGGAGCATATTTAACATGTCTTCACCATATTCCTCGTAGGCATGAATTAAGACCTCTGTGTCAGAACGGTTTGCAAAAGTATGACCTTTCTGGATTAATTCATTTCTAAGCTCCTCATGGTTATATATTTCTCCATTAAATGTAATGACGATTTTTTTATCTTCGTTATACATGGGCTGACTTCCATTATCTAAGTCGATAAAGCTAAGTCTTCTAAATCCCAGATATGCTTTTCCATCTATATGCTGACCGGCACTGTCAGGCCCACGATGGATAATCTTATTCATCATGTTAGCCAATATTTCTTCACCATTGTCCAGATGTCCGGTAAAACCTGCAAATCCACACATAATAATCCTCCTTGTTTTGCGGAGCAAAATCCGAGTCCTTCGACGAGGAGAGGATTTGTCCTCCTTGTTTTGCAACTATATTTGCTTTGGCTATTATAACAGACTAAAATTGCTAATACAATGCTAATTTTGCTTTGCCGGCAGATAATATAAAGGTGATGCCAGTGTCAAAAGGCACTCTCATTAAAGAAATTATTAACAGAAACGGGAAAGACAAACATAGGCTGTTTACAAAAATTTACAAATCAGATATAATTATTGGAAATTTATATATAAGAGAGGAAACTGCGGTATGGAAAAGATAAAAATGACAACACCACTTGTTGAGATGGACGGGGATGAAATGACAAGAATCCTCTGGAAGCTTATAAAGGACGAACTGCTGAGTCCATATATTGAATTAAATACAGAGTATTATGATTTAGGTCTGGAATATAGAAATGAAACAAATGATCAGGTGACAATTGATTCAGCAGAGGCTGCTAAGAGATATGGCGTTGCAGTTAAATGTGCCACAATTACTCCAAATGCAGCCAGAATGACAGAATATAACTTAAAGGAAATGTATAAGAGCCCTAATGGTACAATACGTGCAATGCTGGATGGTACTGTATTTCGTGCACCAATTATTGTAAAGGGGATTGAGCCATATGTAAAGAACTGGACAAAGCCAATCACAATCGCCAGACATGCCTATGGTGATGTGTACAAGGCTTCAGAGATGAAGGTTTCTGCGCCGGGTAAAGCAGAGCTGGTATTTACTGATGAGAATGGTAAGGAAACAAGAGAACTGATTCATAATTTCAAGGGAGCCGGTGTTTTGCAGGGAATGCATAATCTTGAATGCTCAATTGAGAGCTTTGCAAAGAGCTGCTTCAATTTTGCTTTAGAGACCAGACAGGATTTATGGTTTGCGACAAAGGACACAATTTCAAAAAAATATGACCATACATTCAAGGATATTTTTCAGGAAATATTCGATAATGAATATAAAGAGAAATTTGCAGATGCAGGCATAAAATATTTCTACACATTGATAGATGATGCGGTTGCCAGAGTAATGCGTTCAGAGGGTGGTTATATCTGGGCATGTAAGAATTATGATGGTGATGTTATGAGTGATATGGTTGCCACAGCATTTGGTTCACTTTCCATGATGACTTCAGTATTGGTATCTCCAGATGGCTGCTATGAGTTTGAAGCTGCACATGGTACAGTTCAGAGACACTATTACAAGCATCTTAAGGGTGAAGAAACCTCAACAAATCCAATTGCCACAATCTATGCATGGACTGGTGCTTTAAGAAAGCGCGGGGAGTTAGATAATATACCTGAGCTTGCTGGATTTGCAGACCTTCTGGAAAGAGCATGTATTAAGACAATTGAAGATGGTAAGATGACAAAGGATCTTGCATTGATTACGTCAATAGAGAATCCTGTGACATTAAATACACAGGATTTTATTAAGGCAGTAAGAGAAACATTAGAAGGTTTAATGTAAGCGGTCGGCTGGAGTGGAGGAAATATGAAGTTTAAATTTGAATTAGGTGATTTGGTTAAACTTCCGAATATTTTATGTTATTTAAGAATAATAATGGTTCCTTTATTTTTGTATGTATATTTTACAGCGGCAGAGCCAAAGGATTATTATGCCGCCACAGTTATTGTTTTGCTGTCTGGCCTGACAGATATGCTGGATGGACAGATTGCAAGGCGATGTAATATGATTACGGATTTAGGAAAGATTATTGACCCGGTTGCAGATAAGCTTATGCAGCTTGCCATGCTTGTGGCATTGACGTGGAATATAAGGTATATGTTTTTTCTGGTTATCTACCTGATTGTTAAAGAAGCTGTTTCAGCTTTTACAGGATTTTTTATATTTAGAAAAAGACATAGAAGGCTTGACGGTGC
>JAUNPT010000020.1:0-794 GCA_030536565.1 Eubacteriales bacterium | reverse complement strand
ATGGTATGGCAAGGTATCTACAGCGGTATTATATATGGTCATGCTGGTGTTGATTGCATTTCCACATATGAATGCGGTACTGCAGTTTATGCTTATTATTGTATGTGTGGCGGCATTGACGCTTTCATTTGTGATGTATATGAGAATTTATTTCATAATGCTTCGTGACAGTAAGTCGGGAAATGAAGACAAGGTTCTGTATTAATAAAGTGAAAAATGAGAGGTAGAAGGAATGGATTTGTTATCATTAACATTTCGAGGTATGAATCCTTGCCAGCTTGCGGTGTGGTTCTTTATTTACAGCTTCTGTGGCTGGGCAATGGAATGCGTTGTAATCAGGGTACAGCTTGGCAGATGGGAAAACAGAGGGTTTGCGAAGCTGCCATTCTGTGTTATATATGGATTCGGAACATTTATAGCGTTTAATATATTTGCGCCAATAGAGGACAACTATCTGCTGCTGTATGTATTTGGCTGTATATGTGCTACTGCATATGAATATATTACAGCACAGCTTATGCTAAAACTGTTTGGTGAAGTCTGGTGGAATTATGAACATCTTCCATTTAATTACAAAGGGATTTTGTGCCTTGAAAGTACATTGGCATGGGGACTGCTGGCAATATTTATTTTTGGATTTTTCAATAAGGTGGTGCAGGGCTTTGTTATGTCCCTGAATGGAAAAGTTGTCTCTGCTGCGGCAATTGTGCTTACAGTATCATATCTTTTTGATTTTATATTACATTTTTCTAAGAGCATTTACACTAAGAATGCACAAGTACAGATAGACGTGG
>JAUNPT010000181.1 GCA_030536565.1 Eubacteriales bacterium | reverse complement strand
ATACAGATGATCCGTCCTCTCTTAAAAATACAGGATATATAGCGGAGTCACAGACGGACTTCATATTTGCGGTTTTGGGTGAGGAATTAGGCTTTGTCGGCTGTGTTTTTACAATTATTTTATTGTCATTGATTGTAATTGAGTGTATAATTGCAGCTGTAAGGGCAAAGGATTTTGCAGGCAGGCTGGTCTGCTGCGGAGTTGCAGGGTATATAGCAATTCAGAGCTTTATCAATATGGGGGTTGCTACACGCATTTTGCCTAATACAGGGCAGCCATTGCCATTCATCAGTTATGGTCTGACATCTCTTATGACTTTATATATAGCAATTGGCTTTGTACTGAATATTGGACTTCAAAGAAAAGTAGAAAGAGATGATGATATCTTTGCAGAAGATTTTAGGGGATAATTAATAATACCGCTATATATTTGAGTATATGGAGGGGTATATGTATGGGAGGATACTTATGAATATCGGATTAATTGCACATGATTCTAAGAAAAAGCTTATGCAGAATTTCTGTATTGCCTATCGTGGGATTTTAAATAAAAATCAATTGTTTGCAACAGGTACAACTGGAAGATTGATTGAGGAAGTCACAAATCTTTCTATTCATAAGTTCCTGGCAGGGCATTTAGGCGGAGACCAGCAGCTTTGTGCACAGATAGAGCACAATCAGCTGGACTTGGTTATTTTCCTTCGTGAAGCAGAAAATCCGCTGGCTCATGAGCCGGATTCTAATAATGTATGTAATTTGTGTGATATGTATAATATTCCTGTTGCGACTAATCTTGCGACAGCAGAATTACTGATTAAGTCATTGGAACGAGGCGATATGGAATGGAGAGAAATATATCAGTGAAAATTTGCTGCCATATATGAGTGTGATTCATTCATATATGGCAGCATTCAGTTTTAAAATTATCTGCTCATATCTGCAATTCGTCCGTAAAGACTGAGTAGATATAATCCGCATATACCTACAATTGCATAAATAATTCGGCATACAAGGACTGATGAACCGAAGATAAAAGAAACCAGATTAAAATTAAAAAATCCAACCAGTCCCCAGTTTATTGCACCGATTATGACGATGGTCAATGCTGTGTAGTCTATTACATTTGATTTCATAATTGTCCTTCCTTCTATATCATATTTTTATGGTTATAGTTTTTACCTTTTTTGGGGATTTATTCATGAAATATATGAATGAACTTGTGTATCAGTTTTATAAATGATAAAATAATACAAGATTTACAGATAATATGAATTGGAGTTTTTATGGCAAATCAGAATAATCACGTTATTCGATACAGAAGAAAACCGAAAGCTGCAGCTATAATTTTTGCAGTTATAATAGTTTATATAATATGCTTTGTTGTTATGTATATGTCAAAATCCAAGGTTCAGACGTATGAGGTTGAAACCGGCTCGCTTAATACAAATGAAGCATTTACCGGAATAGCAGTCAGAGAGGAGAAAGTGTACAACTCCTCTTATTCGGGTAATATTAATTATTATCAGAGAGAGGGAACAAAGGTTAAAACAGATGATACAATTTATACCGTTGATGAAACGGGAAGAGTTGCGGATATATTATCGCAGTATTCGGTTGGAGGAGCTAATTCACTGTCAGATCAGGCATTAAGTACAATTAAGATAACTCTCAATAATTTTAAAACAGATTACGATGGAAGTGATTTCTCTAAAATCTATGACCTTAAGGCTGACCTTAACTCAACTGTGCTGCAGGCTTTGAACGAGAATCTTATGGAGAATCTTGAATCTATTGTGGAGAGTACAGGAAGCTCTAATCTGTTTCAGACAGTTAAATCAGATACTGGAGGTGTTGTAGTTTATTCTATTGATGGATATGAGACGGTCACAGATGAAACTGTTACTAAAGAAATGTTTGATAAAACAAGGTATACAAAGAACAGCTTGAAGTCAGAGAGCCTTGTTGTTTCAGGCAATCCAACATATAAGTTGGTTACAAGTGAAAACTGGTATCTGCTTATTCCTCTTACAAGTGAGGATATCAGCAGAAATAATTTAACGTCAAAAACTGCCATGACGATTAAATTTAAAAAAGATAATATTACAACTACAGGGGCATTTTCAATTGTAACTGTGAATGGCAATTCTTATGGCAGAATTTCATTGGATAAGTATATGATTAGGTATGCGACGGACAGGTTTCTGGATATAGAACTTGTAACGTCAGGCTTTTCCGGCTTAAAAATACCTGTATCAGCGGCTGTCGAGCAGGAATTTTATACAATACCTAAGGAGTATCTTACAACAGGCGGCAATGATTCAGATTATGGGTTTATTACAGAAAGCTATAATAGTGATGGACAGCTGGTGCCTAGGTTTGTGAAAGCGGATATTTATAAGCTTGATGATACATACTGTTATGTTAATAAAAGTACGTTTAATGCAGGAACTGTACTCGTTAAGAGTGATTCTGCCTCAAGATTTGTGGCAGGCCAGACAGAAAAATTGAAAGGCGTATATTGTGTCAATACAGGATATACAGTGTTTGAGCTGATTGATATTATTGATGAAAATAAGGAATATTACATTGTAAAGAAGGGTGTTGCCAAGGGCGTTTCGATATATGACAGAATTGTTTTGGATGCTTCAAAGTATACAGAGAATGAAATGATTTATTAAATGGAGAGATTATGATAGAAGAACAGATTGAGGTTGTTAAGAAAAATATAGCTGCTGCGTGTGAAAGGTCAGGAAGGAATTTTAAAGATGTAAGTCTTATTGCCGTAAGCAAAACAAAGCCTAATGAAATACTTATGGAAGCTTATAATAGCGGGATAAGGTTATTTGGTGAGAATTATGTTCAGGAGCTTATGGACAAGATGGAAACCCTGCCATCAGATATAGAATGGCATATGATTGGACATTTACAGAGAAATAAAGTTAAATATATTGTTGGAAGGGTAAGCATGATTCATTCGGTGGATTCAGTAAGGCTGGCAGAAGAAATAAGTAAGGAATCCATCAAAAAGAATGTGATAACAGATATACTTCTTGAAATAAATGTAGCGCTGGAGGCAAACAAATTTGGTTTTACGGTGGAGGAGACTTACGGCGCAGTACTTAAAATTTCAAAAATGAAAGGAATCAGGGTCAGAGGACTTATGACAAGTGCTCCGAATGTAGAAAAAGCTGAGGAAAATAGAGACTATTTTAGAAAATTAAAGCAATTATGTGTTGACATCAATGAAAAAAACATTGATAATATTTCTATGGATACATTGTCCATGGGTATGACCAATGATTACAGTGTTGCAATCGAAGAAGGTGCTACTTTTGTCAGAGTGGGAACAGCAATTTTTGGCGCAAGAAATTATATGAATAATAGGAGATAGATGATATGGGAATTTTAGATGGTGTAATGAATGTTTTTAAGCTTCAGGGTGATA
>JAUNPT010000019.1 GCA_030536565.1 Eubacteriales bacterium | reverse complement strand
GTGCTTGCATTCTATGCACTTGCAAGAGTAACAGTAAGTACAACATTTATTGCATGTATGCTTACGCTGGTTGGTTATTCAATCAATGCTACAATTATCATCTTTGACCGTATCAGAGAGTCATTAAAGACAGCTACAACAAAGACTAATATCACAGAGCTTGTAAATAAGGCTGTCACAACAACCTTAACGAGAACTATTAATACAAATGTAACTACATTTATAATGCTTTTCACATTGTTTATATTTGGAGTTTCTTCTGTAAGAGAGTTTGCGTTACCTTTAATGGTTGGTGTAGTTGTTGGTGCTTATTCTTCAGTATGTATTACAAGTGCTGTATGGTACATGCTTGGCGGAAAGAAAAAGGGTATAGCTGAAGCAATGGAAAAAGAGAAGCAGAAAGCCAAGGTTTCTAAGGACGGAGCTCAGGTTTAACTTTTTTCGTGCTTTAAATTTGATATATTAAATCATGATAGTGTAGTTGACGGCACATTTGCAGTTGGCTGCACTATTCTTTTTATATGAAAGGAAATGTATGAAAAGTGAATGGAGACTGTATGCCAAGAAAGCTGACTTTAAGGGCATACAGCGTAAATTTGGTATTGACCAGGTCATTGCAAGAGTTATGAGAAACAGGGATATTATTACTGAAAAAGAGATTGACAGGTACCTGAATGGATATATAGAGGATATGTATGAGCCTGGGCTGATGAAAGATGTTAATAAAGCAGCAGGGATTCTTGTGGATAAGATATCAGAACATAAGAATATATGTGTTATTGGTGACTATGATGCAGATGGAATATGTTCGACTTCTATACTTGTAAAGGGCTTGACAACTGCAGGAGCACAGGTTACATATATGGTGCCTCACCGTATTACTGATGGCTATGGGATTAATAAGACTATGATTGATCATGCGATAGAAGGCGGAGTTGATACGATTATTACCTGTGATAATGGAATAGCAGCGATTGGGGAGATTGCTTATGCAAAGGAAAAAGGACTTACAGTGATTGTCACAGACCATCATGCCATTCCATTTTTAGAGAATGAAGGGGAAAAAATATATCAGTATTCTGACGCTGACGCTGTAGTTAATCCACACCAGCAGGAATGTAACTATCCATATGAGAATTTATGCGGAGCAGGAGTTGCATTTAAGGTGATTAAACAGCTGTTTGAAAAATTAAATATAAATTTAATAAAGCTTGAAGAACTTGCGGAGCTTGCAGCTGTAGCTACTGTAGGAGATTTGGTTGAGCTGAAGGACGAAAACCGTATCCTTGTAAAATATGGTCTGAATCATATTAAGTATACTAAGAACATTGGACTTCGTGCGCTGATTGAGGCCTGTGAACTTGATATATATAATCTTACATCGTATCAGTTTGGTTTTGTTATATGTCCATGCTTAAATGCGAGCGGTCGTTTGGAAACTGCAAACATGGCAATAGAGCTGATGCTTTGTGAAAACGAATCAGAGGCAGCTGCAAAGGCAAAGGAATTAAGGAATCTTAATGAAGAAAGAAAACGAATGACTCAGGAAGAAAAGGATAAGGCAATAGCATATGTGGAAAGCTCTGATTTATTAAATGACAATGTTTTGGTAGTATATCTGCCGGAATGCCATGAAAGTATTGCAGGACTTATAGCTGGTGACATTAAGGAGCGTTATTATAAACCGACGATAGTTATTACTGATGCAGCAGATGGGGCAAAAGGTTCAGCACGTTCTATTGAAAAATATAATATGTTTGAAGAATTAAGCAAATGCAGGGATTTATTTACTGCATTTGGAGGACATCCCATGGCTGCGGGATTATCACTGCCAATTGAAAATATAGAGGTGCTCAGGAGGAGGCTTAATAAAAACCAGACTTTGACACAAAAGGAGCTGACGCCATGCAGATGGATTGATGCAGCGATGCCTGTGGATTATGTGAGCTTTGATATTGTTAATCAGCTTCATGTTCTGGAACCTTTTGGCATGGGAAATGAGAAGCCTGTATTTGCTGATAAGAATCTTAAGGTACGTATGGCGGCAGTAATTGGAAAAAACAGGAATGTGCTTAAATTGCAGCTTGAAAGTGCTTATGGTAAAATTATTAATGCGGTTCAGTTTAGAGTGGATTTAGATGACATTCCTAAAGTGGGACAACAGGTATCCATGATATATTATCCGGATATTAACGAATACAACGGTAGAAAAACACTGCAGTTTGTTATTCAGGAATTAAGATATTAGAAATCAGATGGGAGAAATTTATGAAAAGGTTAAAAAAAATAGCAGTAATGCTTATGGCAGTATTAACATTTGCATTGACAATAACAGGCTGCGTAAAAAATGATGCGGGAAATGAAAATATTTCAAAGGAAGTTAAGCATGATATCAGCGCTGCTGCATTGAAAGGGCCGACAGGAATAGGGCTTGTTAAGATTATGGAGGATAATCAGAATAATACAGCTAAGAATAATTACACATTTAATGTTGCAGCTTCTGCCGATGTATTCACGGCAGACCTGTTAAAGAATGAGGTGCAGATTGCAGCGCTTCCTTGTAATGCGGCGGCAACCCTTTATAATAAAAGCAATGGTAAAGTCAGGATTCTTGGAGTTAATACGTTAGGAGTTCTGTATATTATGGATACTGGCAGTTCTGTTAATTCTGTTGCCGATTTAAAAGGAAAGAAGATATATACTACAGGTAAAGGGACAACACCTGAATATACATTAAGGCATCTTCTTAAAGCGGCAGGCATTGATCCGGATAAGGAGGTCACTATTGAATTTAAGTCAGAGGCTGCGGAGGTGGCCGCAATTATGGCACAGAGCAGTGAGGAGATTATTGCAATGCTTCCACAGCCATATGTGACAACAGTTCAGATGAATAATTCTAAGGCAAGGACAGCACTAGATGTGACTGCCGAATGGGAAAAGCTTGAAGGAAACGACAGTACAGTTGTTACTGGAGTGATAGTTGTAAATGCAGAATATTATAAAAATAATAAGTCTGCAGTTGAACAGTTTATGCGTGAATATAAAGCTTCGGCAGAATATGTTAATTCAAATGTGGACGCTGCAGCAAAGCTTGTTGAAAAGTTCGGCATTTTTAAGGAGGAGGTTGCCAGAAAAGCAATTCCTGAATGCAATATCACCTGTGTTACAGGTGAGGATATGAAAACAAAGGTAAGTAATTACCTCAAAGTGCTTTATGATGAAAATCCGGCAGCAATTGGCGGAAAGATGCCGGAAGCTGATTTTTATATAGCTGAATAAATAATATCTGCTTTTAATGAGACTGTCTATTAATGTAAGTCGTCTTGTACTTGGAGTACACAATCTTCTGGCTATGGTACAGACTGTAATAGCCTGACAGAAGATAACTGATAGAAATTGAGATAAAACAGTATTTTACCGAGCCAAGCCCAAACATTTCGATAGACATAAGCAGTGATGTAAGTGGACAGTTGGTTGCGCCGCAGAATACGCTGACCATTCCGCATGCGGCGCATAATCCAATGGGAAGTCCGAATACAGGGGCAAGAAAGCTTCCAAGAGTGGCACCCACAAACAGAGCAGGTACAATTTCTCCACCCTTAAAGCCGCCGCCTAAAGTTACAGCAGTAAAAATAATTTTTAAAATAAATACATACCAGGCGCAGCTGTTTATAAAGCTTTCTTCGATTACTCCGGTTCCGGCACCCAGATAATCAGTAGTCTGAAACAGGAAACGCAGTATTATAACAAGCAGTCCTGCAACGAGGATTTTTATATAGCTGTTTGAAAAGAATCTGTTATATAAATCAGAGGCTTTATGCAGCCCCATACAAAAGAAAATGCTTATAACTGCGAATATGATTCCGAGAAACACAATCTTTGCACCCATGATAAATGAAAGTGCAGGTATATCACCTGCGTTATATAGCTCATGAATAAGTCCGAAGCGGCCTGCCACACCATCGGCTATTAAAGCAGATAATACGCATGGAACAAGGGCTGCATAGTACATAACTCCAACACTGATTACTTCCATCGAAAAAATTGCTGCGGCAAGTGGTGTGCCAAAAAGTGCGGAAAAGCAGGCACTCATACCACACATTATTAAAATTCTCGTATCCTTGTCATCAAATTTCAGGAGGCGTCCAAAAAAGTTGCCGATTGAGCCGCCAACTTGAAGTGCCGCACCCTCACGTCCGGCAGAACCTCCGAAAAGATGAGTGATTATCGTAGATACAATAATAAGCGGGGCAACGTAGATAGGAACTTCTTCATTGGAATGAATCGCATTAATTACAAGATTAGTACCCTGGCTTTTTTCAACGCCTGCCCAGTGGTAGAGAAGCACAATTATAAGGCCTGACAGTGGGAGTAAAAAAATTATCCAGTCATGTGATGACCTGAAGGCAGTGACACAATTAAGCACAATAGAAAAGAGTGCACCGATGCAGCCAACAGCAATGCCGCATATAATAGAACATGCAAGCCACTTTAAGAGAGTGGCTGATGCCAGGTGGATTCGCTTTAGCTGTCCTAAGTCAGAAGCTGGATTATGCTGTAAATCATTATTGTTAATATCATTTATTTTATCGTCATTGTTTATTGATGTATTCATTATAAAACCTTCTTGCTCATATTACTATTGTGGTACTGCGGGTCATTTGTTACGTCTTTTATAAACCATGAAGGAGGGGTATAGCTTTCTGCTTCCTCAATGGTTTCAAATTCAACCTCAGCTATGATGGTTCCTTTAAAGATACCGTCAAATATATCAAGTTCAATGATTTTTCCGGTTCCATCAGGGATTTCATAGCGGTGCTTGGTGATTATATTCCCATCGGCTTTTTTAAGCAGGTGGTGGTATGATTCGGCTGTAAGTAAAAGATTAGTCTCAGCTCTTGCAAGCATACCGCTGCCTTTATATGTCAGATAATATTTATCGTTATCCTGACGGACACGTACAACCGGATTAGTGGAAAGATATCCCTGTTCAATAAAGCGGCATTTATACTGGCTTAAGTCATTAGGTATTGAAGAAATTAGAAATTTGCGCTCAATTTCCATGGAGAACCTCCTAAAAATATAATGATTATTATAACCAAAAAGAGTGCCGTGAATTACATTTTTAAATCACGACACTCTTATAATATGTTAGATTATTGGAAAAAGCAAGATTACTTTTTCTTCTGACCTGCGTTAACAGTATCTTTTAATCCCTTGCCTGCCTTAAACTTAGGTGCTGTTGAAGCAGGAATCTTGATTGCCTTGCCTGTCTGTGGATTCTTGCCAGTTCTTGCAGCTCTCTTAGCTGTTTCAAATGTTCCGAAACCTACTAACTGAATCTTCTCACCTTTCTTTAATTCTTCGGCAACTGTCTCTGTGAAAGCCTTTAAAGCCTTTTCAGCATCTTTCTTTGAGATTTCAGCTTTTTCTGCCATAGCGGCAACTAATTCTGTTTTGTTCATAAAAACTCCATCCTCCTTAGAAATAAGTGAATAACAATATAATGTATTTATACGCCAAAAATCCGTCTTTGTCAACAAAACATCTCATAAAAACCAGTGTTTGGACTTATTTTTTGTGAAATATCACTATTCCTGTAATTTTTCCCAGTTAACATAGAGTGAATCCAGCTGCTCGGAAAGAGAGGAATGCTCCCTGTGCAGCTCCATAAGCCTGCCCGTATCCGTTGCAATGGCAGGATTGGAATATTGTTCGTCAATTGCTGCGATTCTGTTTTCAACATCTTCAATCTGTTTTTCAATTTTTTGCAGGGCATTTTTTTTCTTCTTTAAAAGAGCCTGCTCCTCCTTTGAGTGCTTCCAGTCAGCCTTTGACTGCTGCTTTTCTGACCCACTGGCATCTATGGCTGTGCTCAAAGCAGGGGAAGTGGTATTTGACTGTAAGATGGCAGATGTCAGAGAGTCCTTTTTTCCCAGATAATAATCGTAGTTTCCGATGTAATTTACTGTTGTTTTGTTAGTAAGCTCAAGTATTCTTGTAGCGGTAGTATTTATAAAATATCTGTCGTGTGAAACATATAAAACAGTACCCGTGTAGCTGTTTAAGGCATTTTCAAGAATTTCCTTTGAAGTTATATCAAGGTGGTTGGTTGGTTCATCAAGAATAAGGAAATTGGCGTTGGAAAGCATAAGCTTTGCAAGGGAAACACGTCCGCGTTCACCGCCGCTTAAATCACGGATATATTTAAATACGTCGTCATCTGTAAATAAAAATGCGGCAAGAGTATTTCTGATTTTTGTATTATTCAAATCAGGATATGCGTCCTGAAGCTCCTCAAATAGAGTTTTATCCGGGTCAAGAACATGATGCTCCTGATCATAGTAGCCTATTGTGACCTTTGCACCCAGATGGATTGAACCACAGTCAGGCTCAATAAGCCCGTTAATCAGTTTCAGTATAGTTGTTTTTCCTGTTCCGTTGTTACCGATAAGAGCCAGTCTTTCTCCACGCTTTATTTCAAAGCTTATGTTGTCAAAGAGTGTATTATTGTCGAATGCCTTAGTTAAACCGGAGACATTTAAGACGTCATTGCCGCTTATAACATTTGGCTCAAGTGTTATATGCATTTTGTCGTTAAGCTCAACAGGTTTTTCTACAAGCTCGATTTTATCAAGCATTTTTTCACGGCTTTCAGCACGTTTAATCGACTTTTCACGATTAAACTGTTTGAGCTTGGCAATTACAGCCTCCTGATGCTTAATATCCTGCTGCTGGTTAATATATTCCTTAAGCTTCATATTACGCAGAATTGCTTTTTTGGAGGCATAGTCTGTGTAATTTCCAGAAAATACAGTGGCTGCTGCATTATCCAGCTCAATTATTTTTGAAACTATTTTGTCAAGGAAATATCTGTCGTGGGCAACAATAAGTACGCTGCCATTGTATGTAAGCAGATAATTTTCGAGCCAGCTGATGGATTCCATATCAAGATGATTGGTAGGCTCGTCCAAAAGAATAATGTCAGGTTTGGAAAGAAGCAGCTTGCCTAATGCAACACGTGTCTTCTGGCCTCCGGACAATGTGTCCACTTTCAGGGAAAAATCCTGCTCTGAAAATCCAAGGCCCTTTAAGACACCTGTAATTTCACTTTTATAAGCATAACCATTGGCCATTTCAAATTCATGGTTCATGCGTGAATATTGGTTTAAAAGTGTTTCAAGGTCATTTCCTGAAGCATTTTCCATTTTCTTTTCAGTCTGGCGTATCTGATGTTCAAGGTCTATGATATCCTGTTTTACACTTAACATTTCATCAAATATTGTGTTGTGGGAAACAAGGTTCTGCTGCTGGGCAAGGTATCCAAGAGTTTTATCCCTGGCTAATGTGACAAGTCCGGTATCTGATGCCATTTCTCCAACAATGATTTTTAACAGCGTTGATTTCCCAGCGCCATTGATGCCAACAATAGCAGCCTTTTCCCTGTCCTCTATGTTAAATGAACAGTTCTTAAGAATCTGTTCAGTTCCAAAAGCTTTACTGATATTATTACATGAAAGTATCATAAATTTCTCCATTTCTGTTGAACAATAAACACATTATAAGAAATTAGTTTATTAAATGCAATAAAAATATGCTTTGACTTTAAGACGTATTTCATGTATGATTGAAAAGTTGCACATAAAAAAGAAATGTTTAAGAAAGGAATTTTGATGAAATTCGAGGAACTGCAGATAAATGAGCGTATATTACGGGCTGTTGAAGACATGGGGTTTGAGGAAGCCTCACCGATTCAGACACAGTCAATACCGGTGATTTTGAGTGGACAGGACGTTGTTGGACAGGCGCAGACGGGAACAGGAAAAACTGCCGCCTATACGATTCCCATGCTTGAAAAAATTGACCCGCAGCTAAAGAAGGTGCAGGCAATAGTGCTCTGCCCGACAAGAGAACTGGCTATCCAGGTCGCAGAGGAAATAAGAAAGCTTGCAAAGTTTATGAGTGATATAAAGGTACTCCCGGTTTATGGGGGACAGGAAATCGTAAGGCAGATAAAAGCACTCAAGACGGGTGTACAGATTGTTGTTGGTACGCCGGGACGGGTTATGGATCATATGAGAAGGAAAACTGTGAAATTTGATAACGTATCAATGGTTATCTTAGATGAGGCAGATGAAATGCTTGATATGGGCTTTAGGGAGGATATGGAAACGATTCTTACCGATACGCCTGTGGACAGGCAGACTATTATGTTTTCAGCTACGATGGATAAGGCAATTATGGATATTGCGAAAACATTTCAGAAAGACGCCCAGGTAATTAAGGTGGTCAGAAAAGAGCTTACAGTGTCTAATATTGACCAGTTTTATTACGAAGTAAGGCCTAAGAATAAGACAGAGGTTTTGTGCCGTCTTATTGATATATATAATCCAAGGCTTTCGGTAGTTTTCTGCAATACAAAAAGACAGGTGGACGAGCTCATATCACAGCTAAAGGGCAGAGGCTATTTTGCAGATGGAATCCATGGTGATATGAAACAGCAGCAGAGGGATCGTGTCATGGACGATTTCAGGAGCGGAAAAACAGAAATTCTTATTGCTACAGATGTAGCTGCAAGGGGAATTGATGTCGATGATGTTGATGTGGTATTTAATTACGACCTGCCGCAGGACGAGGAATATTATGTACACAGAATAGGAAGAACAGGACGTGCAGGACGTGCAGGGCTGGCGCTTTCGTTCATATCAGGGAAAGAGGTTTATAAGCTTAAGGACATAATGCATTACTGCAGGACAAAGATAATTGCTAAACCGATTCCATCGATTGATGATGTTAAGAATACAAAGCTTGAGGGAGTATTCAAGACTATAAGCAGCACTATCGCAGAGGGTGGACTGTCTGAAATGATAGAAATGGTGGAGAATCATGTGAATCAGGAGGATTACACTTCAATGGATATAGCAGCAGCTCTTCTTAAGCTGCTTATTGGTGACTCGCTTGATAAGAACGAGGAAGTCGAGGAAATCCACTACGAGAATGACCATGAAAACAGTGGAAGAATGGTAAGGCTTTTTATAAATGTCGGCAGGAAAGACAAAATAAAGCCTGCTAATATTTTAGGAGCAATTGCAGGAGAGTCGGGAATGCCGGGCAAGCTGGTGGGGGCTATTGATATGATGGATAATTATACATTCGTTGAAGTGCCTGCAAAGCATGCTGATAAGGTGCTTAATGCGATGAATAATGTAAAGATTAAGGGCAGGACCGTAAATATTGAAAAGGCTAATGATGGCGGCAGAAAGAGGAAAAATAAAGACAGAAAGTCCGAAAAGAAAAAAAGATAGCATAGAAGTGCCACAGTCCAAAGATAACAAGACTGTGGCACTATCTGTATTGCGGATTTTTTCCCTGTGATATATAATAAAATAAATGATTGCACTGTTATTCAAAATAATAGAGAATGGAGCTATTATGAGGGGACGAAAGACGTTAGGCCTGAAGAAACAGATATTAATAAAAGTAGTAATGCCAATGCTTATACTTACAGTGCTTATTACTGTAATTGCTTTTTTTGCATTTAGAAGTGCTATGGAGAAGGAAGTAAAAACGGAGCTTAAGTATTTATGTGATATTTTTGAATATAATTTCAATGAAAAATATCCGGGGGATTTTACAAAGCAGGGGACAGACAATATATACATTTATAAAGGCGAAACACTTCTTAATGATAAGAATGAAATGCTTGATGATATAAAAAGACTCTGTGATATTGATGTTACAGTGTTTTATGGCGATATGAGAGTGCTTACAACGATTGAATATGAAAGTGGAAAGAGAATATCAGGAACTGCCGTTAATCTGAAGGTTAAGCAGGAAGTATTAGACGCAAAGCAGGCGGTTTTCTATAATAATGTCATGGTAAATGGCCAGACATATTTTGGATATTATAAACCGCTTTATAATTCGGACCAAACCTGTATAGGCATGGTTTTTGCAGGCAAGGCGGCAGCTTCGGTAAGCAGAAGTATATTTGCTTCTGTTATGCCTATACTGCTGCTGTTTATATTATGCATTGCTGCTGCAGGCATATATACAACCAGAAGCTCTAACAGTATTGTTAACAGAATATATGAGCTGAAGAAATCTCTGGATAAGGTTTCGGGAGGAAAGTTAGACAGTGTCCTTGATGCACAGATTTTTAATCATGAGGACGAGATTTCTGATGTGGGAAGGGCTGTAATGGGAATGCAGAGAGCGTTAAAAGAGCTGGTGGAGCTGGACGCACTTACCAAAATATATAACCGCAGGTATGCGGAAAACAGATTAAAGGAAATGTTTTTTAAATCCTCCAGCCAGAAGGCTGCGGATTCTATTGCAATAGGAGACATAGATTTTTTTAAAAAAGTCAATGATACGTATGGACATGATGCAGGAGACATGGTGCTTGAGCAGACCGCACTGCTTTTAAAAAATGAAATGGCCAGTTACGGATTCGTTGCAAGATGGGGAGGAGAAGAATTTCTGCTGGTTTTTGACAGAACCGGATATGAGGAAAGCATAGGGATTATTAATAATATCCTGGATAAAATAAGAGCAAATAAGGTATGCGTAGGAAATGATACATTTATAAGTGTCACTATGACGTTTGGTGTTACTAAGGGAATCAGCGGCGAAGAACCAAGATATATGTTTAACCGGGCTGACAGGCATCTTTACACCGGAAAAAGGGGCGGACGCAATCAGGTTGTTACAGATTATGAAAATATGGAATGAGGATTAGTGTGAACGGACAGATAGAATTAACGGACTTGGATTATCATGAGGCAGCGAGATATCTTGGGTATGGACAAAATGAAATAGATGCAGATACGTTAAAGCTTATGAGACAGTGTGAAAATGAAATTGTGTCACAGGTAAGACCGAGAGGAATTTACAGAGTGTTTGATGTCGTTGTAAGACAGGAGGGTGTCGAAATTGCTGGTACTAATCTGATTCTTTTTGGAGAGTCCATAAAAAGGCATCTCGCAAATTGTGACAGAGCGGTGCTTATGGCAGTGACTCTTTCTGATGCAGCCGACAGAATGATTAGGACGTTTCAAGTGACAGATATGGCAAAAGCTGTTATTATGGACAGCATGGCAAGTGCTGCAGTTGAGCAGGCCTGTAACAGGCTGGAGACAGAAATTAGCAGGGAACTGCCGCAGTATTATCAGACCTTCAGGTTTGGGCTGGGGTATGGGGATTTGCCAATAAGTCTTCAGAGAGATTTTATTAAGATATTGAATGCAGATAAGTTGATAGGACTTCATGTTAATGAGTCCTCAATGCTTGTTCCAACTAAGTCAGTTACAGCAGTAATAGGACTTTCAAGGGAGCCGGTCAAAGGGCAGGCAAGGGGCTGTCAGACATGTAATATGAGAGATATATGTAAATTCAGAGAAAAGGGTGGACACTGCAATGGTTAAAGACTTCAGACAACTTTTAAACAGAGATTATGTAATACTTGATGGCGCAATGGGAACTATGCTGCAGGCAGCAGGAATGAAGATGGGAGAGATTCCAGAGGTTTTAAATATTACGCAGCCGGACATTCTTATAGATATCCATTCGCAGTATTTAAGGGCCGGAGCAGATGTCATATATGCCAATACATTCGGTGCCAATGGATATAAGCTTGAAGGCTCAGGATATTCAGTTGATGAGCTTGTAAGGGCAGCTGTTGTAAATGCAAGAAAGGCCTGCAGGATTACAGGAAAGGAAGCCTGTGTTGCATTAGATGTAGGGCCTGTAGGACAGCTGTTAGCCCCTTCGGGAACACTGCAGTTTGATGAAGCCTATGAGTATTATAAGGAAATTGTCGTGGCAGGAAAGGACGCAGACCTTATTGTATTTGAGACTATGACTGATTTGCTCGAATGCAAGGCAGCAGTACTTGCAGCCAGGGAAAATACAAATCTGCCTGTGATATGTACTATGTCATTTGAAGCAAATATGCGTACATTTACAGGAGTTTCGGTTCCTGCGATGGCACTTACCCTAAGCGGACTTGGGGTTGATGCGCTTGGAGTTAACTGCTCACTTGGCCCAAAGGAATTGGAGCCTGTAATTGCCGAGCTTTCAAAGTGGACAACAAAACCAATTGTCGTTAAGCCTAATGCGGGCCTTCCAGACCCTGTTACTAACAAGTATGACTGTCCGCCCGAAGAATTTGCAGAATTAATAAAGAATCTGAGAAAGTACGGGATTAAGATATTCGGAGGCTGCTGCGGAACGAATCCGCAATATATAAAAGCCATAGCAGATATGCTTGAAAAAGAAGGAAACATTCCGGCTGAAAAGACACCGCCTGCTGCGGCAGTATGCTCAGCAACTAAGGTTGTTGCACTTTCTGAACCGCGTATAATCGGAGAGAGAATCAATCCTACAGGGAAAAAGGTATTTAAGGAAGCACTGCTTAATAATGATATGGATTATATTCTGGGACAGGCTTTAGAGCAAACTGGAGCAGGGGCAGATATTCTTGATGTGAATGTAGGGCTTCCGGGGATTGATGAAAAAAAGATGATGGTGGATACAGTGCAGGCACTGCAGGCAGTGGTTGATGTACCACTGCAGATTGATTCAACTATGCCGGAGGTTATAGAGGCTGCTCTGAGAGTATATAATGGAAAGCCTATAGTTAATTCTGTTAATGGTGAAGATGAGACTATGGATAAAATCTTTCCATTAGTCAAAAAATATGGTGCAGCAGTTATAGGCCTTGCGCTGGATAAGAATGGAATCCCGCCTAAAGCCGAAGAACGCTTTGCTATTGCTAAGAAAATCATGGAAAAAGCGTGCGCTTATGGAATACCAAAGGAAGATGTATATATTGACTGTTTGACACTGACTGCATCAGCAGAGCAGGAAGGTGTTATGGAGACACTTACAGCTCTTAACAGGGTAAAAACAGAGCTTGGGTTAAAGACAGTACTTGGAGTTTCTAATATTTCATTTGGACTGCCGAACAGAGTGCTTGTAAATCATATTTTTCTTACGATGGCGTTAACTAATGGCCTTGACCTTGCAATAATCAATCCTAATGTTGAAGAAATGACTGGGGCTGTCAGGGCATATAAGCTTCTTGCTAATATAGATAAAAACTCGGTTGATTTTATTAAGGCATATGCCAATGCACCATTAATACCGAAAATAGACCCGGCTGGGAAAAATGCTGTAAAGGAAGCCACACCTGATAAAAAGCAGCGGGATGACTGCGGTATTGATGGCAGAAGCGGGCTTGAGGCAGAGCTGTACCATGCAGTTATGAAGGGGCTTAAAAATGAAGGCGCATTGACAACACAGGAGCTTTTAAAGACTACGGACTCTATGGATATTGTTAATAATATCCTGATTCCTGCACTAGACAGGATTGGCGCAGAATTTGAGAAAGGAACGCTGTTTCTTCCGCAGCTTATTATGTCTGCAGGCGTTGCACAGGCAGCATTTGAGGAAATAAGAAAATATATGATTACTAACGACTCTGCTCCAATCAGCAAGGGTAAAATTGTGATTGCTACAGTGAAGGGTGATGTTCATGATATTGGGAAAAATATTGTCAAAGTCCTTTTGGAAAATTATGGGTATGAAGTTATTGATTTAGGCAAGGATGTGGAATATCAGACAGTGGTAGACGCTATAAAAGAGCATGGGGCTAAGCTGGTGGGTCTTTCCGCACTTATGACGACAACGCTTGTTTCTATGAAGGAAACAATAGAGCTTATTCATAAGAATAAGCTTGACTGCAGGATTATGGTTGGAGGTGCTGTACTTACACCTGAATATGCAAAAGAGATCAAAGCGGATTTTTACTCAAAGGACGCTAAGGAATCTGTAGATATTGCAAAGAAAGTCCTTGGATAGAACAGATTAGGCAGGCTGAAAGTCACTTTGACATAAGAAAAAGATTGTTATATAATTGTCTATAATCGTTATTATTTAAACAATTATAACAGCATGGGAATGTGAGGTATATATGGAAGAAAGTAAGAAGATATCTTCGGCGGTTATCCGAAGATTACCAAGGTACTACAGATATCTGGGAGAATTGATAGAAAGCGGAGTGCAGAGAATATCGTCTAAGGAGCTCAGCGCTAAGATGAAGGTTACGGCATCTCAGATCCGACAGGATTTGAATAATTTTGGAGGGTTTGGACAGCAGGGATATGGATATAATGTAAAATATCTGTATGATGAAATTGCCAAGATTTTAGGAATTGATACTTCTCATAATATGGTGATTATTGGTGCAGGTAATTTAGGACGTGCCATTTGCAATTATGCGGATTTTGAAAAAAGAGGATTCATTATCAAGGGAGTTTTTGATAATAATGCTGATATTGCAGGAGAAGAAATCAGAGGTATACAGATACATATGATGTCTGAGCTTTCAGATTTCATTAAAAATGAAAATATTGAAATTGTTGCGCTTACAATACCAAAGCAGGCAGCAAAGGATATTGGAAAGCTTGTGGCAGATGCGGGCGTAAGGGCAATCTGGAATTTTGCCCATACAGATTTGAATCTTGATGAAGATGTTATCGTGGAAAATGTACATCTTTCAGAAAGTTTAATGAGATTGTCTTATGCAATTGCCAACAAAGAAAGGTAGTCTGCAAAAAAAGAGTAAAAGGGGGAGCGCATATGGCTGAGATATCATTGGAAGCGCTAAAAGACGTCAACGCACTTGAAAAGCTTCCGATTTTGACTCTGGACGAGAGATGGTATCATCTTATAACGGATAAGAATAAGACAGATGAGATAAAGTACTGGGAAAAGCAGCTCAATGATCTGTTAAAAAAACAGGGCCAGACAACTAATGATATAAAGGAAGTTAAGAAAATCAAGGCACAGCTGATTCAGGACGTCGTGGATAATATGGAAGATAATGATGATAAAACCATGAAAAAGATGTCCCAGAACCAGAGACTTATACAGGAGGCTAAGGATAAAATCCAAAGTCTGGAAGATGAAAGCATGGAGCTTCCTGGAAAGATTTCCAAGGCAAACCAGCAGCTCATGATAGAGACAGCAAAGGCCTGCTATAACAGAATGAATAGAAATAAGCAGGATATAGAAGAACTTGGAAAGTGGATTGATGCCGCAAGATTAAAGCTTAAGAAGAATATGCTGATAAAGCAGGATAAGGAAGATGTAAATACACAGATATATTCCTATATGCATGACATATTCGGAGCACAGATGATTGAAGAACTGGATAAACTTAATGAGCAGTAAATTATGAGTTTATTTGGCACTGTAAACAAATTGATATAATTTTAGGGAGAGGAGCTGATTGTAATACAGATAGTAATCTGTAACTGCAAAGCTCCTCTCTGCGTTATATTAGAAATATTTACTGCAGTGGGAGGGAGAAAAATAAATGAAATATGTGTTAGATGCTAAGGAAAGTAAAGAGATTGACAGATTTTGTATTGAATGGGCGGGCATTCCTTCACTGGTCCTTATGGAAAGGGCGGCGCTGGCAGTTTCACAGGAGATTATTAAAGAATATGCAGATAAAAGAATTTTGTGTGTATGTGGAGCTGGAAATAATGGGGCAGATGGTCTTGCTGTGGCAAGGCAGCTGTCAGAGGCAGGCGTGAATGTAAGCGTTTTGCTTGCAGCAGGTGAGGACAAAGAGGGGAGCAGGGAATATGAGATACAAAAGAATATTATAGATAAGCTGGGGATTAAAGTTATTCCTAAATATATTCCAGATACTTTTGATATGGTAGTAGATGCCCTGTTTGGCATAGGCTTATCAAGAGACGTGACAGGTGCTTACGCACAGCTTATTCAGGAAATTAATGAGGACATGGTAAAGGTCATTGCAGTGGATATTCCATCGGGAATCAATGCGTCAAGCGGAGCGGTTATGAATGTGGCGGTAAAAGCAGTTAAAACAGTTACGTTTGGATATTTAAAGCTTGGACTTGTGCTGTATCCAGGAGCAGAGTATGCTGGTAATGTTGTTACATCAGATATAGGCTTTGTAAAAATGTCTGTTGGAGCAATAAAAAATCCGGCGTTTACTTATAATAATGAAGACTTAAAAATGCTGCCATTAAGAGCTGCGTATGGTAATAAAGGTACATTTGGCAAGGTGCTTGCTGTAGCGGGGTCAAGGTCTATGGCAGGTGCAGCTGTGTTTAGCGGGCTGGCAGCTTACAGATGCGGCTGCGGCCTTGTAAAGCTGCTCACACACGAGGTTAATCATGATATCATTGCAACGCTTCTGCCAGAGGCATTAATGTCATTATATACGGATACGCCTGCAAAAGAACAGATTTTAAGTGAATGCAGATGGGCTTCCTGTATAATACTGGGGCCGGGGCTTGCAGCAGATGAGACTGCTGTTATGCTTACAAAAACTGTACTTGAGTATGGCAGTGTTCCAGTTATATTAGACGCAGATGGCCTGAATGCTGCAGCGGCTAATGAATGGAGCGGATATGGAGTGGGAAAACAGGTGATTGTAACGCCTCATATTGGAGAGATGGCGCGTCTTATGGGACGCACTGTTTCAGAAATAAAGGAAAATCCCGTAAAGACAGCGAAGGAGTATGCTAAAAAAGAGGGCGTGGTATGTGTGCTTAAGGATGCAAGGACAATAGTAACCGATGGAGAGAGAATATATATAAATACATCAGGCAGTGACGCATTGGCAACAGGTGGTTCGGGTGATGCTTTGACAGGTGTAATAGCTGCAATGATTACTTTAGGAATGCCGCTGTTTGAGGCTGCAGCAATGGGCTGTTTTATTCATGGCAGAGCTGGTGAGGCTGCGGGGAGGGAGCTTGGAAACAGTGCAGTCCTTGCAAGAGACATAGCAGATTATGCTGGAAAAGTGATTAAGGATTGCATTTTTTAAATCGAAGGGTATAATAGTCAGCATATATGAATGAAATCCTATTGAATTAAAAAGCAGCACGGAGGCAGACAATGAGAAAATATACAAGAGTGTATGCAGATATAAATCTGGACGCAGTACGCAGCAATGTAAAAGAATTGATGAATAATACGAGGGCTGGAACCAAAGCGATTGCAGTTGTAAAGGCTGACGGATATGGACATGGAGACATTGCTGTGGCAAAGGCAGTTTACGGGCTTGTAGAAGGCTTCGCAGTTGCAACGCTTGATGAAGCGGTTAACTTAAGAAAGAACAATATATTAAAGCCTGTGCTTGTATTGGGTTATGTGAATATGGAGGGGTATAAGACACTCATTGAGAATGAGATTGATGCAGCTGTATTTGATTATGAGACAGCATGTGAGCTGAATGAAGCAGCAGGGCAGCTTGGAAAAACTGCATTTTGTCATATTAAGGTTGACACAGGTATGCGAAGAATAGGGCTTGAGCCTGATGAGAGCGGAATAGAAACTGTGAAAAAAATAAAGCAGCTTCCATATTTGAAGATGAGAGGGATTTTCACACATTTTGCAGCAGCCGATGAAAAGGATAAGACTTCAGCCTTAAAGCAGCTTGAAAAGTATAATGAATTTGTAGAGGCTCTTGAGAGGGCCCAAATTACATTTGAAATAAGACACTGCTCAAACAGTGCAGCAGTTATAGATATGCCTCAGGCAAATGAGGACGCAGTCCGTCTTGGTATTGCACTCTATGGAATGTATCCCTCTGATGAGGTGGATTTTCAGGCAGTAAGGCTTACGCCTGCACTGGAGCTTAAAAGTACGGTCGCTATGGTTAAGAGGGTTCCCGCAGGAGAACATGTAAGCTATGGCGGAACTTATGTGACAAGTGCGCCGACAATGCTTGCAACAGTTGAGACAGGGTATGGAGACGGATATCCAAGGGCACTTTCCAATAAAGGATATGTGCTTATACATGGAAAAAAAGCACCAATATGCGGTCGGGTGTGCATGGATCAGTTTATGGTTGATGTGACAGATATTCCTGATGTAAAAAGAGGAGATGCAGTGACATTAGTTGGTAGAGATGGGGAAGCTTCAATAAGCGTGGAAGAAATAGCTTCACTTGCAGGAACATTTAATTATGAATTTGTCTGCGATTTAGGCAAAAGGATTCCAAGGAACTATTTTCTTGGCGGAGAATATATTGGTAGTAGAGATTATTTCTACGAAAAATGGGATTTAGCCAGAATTTAAAACTTGTTTTAAAATCTGAATACACACAAGTAAGGTCGGCAATACTAAAGCTACAATGAATAATGCTTTAGGGAGTGTGAGAAAATTGGTTATAAAACGCGGAGATATATTTTATGCAGATTTAAGACCGGTTGTGGGGTCTGAACAGGGCGGGATACGTCCGGTTCTGATTATTCAGAATGATACGGGGAACAGGCATAGTCCTACGGTGATATGTGCAGCTATAACGAGCCGTATGAACAAGGCAAAGCTGCCAACTCATGTTGAAATAGATTCAATGCATTATGATATAGTCAAGGATTCAGTGATTTTGCTCGAACAGCTTAGGACGATAGATAAAAAAAGGTTAAAGGATAAGGTGTGTCATTTAGATAATGAAATTATACACAGAGTTAACCATGCATTATCAATCAGCTTAGAGATGGACGAAGAAGATTGACGTTAGTATACAAAATATGGTATATTTGTATAGTATGTATCATAGTAAAATATGAAATATACTATAAAATACAATAAAGATTTATTTATTAAAGAAAGGAATATGAACGTAATGAACGATGGCCATCCCGCGGATGGGAACGAAGGATTGTTTTCCTCATTGTTAAAGAAATTTTCTGGCAGAGGAAAACGTGATGAAGATGTAACAGAAGAAGTTATTATGGATATGGTTAATGAGGGCCATGAACAGGGTGTGCTTAAGGAAAATGAAGCTGAAATGATTAACAATATCTTTGAATTCAGCGAGAAGCAGGCACAGGACGTAATGACTCACAGAAAAAGCATTGTTGCAATTGACTGTAACTGTACAGTTGGGGAGGCATTTAACTGTGCTATGGAGGAAAACTTCTCCAGGTATCCGGTGTATGACGGTGATATAGACAATATTATCGGAATATTTCATATAAGAGATCTTTTTAAGGTTTATGTAGATGAAACACAGAGGGGGAAAACGCTTCTTGAAGAAAAATCCCAGATTATGTTTGAGCCATATTGTATTCCAGAGACACGCAATATAAGTCCGCTGTTTAAGGAAATGCAGTCCAAGAAGGTACATATTGCAATTGTAGTCGATGAGTATGGACAGACCGCTGGTATTATTACAATGGAAGATATTTTAGAGGAAATTGTTGGAAATATTCTAGATGAATATGATGAGGAAGAGGAGTTTGTTATAAGGCAGCAGGATGGTTCATATATTATGGACGGACAGATGCCGCTGGAAGATATTGAAGAAATGTTTGATATTGAATTTCAGTGTGAAGACATAGACACTTTAAATGGCTATTTAATATATGAGCTGGGAAAGATTCCAGATAATGATGAGCAGTTTGAAACAAGACATCAGGGATATCTGTTTAAGATACTTGATGTTGAAAATAAAATGATAAATAAAGTGCTGGTCAAAAAACTTCCTGATGAGGAAGTACAGCCAGAACAAGAGCGGAAAGAAGAGGACTAAAAAGATGAGCGATTACAGAATTGAAACCAAATGTATCCAGAGCGGTTATGAGCCAGAAAACGGGGAGCCAAGAATTATCCCTATTATTCAGAGCACAACCTTTAAGTATGAATCAAGCGACGAGATGGGAGCTTTGTTTGATTTGGAAAAGGAAGGTTATTTCTATTCAAGACTGGCTAACCCGACCTGTGATATGGTAGCGAAGAAAATATGTGACCTTGAGAATGGTTATGCGGCAATGCTTACAGCATCCGGACAGGCAGCTAATTTCTACGCGGTATTTAATATCTGTGAGGCAGGAGACCACTTTATCAGTACTTCAGCTATTTATGGCGGGACATTTAATCTTTTTGGCGTGACAATGAAGAAGCTTGGAATTGAATGTACATTTGTTGAACCAGATGCTACGGAAGAAGAAATCCAGGCAGCCTTCAGACCTAATACAAAGTGTGTGTTTGGTGAAACACTTGCTAATCCGGCATTGGTGGTGCTTGACCTGGAAAAATTTGCAGATATCGCACACAGGAATGGAGTTCCATTTATTGTAGATAATACATTTGCAACACCTATTAACTGTCAGGCATTTAAGTGGGGCGTTGACATTGTAACCCACGCTACAACAAAGTATATGGACGGACATGCGGCTACAATAGGGGGCTGTATAGTTGACAGCGGTAATTTTGACTGGACAAAGTATCCGGACAAGTTCCCTGGACTTACAACTCCAGATGAATCATATCATGGGGTTGTATATACGGAGCGTTTCGGCAAGGGTGCATACATAACTAAGGCTACGGCGCAGCTTATGAGAGATTTGGGCTCTGTACAGTCGCCACAGAATGCATTCTATATTAACTTAGGGCTGGAAACACTTCCGCTCAGGGTTGAGAGACATTGCTCTAATGCCTTGACGGTTGCTAAGTATTTAGAGGCGAATGAGCATGTTGCATGGGTTAATTATTCAGACCTTGAAAGCAGTAAATATCATGCGCTTCAGCAAAAGTATATGCCTAATGGCTCTTGCGGCGTGATTTCATTTGGCTTAAAGGGAGATAAAGCGACAGCTGTTAAGTTTATGGATCATTTGAAGATGATTGCAATTGTAACGCATGTTGCAGATGCCAGAACATCAGTGCTTCACCCAGCAAGCCATACACACAGGCAGATGAGTGATGAGCAGCTGAAAGAGGCAGGCGTTCAGCCGGATCTTATCAGACTTTCAGTTGGTATTGAAAATGTAAATGATATTATTGAAGATATAGAACAAGCAATGAAACAGACATTCTAATTAAGCACAGGGGAAGAATATAATTGGGGAATTGTATTTTCTTAGGGGCTGCGTAAATGGTTTATGCAGAAAGGAAGGTGCGTCATGTACTCTGTTGGAGTTGACATGGAAGTATTAGAAAAAGATGTAGTAGAGGCGGTTTTTCAGCTGGATGAGGACTATGAAATCATATCAGGAGATGAGAGGATATATCAGCTGCTGGGAGATAACACCATGTATGCGTTTAATAAGCTTATTCATCCAGATGACTGCGAAGCATTTGAAAGCTATATTAAGTCAGAAGATTCAAAAGGACCTCATATAGCAAGATGTCTCGTGAAAAATAATCATTTCAGATGGCTTCTTTTTTATAAAAAGAATACAGTTGAAAGCAATTTGAAAAAACTGTATGAGATTAAAATTCAGAATGTAGTAGCAATAGGCAATAAATTCGACGAGTACTTTATGAAGATGAGGAAGTATCGTGGAGCCATAAATCTAATGAAGGAAAAGCTGTTTGATTATGATTTCAATACAGGTGTTATTACAATTTACTGTTATATTAATAACCGTTCAGAAATAATTGAAAAGGATTTTCTTCCAGACTGGAAGAAAAGAATGCTCAGACTTGGCTTTGTGAGTAAGGATTCAGAAGAACCGTTTGAGATGCTGTGCAATAATATTGAAAAAGGCTCAGACAGTTTTTCTCTTACATTTGAGACATCACTTATGTCTAAGGGAGAAAGAAAGGATACTCTTAACTTCAAGGGTCAGACGATAAAAGAAGGAACTGAAAAACTGCTGGTCACAGGTATTATTTCTGAGCTTGGAAGCAGAATGACTGAAGGTCAGGTATTGGTTAAATCCGAGACAGGAATAATGGATTCAGCAACAGGGGTTTTGAATAAAAAAACTGTTCAGGACGAAATTACAGATATTATTGACAAAGCAAGGAACAGCGATTCAAAAGAACTGATGTATCTGGTTATTATGGATATTGATGATTTTAAAAAGGTTAATGATACATATGGCCATTATTTTGGTGATGAGGTGGTTTTGGAATTTGCACAGACGCTTAAGCAGGCAATAGGTGAAAGAGGCTTAGTAGGAAGGGTAGGAGGAGATGAATTCCTTGCACTTATTAAAGACGTTGACTCTGAGGAGGACGTCCGCCTTATCCTTAAAGCGGTCAGGAAATCTCTGGCATTTAAGCTTAATGAAAA
>JAUNPT010000018.1 GCA_030536565.1 Eubacteriales bacterium | reverse complement strand
CATCCTTGCACCGATTCCCGTCGAATGTGTACAGGAAACTAACAGTTCCTTATCGCCATCCCAATCAATATCTTCTTCATAAAAATACATATCCATTGGCTTTTTAGGACAAATGTCCAATTTAACATTCTTAAGATTTCCTTCACTGCTTTCATATGACAAATAATATCCATCCTGTTCATATACAAGTTTTGACTTTATTCCGTTTTTCTCATATTTCACACCGTCATTGTTACATTCAATCCTAAACTCAGGAGATGCAAATAACTGTTCCACAAAATCAGTCTCAATCTTGTAACTCCACACATTTACGTCATCTTTTTCGCTATCAGTTGTCTCTCTTGTTGCCATATCTGTATTGACATTACTCATTTTGTTTCCACAGCCCATCAGTAACGCAAACATGCATATGCATATATATAAGCATTTTTTCATTTCAACCTCCTCCTTGCAAAATCAATATGAAAAAAATATATTTCTATCACTGTAGCTATCTATTATATTGTACAATTCATCATATGATTCAACATAACCATATCCCGCTATATAAACATCATAAACTGCAACTCCGTCATAATACATTTGCCCATTACCACTAAATCTATCATAGCAAAACCACGCTCTATAACATGTTTGTGAAGACATACCTGATGGTTTTTCACTCAAAATATCCCAATCATATTCATCCAATGTTGTACAGATTAAACACGCCCTATAAACAGCACCTGCCCAACCTGTATCTCCACTATTCTGTGTTTTTATTGTTTGATACGATGGATCATTAGGAACTCCAGCTGCTGAAAACTGATAATCTTCAAGTACGACCTCTACAGGAACACATCCATATTTTTTTGTCCTATTTCTAATAACCCAAGCAATAGCCTTTTGATCTACCGCCACATATGTATTTTCGCCATATATTACTCGTGCAATAATTTCCACATCAGATAGTCCCTCGTACCATGTTGGTGACCACTCTTTACCACTATTAAAGTTAGAATCTTCCAATAAACTTTGCTGCCAACACGCAATAGAATAGTCCAAATCATCTCCATATGTAAATAATTGTATTTCGTCCTCTTGTTTACTCTCTTGAATTATTTTATTCGTTACCACATCATAAAACACTCCATTTTCATAATACAATTCACTTTCTTCATCGTAATATGAACAAATATTTCTTATTTTATTAAAATTACCTACAAATGTTGAATCTGCACATTCTTTCCATTCATCATCCTTATATTCTAACACCTTTTCAACTTGATTGTTGTCTTTAATGTATATATATTTCGCAATTGTTTCTTGTTTAGAATTTTTAATTCCATCTATCCTATTTACTTCATCCCTAGTATAAAAAAATGTTTCATCATTATATACGAAACCTGAAATCATATAATAATTAAACTTACTGTCATACTCATATATGTATGTAATTTTCTTACCATTTCTAATCTCGAACTTTAAATTTCTATTTTCATCATATGTAAATTTGCATTTATCTATCCCCTTTTTTTCTATTCTTAAACCATTTTCAAATTTATTCTTCATAATTAAATTTCCTGAAGAATCATATATTCTCTCAATACTTCCATTACAAAACTCATATTTATACTCATCTACCGTTTCCTCTAACATGTACATATCTGAGCAAATTGTGTTTGCATAACTATTTGTATACACACTTCCAACAATAATCAAAAAAACCATCATCACCATACTAATTTTCTTCATAAAATTGTCCTCCAAACTAAATTTTAAAGTTGTAACACACAAAACATAATTTTCCAATCAATTCCATTAATTCAAAACTTTAACATGTATTCATGTAAATCCCCCCATTTCCTAATATTATTCAGACTTGTCCACCAATATCTACAACCGCACTTTACCATTTGTATAAATAATATCTCATAAATCATACTATGTCAAGATTCCTGGCAAAATTAGACGTTGACAGAATTTTAAAAATATGTACAACATTCTTTTCACACCAGTCGCATCCCCACTGAACGTAAAAAACCCATGAACACCGATTGTACAATCCGTATTCATGGGCTTATAGTCAAATATTAATTTCTTCTGCACATGTGCATGTCCACTTCTTACTTTCTGTTCTTCTGAAGGAATGTAGGAATGTTAAGGCTCTTTTCCTTTACGCTGCTCTGAACTGGAGCTGGCTGCTTTAAGCCTGGCAATGGAGCCGCTGCTGACTGTGCTGCATTGTATGTATATGTTGGTTTTACTGCCGGACGTGGAGCCTGTGTCTGTGCCTTGGCAGAGAAGCCTGCCATAACTGTATTCACATTGGAATCCTCAAGACCTGTAGCAATAACTGTAATAGTTGCCTTATCAGTCACTGATTCGTCATACATGGCACCAAATATAATATTTGCATTCTCTCCTGCCAGCTCCTGTACAAAGCTTGCTGCTTCATTTGCCTCAATAAGACTGATATCGCCTGACACATTAATAATAACATGTGACGCACCCTCAATAGTTGTCTCGAGCAGCGGACTTGTAACTGCCTGCTTGACAGCCTCTATAGCCTTATCATCACCAGCAGCAGTTCCAATTCCAATATGAGCAACACCTTTATCAATCATGACAGTCTTAACATCTGCAAAATCCAGATTGATAAGTCCAGGTACATTAATAAGGTCTGTAATACCCTGAACTGCCTGCTGTAACACTTCATCGGCTTTCTTTAAAGCATCTGGCATTGTTGTACGTCTGTCAACAATTTCAAGAAGTCTGTCATTAGGAATGACAATCAAAGTATCTACATTCTCTTTAAGCTTGTCTATACCTGAAATAGCGTTAGTCATACGTGTTCTTGCCTCAAATTTAAAAGGCTTTGTTACAACACCGACTGTAAGTATACCCATATCCTTTGCAATCTTAGCAACAACTGGAGCTGCACCTGTACCGGTTCCGCCTCCCATACCGCATGTAACAAACACCATATCTGCACCCTTAATTGCCTGTGTAAGTTCTTCGATATTCTCCTCTGCTGCCTTCTCTCCGATTTCAGGCTGTGCGCCTGCGCCTAAGCCCTTTGTAAGCTTCTCACCTATCTGAAGCGCAGTTGGCGCCTTGCAAAACTGAAGTGCCTGACTGTCTGTATTAATACCAATAAACTCCACACCGCTTATATTCTCATCTATCATTCTATTAACAGCATTATTTCCTGCTCCACCCACACCAACTACTATAATCTTAGCTGATGATTCTGATTCATTACTCATTATCTCCAACAAGGTTGTTGCCTCCTTAAAACATTTATTGCAAAAATGCACTACATATTATAATATCGTCTTTTATATAAAATAGCAATGATTTTTTTAGTTTTCTTTCTTAAAAATCACTGAAAAATCAGTTCCGCTATAATTCTCAAGATGCAGCGTTCCCTTCAATCCCGTAAGCTTTTCTTCCATCTGCTTTAACTCAAACAGCTTATCTGTCATATCAGCCTCACTGCCAAGCAAAACCTTGACTTCTCCCATGTATAAAGTAACCTCATAGCACGAGTTAAAATACACCTTGTCCACATCAAGCTGGTATTTATTAAAGCTCTGGGTAAGGTCAAGAATCTGTTGAAAAACCTTATCGCTGCCCACATCAAGCTTTGAGTCCAGAACAATGGACTTAAACTTAAGCCCCAGAATCTCAGGCACCCCCTCATATTCTTGTGTTGAGCTCTCCACAATAATACCATCTTTGTCAAAATACATATTGCAGCCCATGTAATTGATATACCCTATGACAGCCTTCTCATATACTGTTATATACATTTTATCAGGCAAATCAATATCCACATCTACCTTCTGAATAAAAGGAATTGATTTTTCACTCCCTCCAAAAAGCTTATACATCAATGCGTTAGGTGTCCTTCCATGAAACAGCCGCTCATTCATTTCATCACTCGTATAGTGCTTATTTCCAACATACTCAATGGTCTTTACCTGAAAAATGTAATATACACCTACTCCCAGCACCAAAAAAGCCGCCGCTGCAATAAGCACAATACGTCTTAACATATGCCTGCTTTTCTTTTTTCTGATTGAATTATTATTTTTCATGTATCCTTGCTCCAAGTCTGTTAAATGTACCACATAAATCCACATATCCCCTGTCCAGATACTCTGTGTTGTTAAGATATGTTACTCCTTCTGCGCTCATTGCCGCAATAAGCAATGCTGCTGCCCCTCTTAAATCCTGCGCCATAACAGCCGCACCCTTAAGCCTTTCAACCCCATTTATACAGGCAGTATTGTCTCTTACATGTATATTGGCATTCATGCGGTTAAGCTGCACTGCTGCACCCAGCCTGTTATCAAATATTTTTTCTTTAATAACAGTCCTTCCTGACGCCATGGCTGCACACGCCATCACAATAGACTGCATATCCGTAGGAAATCCCGGATATGGTTCTGTCTCAACCATATTAATGGCTGATGGTCTGCCATCCATAGTAATCGTTACAGCTTCAATACCATCATTTTTAAGCTGCATTCCCATTCCTGCAAACACATTTAAAAAACCCCGGCAGTCCTGCAGGCGCACACCTGAAAGCTTAAGTCGTCCACCACATGCTGTAACTGCTCCCATATATGTTCCCGCAACAATTCTGTCCCCAGGTATATCAATGGACGCATGGCTGCATTCTCTGCCTTCCACTGTAATGGTATTGTCATCATCTATTTGAATAAATGTTCCCGCCGCTTTCAGATAATCACATAAAGCAATAATTTCCGGCTCGACAGCACCATTAAAAATTCTTGACCTGCCCTTAATATAAGCAGCAGTCATAATAGCGTTCTCCGTTGCGCCAACGCTTCTTTTACTCATACGGATCTGTGCCGGATGCAGACGCGTACATTCAACCTCAATAAAATTTTCGTCCATCGACCATGAAGCACCAAAAGCCTTAAACACATTCATATGTATATCCAATGGCCTTTTCCCGATTCTGCAGCCTCCGGGCTGTGCTATTTTCACATGGTGAAACCTTGCAAGCATAGGTCCCAAAAGGACTGATGATGCACGTATCTTTCCAGTCACATCTTGTTCTAATACCGTCTCTGCTGCTGGCTGTGAATCAATAATCATCTGGTCGTCTTCAAGTATTATTCTACAGCCCAGACTTTCTAACAGCAGCTTCATCTGTCTTACATCTTCTATATCCGGATAATTTTTCAAAATACTTATGCCGCTGTTTAACAATGCTGCTGCCATTATAGGAAGCGTGGCATTCTTTGAGCCCTGAACCTGTACCTCTCCATAAAGCCTGTGCCCGCCCTCAATTTCTATACTGCTCACCTGTTAACCTCCGACGATGCTATATATTATTATATTCCCATCGTTTTTTTAAGTGCAGGGCCATGTGACAATATTTATTTTTCCAGACGAATCTGACTTGAGATATTAAGGACAATGCCTATTTCCGCCATCAAAAACAAAGACGAGGTACCGCCATAGCTTATAAATGGCAATGATACACCAGTATTAGGAATAGTATTTGTTACTACTGCAATATTGAGCACAACCTGTATTGCAATCTGTGCAAAAACTCCGGTTGCAAGCAATGTTCCCAAAAGATCCGGTGCATTTTGGGCAATATGTACTATTCTCCATATCATTAATATGAATATAAGTATCACACACACTGCACCAAACAAACCTAATTCCTCACAAATAATAGAAAAAATCATATCATTTTGGGATTCTGGAATAAACCCGAGCTTTTGAAGGCTCTTTCCAAGGCCTTTTCCAAACAGCCCTCCTGAGCCTATGGCATAGAGTGCCTGAACTGTCTGATAGCCCTTGCCATCAATATATTTTTCGGGATTAAGCCAGATTAAAAATCTGTTCAATCTGAAGCTGTCTGTCATGTTTCCTGATTTTACAAGATTTGTAAGCCATGAATAAAACACCATAAACAATGCCCCCACAGCTGCTGTCAGGCCAATATATATACTA
Source organism: Eubacteriales bacterium (assembly GCA_030536565.1). Taxonomy (GTDB): domain Bacteria; phylum Bacillota; class Clostridia; order Lachnospirales; family Lachnospiraceae; genus Lachnospira. The sequence continues at coordinate 16,145 of JAUNPT010000018.1, read as the reverse complement.
TATCCTTTATAAGCTACAAATGTCATTACAAATGCAATTCCAAAAATTATAATAGCACTGCTTAAGTTATTAGTAATAAACAGAACCATTGCTGAAAGTACTCCTGATATGACCATACATATAAGAATAACATATCTTAATCTGTTTATTTTCTTTCCCACTGCACATATTCCTACCGCAGTCATAACTATAGTTGCAAACTTTGCAAGCTCAGAAGGCTGGAAATTAATAGGCCCTATATAAAGCCATCTTTTTGCGCCATTAACTACAGTACCAAAAGGGATAATTGCCAGCAGGCATATAATACTTAATATAAAGAAACCTAACGCCCAGTATTTCTGAAAATAATGATAATCAAAGAACCTGTATATAAAATACATTGCTGCAAATCCAATCAAATCTGACTGCAGCTGCTTCATAAAGAAATACTCTGAATTTCCGTAGTTCATCTGGGCAGTATAGGAACTGGTACTGTATATCATCACCAGTCCAAAGCCGCATATAAATATTGTCACAAAAAGAAGACTGTAATCAAAATATCTCTTTCCCTGTTTTTTAATTTTTCTACCCATTGCATTCTCCATTATAAAGCATTTACAAATTCCTTGAACATATTTCCTCTCTGTTCATAGTTCTCAAACATTCCCCAGCTTGCACATGCAGGCGAAAGAAGCACAGCATCGCCGGGAACTGCCCTTTCTGCACATATTTTAACGACCTCTTTCAAGGACTGTGCTCTCACAATACTTGTAAAACCATGCCTGCGGGCACATTCTTCTATCTTATCTGATGTCTGTCCTATGAGAACAAGAAGCTTAACACGGTCTTTAAAGGCTTTCACGTACAAGTCAAATTCTGAGCCCTTATCATAGCCTCCGCCAATTAATATTGTAGGCCTTGACATAGCTTCAATAGCCTTTACGGCTGCTTCTGGATTCGTGCCCTTTGAATCATTATAATACATTACACCATTTTTTTTGGCCACATACTCAATTCTGTGTTCAACCGCCTTAAAACCTTTTACCCTGCTTATGATAATGTCATCAGGGATTCCCGCTGATTTTGCAACGCCGATGGCCGCCATAACATTTTCATAATTATGGGTGCCCAAAAGATTCATATCATGAACATTAAGCATCTCCTTTTCAGCAGTGCCATCAGTATACATAATCATATCTTCTGACATAAAAAGACCTCTCTTAGGCTTTGACAATCTTGAAAACCATATTACCCGGGCCTTGTCTTGTGACTGTTCAAGCCTGTTTCCAAACTCTCTGAGCCTCTCATCATCATAATTCAGCACACACACGCCTGACGATGTCTGATTTTCACAGATTCTTTCCTTGGTACAGGCATAGCACTCCATAGTGTGATGTCTGTTTAAATGGTCAGGCGTAATATTTAAGATTGCACTGACCGCTGGGCAAAAGCTCTCCACAGATTCCAGCTGAAAGCTGCTTATTTCCGCAACTGTTATTGAATCTGCCGCGGTCTTGCACACCTCACCTGTATATGAGTTTCCAATATTCCCCACAACAAATGTTTTCTCATTATATGCTTTGACAATTTCTCCAATCAGAGCTGTCGTTGTTGTCTTTCCATTGGTTCCGGTAATAGCCAGAACCTTTCCTTTTTCAAAATTATATGCCAGCTCGATTTCTCCCCACACAGGGACCTTTTTTTCCTTAAATTCAAGTACAAGCTGGCTGTCAATAGGCACTCCCGGGCTGATAACCAGAAGCTCTATACTATCTGATATATTTTTATACTCAGCCCCGACTAACAGATGCGCTTTGTTTTCCCCAAGTTTTTTTATCACTGCGGTCTTATCCACATTTTCATTGCCATCATACAAATACACGTCTGCGTGTGCTGTATTAAGCAGCTTTACCGCACCAATCCCACTGATTCCAGTTCCCACAACCATTACTTTTTTATCTTTTAATTCCATTTCAAATGTCCTTTCCAAGCTAAGCTAAACAATTATGAACATTTTACTATTATTCTCCAGTAATTTCAAGGTAAGGCAGGATATTTTCAAAGAGCTGGCGTATCACCGGAGCCGCTATTGTACCGCCATAATATACTCCTACAGGTTCATCAATAAGACACATAGCTATTACCTTTGGGTTGCTTACTGATGAAAATCCTATAAATGAAGAAATATATTTTCCAGTACCTCTTGGAAGTTTTTCCGATGTAGCTGTTTTCCCGCCTATTGAAAAGCCTTCAATGTAGGCATTTTTGCCTCCTCCTTCCTCTACTACCTGTCGTAAAATCCCTTTCATTATATTGCTGGTTTCCTCTGTAAGTGCCTGTTCCTTAGACTCATAGGCGTACTCCTGAACAGTCTGGCCATCAGCATTCATTGTCTTTACCGCAAAATGAGGTGTTATAAGCCTTCCGCCATTTACAACTGTTGCAGCAGTTCTAAGCATCATAATAGGTGTAATCTGAAATGACTGTCCAAAGGACATTGTCGCAAGCTCAACCTCTCCGACATTTTCTTTCTTATGCATAATCGTGACTGCCTCTCCCGGGAGATCTATCCCTGTTTTTTTAAGAAGCCCTAACTTATTCATATACAGATAGAAATTATCTACCCCTACTCTCCTTCCCCACTCAATAAAAGCCGGATTACAGGAGTTCATCACAGAATGAGTAAAATCCTGTGTTCCATGACCTGTTGTTTTTGCACATCTTATTCTTCTGTCTGCAACCATAGCATAACCACAGCAGTTAAACCTGTCGTCAAGAGATACAGCCTTTGTTTCTAATGCTGCGGAGGCTGTAAACATCTTAAACACAGAGCCGGGCTCATATGTATCATTAATGCAGAAATTTCTCCACATATTATTGAGCTGGTCCATATCAGCCGTAGTCACAGAATCGTCAGTTGATAATTCTGGATTCTCAACAAGCTTGTAAGGCTCATTAAGATTATATTCCGGCGTATTAACCATAGCAAGGATTTCTCCATTCTGCGGATTCATAACAATTATGGAGACCCTGTCTGCCTCCTTTTCTTTCAACGCCTTCTCTGCCAGCTGCTGGGCATACATCTGAATATTTATATCAATGCTTATGTACAGATCGCTTCCGGCCACAGGTTCAAGTCTGTTTTCTTCGCTTCCATCAATTTCCACTCCCCATGCATCTGTAAGTGTAAGTATTTTCCCATTATCACCCATAAGCACACTGTCATACTTTGCTTCAAGCCCCACAATACCCTGATTATCACTCCCCGTAAAGCCTAAAACCTTAGAAGCAAGCGTATCATATGGATAATAGCGTTTATAATCTTCATCAACCTTCACTCCCGCAAGATTGTACTCCCTTATTTTATCCCCTGTTTCTTTATCAACATTTGAAGCAATTTTTTCAATTGAGCTGATTTTTCCAACCTTCTTTTCCACTGCTTCATATTCCAGATTCAACTCCTCTGACAGCATTTTAGCGACTTTTTGAGGTTCCTTTATCTGACTGTGGATAACAGAAATTGTACATACTGTTTTATTTGCAGCTAAAACCACACCATTAGTATCAAGTATCCTTCCTCTCGCCGCCTTTATTTTCCGTTCTCTTTCATGGAGCTCTTTCGCCCTTGCAAGATAATAATCCGATTCTGCAATCATAAGATACCCCATTCTGACCAAAAGCAATATCAGAATCAGTATGACACTGGTTCCTATGAGAAACAGCTTCTTTCTATGTCTTGTTCTAACATCAAAGCTTAAGCCTTTCATGCAAACAACCCCGTTATGGCATATATTTTAAATCTATGACTGCCATACCGGGGTTATTCACAATTGTTATTCATTATTCTGAGGTAAAGATGCTTCTGGAATCCCATCAACGGTTGTTTCTTCATTATCTGTAGATGTATTGACTTCTTCCCCTTCTGCGTCTTTATATACATTCATATATGGCAGCAGGTCATTTAAAATGTCATGTGTAAGAGTCAGCACATCGGCTGAGCTTCCTGATGTTCCCGTAGTCCCCTCCGGCTCATCAATTATTACATAAATTGCAAACTTAGGGTCATCTGCAGGCGCATGTCCTAAAAATGAAATAATCCACTTCCGCTCATCTCTTTTCCCTTTTTCCGCAGTTCCTGTTTTTCCTGCAACAGAATAGCCCGTTACTCCTGCTGCCGACGCAATTCCAGTTTCAACCGTTGCCCTTAAATATCTTCTTAAATACTTTGACGTATTTGCTGTAACTGTCTGCCTTACCAGTGTTGCACCATTAGATTTCACAACCTCTCCATTGGCAGATTCTATTCTTTTAACAATATGCGGCTGATAATAATTGCCATCATTAATTATAGAGCAGTAAGCCGACATCATCTGAACCATATTTACATTAAGATTCTGTCCAAATGAGTTACATGCTGAATCAATCTCAGCAATCTGGCTTAATGGATATAAAATACCTGTAGTCTCTCCGGGCAAATCAATCCCTGTAGTGCTTCCAAACCCAAACATTCTCTGGTACTGTCCAAATCTTACAGGGCCTATCTTAGCTGCAATCTGAATGAGCGCAGGGTTACAGGACTGCATAATTGCCTGCTCCACCGTCAGGGTTCCATGGCTTCCCTTGCTGCTAAGCACATGACATCCGATTTTATAATCTGCTACTTCCTCATAACCCTTACATTCAAACGTATCACCATCATGAATAACACCTTCTTCAAGCCCTGCTGCAACTGTAACAGGTTTAAATGTTGAACCAGGCTCATAGGATTCTGAAACACAGTAATTCGTCCACAGGGCATACATTGCATTAGTGCTGTCCTCCTCAGACATGCCTTCAAGTTCTTCCTGCTTGTAAATTTTTGAAAGATCCCTTGGATTATTCAAATCAAAATCAGGATAACTAGCCATTCCAAGTATCTCACCATTTGATGGATCCATAACCATTACAGCCGTATTTACCGATGGTTTTTCTGTATTATAAGCAATTATATGTTTTTCAATAATACTTTGCACATTATAATCAAGTGTTGTAATAATATTATTTCCATCAACCGTTTCCTTAGTCATATCATACACATCAAGATTTTCATCTACGTAGCTGTAAGTAACTCCATCTGTACCGGAAAGTTCACTGTCATAATAATTTTCAATACCAAGCTCACCGCCATTTACTGTACTTGAAAAGCCCACCACATCACATGCAAGTGTTGAAAATGGATAATTGCGTATATAGCTTTCCTCCAGATACACCCCCTTTAAATATGGGTTATTTTCTGTGTCCGCAAGCATAATCTGCAGCTTTTCAACTTCCTCTGCTTTAAGCTTTGTTTTATATTTTCTATACTGGCTGTCCGGATCTGAATGTATCACTGACATAAGTTCGCTTTTACTGTATCCAAAGCACTGTTCAAGCGCTGTCAATGTCGGCTCAATAAATTTCTCATCTGAGAGTATCAGTTTAGCGTCAAGTATAAGGTTATACACCTTCTCGCTATATGCAAGCACTGTTCCATCAGCCGTAAGAATTTCTCCCCTTTTATACGGAACTGTAGTCGACACATAGGACTGATGATCCAATACTGCTTTAGAATACTCGTCGCCATGGGAATAATTTATCATTATAATCCGGACTCCCAGTCCCATCATAAGCACAATAGCACATAAAAAGGCAACGCCAATTCTTTTATGTGTACGTTTTTGCATTGCCTTCTTTCGTCTGTACCTATTCTTTTTTAACTGTTCTCTGTCTGTTCTTGTATCTGCCATATCCTTATCCTCTAATTTGATGCAGAAATATCCTTATATTGTTTTACATACTCACTTTCGGCCGACTCATAATCTACCACCTGACTTTTGTTTGGATAAATCATTCCAAGCTCATTTACAGCTATATCATAAACATCGTCTAAATTTATACCTGCATTAATTCTGTCTTCAAGCTCATCATTAGTCTCCTTTAATGAGTTATACTGTACTTCAAGCTTTGAAACCTCTGCTGCATTATTTTTAACACTTGTCTGAAGATTAAGATACTGGTAACAAATTCCAAATATTGCTGCCACAATCAAAGATACTCCTATTGTATAAAGAAAATTCAATTTGTTTGCACGATGAATCCGGGCTTTTTCTCTTTTTCTTGTTCTTCTCGCCAACTCATCTTCCCGCTCAACGTCAGGCCGCTGTACTGGCTGCGAAACATAAAGCTTCTTTACAGTATTTCCGCTTACATAAGCTGTTCTTGAATAATTGCTGCTTTTTACTCTTTTGTAATTCTGACGTTCCTGTGCCATTGCTTTTCCTCCATTAATCTTTGATAGTTTTTTGTTTTTCCTGCGTCCGCATTAGTTCATATGTCTTTCAAACACACGCAGCTTTGAACTTTTTGACCTTTTATTTTCCTCTATTTCCTCATCAGAAGGTATAATCGGCTTTCTGGTAATAACCTTCCCCTTAGACTTTTTTTTGCATACACACACTGGAAAGTCAGGTGGACATGTACATGGATTTTCATTGTTCTTAAATCCTGTTTTTACAATCCTGTCTTCTAATGAATGAAATGTGATAATACAAAATCTCCCACCTTCATTTAAATGCTCTATCATCATATCTATGGAATCCTTAAGCACGTCCAACTCTCTGTTGAGCTCAATACGGACTGCCTGATATGTTTTCTTAGATGGATGACCTCCAACTGCCCTCACCTTCATTGGTATAGCAGCTTTTATTATTTCATTCAGTTCAAATGTTGTCTCAATAGCCTTTTGCTGTCTTGCCATAACAATATGCTTTGCAATATTTTTAGCAAATTTATCTTCTCCATAATCCCTTATTATTCTGAAAAGCTCAAATTCACTATATCCATTCACAATATCTTTAGCTGTGATTTCCTGTCTCTGGTCCATTCTCATATCCAGAGGTACGTCCACATTATATGTAAATCCCCTCTCTGCTGTATCCAGCTGGTAAGAGGAAACCCCTAAATCGAGTACAATTCCGTCTACTCTTTTTATTCCCAGCTCCTTTAAAACCACATCCATACTGCAGTAATTATTTCTTACGATTGTAACTCTGTCCTTAAATGGCTCAAGCCTCTTAGTTGCAGCCACAATTGCATCTGCGTCCTGATCTATGCCGATAAGCCTTCCCTTATGTGACAGTCTGCTGGCAATTTCATATGAATGTCCGCCTCCGCCAAGGGTTCCATCTACATATATGCCATCTGGTTTAATAGCAAGATTTTCAATTGTCTCATCTAATAAAACTGATTTGTGCTTAAATTCCATAAAAACCTCACTGTTTATCCTTATATACTAAATCCCAGACTCTCCATGCCAGCCGCCACTTCATCCATGTCAGAATCATAAGTTTCAAGACTTTCATCCCAGCGTTTTCTGCTCCAGATTTCAATTCTGCTTGCAACACCAACTAAAACCACATCTTTTTCAAGCTCTGCAAACTCCCTTAAAACCTGTGGAAGTAATATTCTTCCCTGTTTATCCACTTCACATGACGCTGCTCCTGCAAGGAAGAATCTTGTAAATTGTCTTGCATTTTTATTTGTAAGCGGTAACGTCTGCAGTTTTTCTTCAAATTTCTGCCACTCATCATTCGGATAGACAAACAGACAGTTATCAAGTCCTTTGGTAACAACAAATTCGTCGCCTAAAACTTCACGGAACTTCGCAGGGACTATCAAACGTCCCTTAGCATCAATTGTATGGTTGTATTCACCCATAAACATAGATTTAGCTCCTCCGTCTACCACTTTCTACCATTCATTACCACTTTCCACCACTTTAGTGTCAATAATAAACCATTTTCCCCCATTTGACAAGGGTTTTACAAAAATAAAAAGTGCAAAAACTCCAGTAAATACGTGCTATTTCGTCTATTTTTGCGTCTTCTTCCAAATATTGTTTGTATATCCCCTCCCCACTACAACATATTGTGTTATATATCATGCTATATATTGTGCATATGACAAAAATTGTTTTAATATATATATTTTCATTTATCCCCTTCTATGATAAAATACTGAAAGATATGCATTATAAAATGCGATTCAAAGGAGATATAAAACTTATGAAACTCGGAATTGTCGGATTACCTAATGTTGGTAAAAGTACTTTATTTAACTCATTAACAAAAGCAGGCGCTGAGTCAGCTAATTATCCTTTCTGTACCATCGACCCTAATGTAGGTGTCGTTCCTGTTCCAGATGAAAGACTTAACCAGCTTGCTGCATTATATAATTCAGCAAAAATCACCCCCGCTGTTATTGAATTTGTTGATATTGCCGGTCTTGTAAAAGGAGCCTCCAAGGGTGAAGGCCTTGGTAATCAGTTTCTTGCAAATATACGCGAGGTTGACGCAATCGTTCATGTTGTAAGATGCTTTGAAGACAGTAATATTGTTCATGTAGATGGCTCTATTGACCCGCTTCGTGATATTGAAACTATTAATCTTGAGCTTATTTTTTCAGATATCGAAATCCTTGACAGACGTCTCGCAAAGCAGAAAAGGGCTTCCTATAACAACAAGGATATTGCTAAGGAATGTGACTTTATAGAACGTCTTAAGGCATTCCTTGAAGCAGGCAAGCTTGCAAAGAATTTTGAATTTAATGATGATGACGAGGCAGCTTTTATGAAGGAATACAACCTTCTTACAGCAAAGCCTGTTATATTTGCAGCCAATGTTACAGAGGACGACCTTGCTGATGATGGCGCTGCCAACAAATATGTTGCAAGTGTCCGCGAGTTTGCTGCCCTGGAAAATTGCGGAGTATTTGTTATATGTGCCCAGATTGAGCAGGAAATTTCAGAATTAGATGACGACGAAAAGAAAATGTTCCTTGAAGACCTCGGTCTTACTTCTTCTGGTCTTGATAAGCTTATTGCCGCCAGCTATGAGCTTCTTGGGCTTATCAGTTACCTTACAGCCGGCGAAACAGAAACAAGGGCATGGACAATCACCAAAGGTACTAAAGCTCCCGGTGCAGCAGGCAAAATCCACAGTGATTTCGAACGTGGTTTTATCAAAGCTGAAGTCGTAAATTATCAGGATCTTTTAGACTGCGGCACTTACACAGCTGCCAAAGAAAAAGGCCTTGTAAGAATGGAAGGAAAAGAATATGTTGTAAAAGACGGAGATGTCATATTATTCCGCTTTAACGTATAATTGGTGTTAAAATGCAAAAAAGAATCAGTATCAATTATTAGTTGATGCTGATTCTTTTACGCATTTTATAACATTTAAGTTTTCTTTTAAACATTACTGTATTTCATACCATTATTGTTTTTCCATGTAAGGTGCATTCATTACCATACTGACATTACGTCCTTAAACTTCTTTACATTCTCAGCTGCATCTCCTCCAAACACTGCTGATCCGGCAACAATAATATTTGCGCCAGCCTCAAGAACTGTCGCAAGATTTTCCAAATTAACTCCTCCATCTATTTCAATGTCAACATTAAGATTGCTTTTATTAATATACCTTCTTAATTCCTTTACCTTTGTTAAAGTTTCAGGTATAAATTTCTGCCCTCCAAACCCAGGCTTAACACTCATTACAAGAACCATGTCCACGTGTTCCAGATATGGCATCACTGCTGATACCGGAGTGTCTGGATTCAGCGTAATTGCAGGCTTTACGCCAGCCGCCCTTATTTTCTTTAATGTATCTGCCACATCTGAGCAGCTTTCAACATGAACTGTAATAATGTCAGCTCCTGCTTCGACAAACTCCGAAATATAGCGTACCGGCTCATTAATCATAAGATGTACGTCAAAAACCTTTGATGTGATTTTTCTAACAGATTTGATTACAGGCATTCCAAAAGAAATGCTTGGCACAAATAAACCATCCATGACATCTATGTGTATATATTCAGCCCCTGCCTCGTCGATTGTCTTAATATCTTCTCCCAGCTTTGAAAAATCTGCCGCCAGTATAGATGGTGATAATATATTCATTTAGGTAATCTCCATTATTTTTATAATTTAAGTATCTGCCTCTAAAGCTGATTTTCTATAATAATCAGTATTTTTTTTGTTCCTTAAGCTCTTTGTATATTTCAGTATAGCTTTGATATCTTCTTCCACTTATACCACCAGACGATACGGCCTCCTTGACAGCGCAATCTGGTTCATTTACATGCATACAGCCATTGAAGCGGCACTTCCCCTCATAGGGTTCAAATTCAGAAAAATAAAACCGCAAATTTTCCTTCTCCATATCAGGAATCATAAGTGAGGTAAATCCGGGCGTATCACAAATATAGGTTTTTCCGCTAACATGAAAAATTTCTGAATGCCTTGTGGTATGCCTGCCTCTGCCAATTCTGCTCACCCCTCCTGTTTCCATAACATCTTCTTCCTTTGGAAGAATAAGATTCGTAAGGGACGACTTTCCAACGCCTGACGGGCCTGCAAGCACTGTAGTCCTGTCGTTTAAAATATCCATTACCTGCTCTATGCCCTTTTCATCATAAATACTAATAAACAAAACCTGACATCCACATTTCTCATATATGCTCTTAAGCCTTTCTATTTCCTCATGCCCTGCCAGGTCAATCTTATTAAAGCAAATAATTGTCGGAACCTTCTGATAGTCCATCATTAAAATAAACCTGTCTAAAAGATTAAAATTAATATCTGGCTGGGTAATGGCAAACACCACCATCGCCTGATCTATATTTGCAGCTGCAGGACGAACCAGCTCATTTTTTCTTGGAAGGATTTCTATAATATTTCCTGTACACTCCTCTTTACTTATCACATCAATAAGCACGTTATCCCCAACAAGCGGTTTTACTTTCCTGTTTCTAAATATTCCCTTTGCTTTACATTCATAAACACCGCAGGTTTCTACATGTACATAGTAGAAACCTGCGATACCTTTTATTATCTTTCCCTGCATATGAATTATTATGCCTTTTCCTTATTGTGCAGCATTATTGCTACTGTTGGTGACTGGTGTCGTTGGCTCAATTACTGGAGCAGTTGTTGGCTGCTGTGTTTCACCTAAATAAATGTGAATTGTTACAACCGTTCCCTTTGCTAACGAAGCACCTGGAGCATATCCCTGAGCTGCGACATTTCCTTTTTTCCCACCCGGATAATCATACTGTATATCCGGAATCAATCCATTACTGTTCAGCCATGTTTCTGCTGCTGAATCAGTATAACCAACCATATTTATCATTGTGACATTATTACGTATATCCGGGCCACGGCTTACAATAATTGTAACTGTTGAACCCTCCGTAGTCTTTCCTGCAGGTGAATATCTGATAACATTCCCCTGTGCAACAGATTCACTATACTCATAATCAACACCGACATTTAAGTTTAATGCCTCAAGCTCTGTCCTTGCCTCGCTTTCAGATTTACCATTTACATTTGGCACCGTCACATCTACAGAATCTTTACCGCTGCTTATAGTGAGTATTATCTGTGTATTCTTTGCAACCTGTGTACCAGCTGCAGTTCCCTGAGATATAACGCAGCCCTCAGCCACAGTATCAGAAGCCTGTGCAACCTCTCTGTATCCAAGGCCGGCCTTGTTTAATTCCTTAATGGCATCCTCCTTAGTCATTCCCTTTACATCTGGTACAGCAGTTCTGTCACCTGCTGTTGTCCCTGTTGTATGTGATTTAGTTGTACTTTCAACAGTTGTTGTATTATTTTCCGGCTTTGATGAAGAACCACCAACAAGCTTAACAACTATGAATATGGTAACAATCAGAATAACTGCGACTATTCCTATTCCAATCCACTTCACTGCCTTGTCAAGCTTATCATTGCTTTCATCATCTATATCCGTTCCATCTTCAGCATCATATTCATCTGTGTCATCATCAGAAAAAACATCATCTGTATCGTCTTCATCATCAAGTAATGAATCTCCATCAAAGCCCTCATTTTTTTGAAGCTTTTCACTTGAGTCTGCAGTGCCATATACTGGTGCCATTTTAACAAAATCAACATCTGGCATAACCAGCGATTTCTTTAAATCTACAATAAGCTCTGCCACATTAAGATATCTGCGGTCCGTCTTTTTCTGAGTGCATTTTAAAACAATCTTATCCACACTGACCGGAATATCCTCTGCCACTGTTGATGGAGCAGGAATTTCATCTTGAATATGCTGTACTGCAACTGAAACAGTTGAATCTCCATCAAATGGAACCGTACCTGTTATCATCTCAAACAAGGTGATACCAAATGAATAGATATCGCTTCTCTCATCTGAATATCCGCCTCTTGCCTGCTCTGGAGAAATGTAGTGGACTGACCCCATTGCCGCCGAGTTAATTGTACTGCTTGTAGCTGCCTTAGCAATTCCAAAATCAGTAACCTTAACCTTGCCGTCTTTTGAGATAATAATATTCTGCGGCTTAATATCCCTATGAATAATATGGTGGGAATGAGCTGCCTCCATACCATTGGCAACCTGAATCGCAATACTTACAGCCTCTTTATATGGTATTCTGCCTCTCTTTTCAATATATTTCTTTAATGTGATGCCTTCTACAAGCTCCATTACTATATAATAGATGCCATTTTCATCACCAACATCATATACGTTTACAATATTAGGATGTGTAAGACCCGCTGCCGACTGTGCCTCAGCCCTGAACTTTGTTACAAAGGTCTTATCTTCACTAAATTCATTTTTCATAACCTTAATGGCAACAAAACGATTGAGTTTGTGGCACTTCGCCTTATATACATCAGACATTCCGCCAGCCCCAATCTGCTCTAAAATCTCATAGCGATCTGCTATAAACATTCCTTTTCTTAACATATAAATATTTACCTTTCCATCTATGGTTCTATTAACATAACTGAAATATTGTCTTTTCCACCATTATCATTTGCTTCTTTACATAACAATTCTGCCGCTTCTTTTATATCCGGGTGATTTTTAACAACTCTGAGTATTTCTGAATCTTCTACCATATTTGTCAGACCGTCCGAACACATAAGTATCTTGTCCCCCTTTTGTAAATCCACAGAAAACATCTCAGGTTCAACATTATCACTACCGCCGACAGCCCTTGTGATTATGTTTTTCTTTGCATGGTTCCTCGCCTGCTCTCTGTTGATTTCGCCCATAGATACCATCTCCTCTACCCAGGAATGGTCTCTGGTAATCTGGGTAATGTCATCATTAATAATATATAATCTGCTGTCACCTATATTGGCAATCTTTAAAATATTATCAGAAATACTTGCAACGACAAGTGTCGTTCCCATTCCCTCATAATCAATATTTTCCGAAGCCTTTTTGCGAAGCATATGATTGACCTTAAAGCATGTATTATTAATTACTGAAACCGGGTCTTTTTCCGGTGAAGCCTGCACAAGTGATACAAACGATTCTACTGTATACCTTGATGCCATGTCACCTGCCTTGTGACCTCCCATTCCATCTGCAACAATAAACAGATTTGGAAGGCAACCAACCTCAGTCAGTGAATAATAGACATAATCCTGATTAATCAGTCTGGTCTGCCCTATGTCCGTTACTGTCTGAGCCTTCATGACTATCCTCCATATAACTTTTTCTTAGCTGTCTACAGGCATTATCTATCCTCGCCCATCAATAAATCTTAGCACATATACCAATAAAGGGCAAGAGAAAAAGCTTCCCTTACCCTTATGTAACCATCATAATTATGTTGTTTTTTTCCAGCACAAAAGCCCTGAAACTACTGCTGCCGCAATTGGAACCGCACTGATTATCCCTAAGCTTCCACCCACTGCCTGAAGTATTTCAATTGCAATCTGGTCCGTATTTAGAAACCTGTAAAAAGGTATTCCATAGGAAAACACCAAAAGAAGCAGATTAAGTGACGAGCCTGCAAATGCAAGAATCAATGTATTAGCCATAGTTCCCATTGCATCTCTTCCCACATTCATTCCACTTTTAAATAATTTAATAAATGTCTGTCTTTTATCTGCCTCATACACCTCACACACTGCTGAGGATATGGACATTGCAACATCCATAACTGCACCAAGTGCCGCAATCAATATACAGGCTGTAAGCAGTCCCCTTATGCGTATTACATTCTGGCTGGATATAAGCATCAGATTCTCTGCCGCCTCCATATTATAACCACTTAAATGCCCGTATTTTTCAACTATAATGCTTGTAAGCCCAGCAAATAAAACTCCACCTATTGTACTAACCATCGCTGCAGCTGTTTTAAATTTAATCCCATCAATAATCATAAATACTACTATAGTTACAATTATTACAAATACTATGGCTATGCCTGTAACATCATAGCCCCTTGCAGCCAGTGGAACAAGTATACACATTATGCTAAGAACAGTAAACACAAGACCTGCAACTGCTTTTATGCCCTTTTTACCTCCTATTACACACATTGCAATGAAAAACACTAACACAAATGCCCCAAGTATACCCGTTCTGTCATAGGAATAGACTGACACATTATAGCTTCCATTAGTCTGCTCCGTAACAAGAAGCATAACCTTTGTCCCCTCCTTTGCGTACACATTATATAATGCACTTAGAGAATTGGTGACCTCATGTATCTCGCCCTTATGCTTTCCTCCTGTCATCTTTATTTTTAATTTCTGGGAACCAAGTCTTAACCCTTCACTGTATTCATAGTCTGGTTCTGTATTGTCCTCTATGACAGATACTACAACTCCCGAAACATAATTTCCTGCGGAAACTGCCTGAAAAGAAGCGTTGCCCCGATTTACAACGTAAATCAGGACAACATATACAATCAAAAACAAAATTCCGCTTATATACCTAACACTCTGCTTCATTCTTAACTTTCTTTCTTCTTACTATTTCATATGCTGCACATAACACTATAGACAATATCGCTGCAGTCCCATATACAGCTATGTTTGAGCTATCTCCTGTTGAAACAGAAGTCTTTGCAGTATCTTCAGATACATTGTTGTCAACAGCTAAATCTGGATTCTTATCCTCAACTGCATCTGGCTTCTTATCCTCTGTTTTTATCTGTGTAATCTCCTGCCCATTTCTAACTCTTATACAGGTTCCCTCCGGGTCCATATACACAAGGCCAATAACGCTTAGCTGTGCTTTCTCTTTGATTAAGCTTTCATCAACTCCGGCTGCTACATTACCATTAAAGTAAACCTTTGCCTTAACGCCGCTTCCATCGTCAAGCATAAAGCTTGAAAGAATGCCATTTACCTTAACAATATCAGAAACTGTTCCCTTAACCTGAACTAACATTCCACCATTGGCATCATAATCCATTGCATCTTTTCCAGACATAAGTGTTGGAGCAATTGGGGCAGCATTTTTATCAATGATTGTATAGCCTTCAACGCCAGAACCAATCTTTAATTCCTTGTCGCCCTGATAGTAATCTACATGTCCTACCACACGAATTTTTTGTCCAACATTAATACCGCTTCCGTTAGCTATAGGGAATACATTAATTCCTCCTGTTGAATCCTGAACATAGATTGTATCAAAAAATGCATTATCTCCCTCTGAGCCTGCTGTTACCGTTCCTTCAATTGCAAATATGTCACCTGTCTGTCCATTTTTACGTACATCGGCAATAGTTGATACAGGTATTTGTTTCTTAACTGAATCAAGAATGTTACTTATAATTGTATAATTAGTGTACTGGAGGTCTGTATAGCTGTCCATATCAGCCTTAACTTCAAAGTTAGATATAAACACTGTTCCTGCAACAAATATACGTCCCTGTCCAACTACTTCAGTTGCAAGAACACATGCATTGCCAGCTTCAACTACTGTTCCATTCTTTGGAACATCACTTTCATATTTACTATCTGTAACTCTTGAGTTGATAGAATATGTAGTTGAATGTCCTTTTACAAGCCAGTTATTCTCATCTGCCGCATTGACAGTACAGCCACTATATACGCTGTAGAGCTGTTCTGCAGCTACATTCTTAAGCCACTCTGAACCTGTATTTACATTAGTAAGCTTAAGTCTGTATGGTGAGCCATCATTATTTTCTGTATCATATACTTCATCGCTGTTAATGGTTGTCTTAGCTCCCATCTTTATCAGTAAATCATTTATCTGTGTTGATGATGAATAAGGATCCCCTGCTGTACTATCCTGATAATCAGCCAAACCACATAGAATTGCGGTTCCACC
>JAUNPT010000180.1 GCA_030536565.1 Eubacteriales bacterium | reverse complement strand
GTTCGCTGGTTCATCTTCAGTTCCTGCCCATGTAGAAATGATGGGACTTATCGGTATGGGTAACAACCCAATGGTTGGTGCTACAGTTGCTGTTGCTGTTTCTGTACAGCAGGCTGCTGATGAAGGAAAGTTCTAATATGTACTAAGCTTTAGACATGTCATAAATATATAATATTTGTTAATGTAGCGTAAAATTAAGAGCTGCTTAAATTCATTTGGATTTAGGCAGCATTTTTAATGTCTAAAATATGCGAGTGACATGTTAATATTTGTTATAAAGTGTAATTATCTATAGACATTATTACAAAGTCGGATTATAATACATTGTATATAAGGATTCGGGAAGAAAGGAATAATGCATATGAAAAAAATTAACGAGATGTCCATAGGAAAAAGACTGAAATCCGCATTTAACATTGTAATTGTCATTTTGGCGGTAATGAATTTAGTTGGTTTAGTTGTAATATTTGGAATTACAAACAGATACAACTTTACTCTGAGTAATTATGCATTTCCACAGGGAGATATCGGAAAGGCTATGACTGCTTTTGCAGATACAAGAAGTGCGACAAGAGCATTTATTTCTTATGATGATGCAAATGATATGAAGAAGCTGTTAGCTGTTCATGACCAGAAAAAAGAAGAACTTGAAGGATACATGGACGCAATTGAAGGTACAATGGTTACAGAGGCAGGACACCAGTCATATGCAGCCATTGAATCAGCATTGGACAACTATTTTGCAATTGAAGAAAAGGTAATTAAAACAGGTAACTCTACAGACAGGGAACAGTGCAAAAAGGCACAGGAGATGGCTTTTGACCAGCTTTCACCTGCTTATGACAAGGCTTATTCAGAATTTTCACATCTGATGGATGTTAATGTTGAGAAGGGTGATATGATGCACACAATTCTTTCAGTCGTAGAGGTTGTGGCAATGGTTGTTATCCTTGTTGGTATTGTTGTGGTTGTGCTGTTATCTGCTAAAATCAGTAAGAAGGTTGCTGATGGAATTGCAGTTCCTCTAAATGATATGGCAGTCAGATTTAAGAGCTTTGCAGAAGGTGACCTTACATCAGAATTTCCAGAGGTGGAATCAAAAGATGAAATTGCACAGATGCGCGGGGAAGCTTATGTTATGGCTGAAAGACTTCAGCAGATTATTGCAGATGTCGAAAATATTATGAGTGAAATGGCAGAAGGTAATTTTGCAGTCAATACTGAAATTGAAGAAAAGTATACTGGTGATTTCAATCCATTGTTGATGACAATTCGTAAAATGAATCGTGCGATGAGCACTACTTTAAAAGAGGTTGAGGAAGCAGCCAGACAGGTTGAGGCAGGCGCAAACAATATGGCAGAGGGAGCACAGGCTCTGGCGGAAGGTGCTATGGATCAGGCGGCTTCAGTAGAAGAAATGCAGGCAACCATGACTGACTTAACAAGTGGCGTTGAAAAGACAGCAGAACATGTTAATGAATCATATCAGCAGGCGCAGAAGTATTCTAAGGAAGCACAGAACAGCCGTATGGAGATGGAAGTGCTGGTTGAAGCTATGAAACGAATCAGTGAAACCTCACAGGATATTGGAAGCATTGTCTCTGAAATTGAAAATATTGCAAGTCAGACAAACCTTCTTTCACTTAATGCTTCTATTGAGGCTGCAAGAGCAGGTGAGGCTGGAAGAGGCTTTGCGGTAGTTGCAGACCAGATTCGTAATCTGGCTGAACAGAGTGCTAAGTCAGCGGTGGATACAAGAGAGTTAATTGAGGGCTCATTAAGAGAGGTTGAAGAAGGCAATAATGCAGCGCAGCGTGCTGCAACAGCAATGACAGAGGTCGTTGAAGGCATGAATATGATTGCTGATTCTTCACAGCAGTTAAGTGAAATTTCTGCTGCTCAGGCAGACGCAATGGAACAGGCTGAAGCGGGAATTGATAGAATTTCTGAGGTTGTACAGTCTAATTCGGCAACAGCTGAGGAATCTTCAGCAACAAGTGAAGAATTATCTGCACAGGCTACAGCAATGAGTGAGCTCGTTGGAAGATTTAAGTTAAGAGATTAATATAGTGAGTGGCTGATACTTGATGCCTGGATAATTGAATAGTAAAAAGAAAAGCTGGGATACAGGTTGTATATTGCATGAATTTTTAAATATATAACCTGTATCCCAGCTTCTATCTGTATTTTTTGCACAATTAAATACAGGAAATATAATTATAAAAGCAAAGTATAAGAATGAGAGGAAATCATGGGACACGAATTAACAAAAAATGATATTAAGAAAATGGAAGATGAAATTGAATACCGTATAGCAGTGGTAAGGAAGCAGGCATTAGAGGACGTTAAGGAGGCGAGAGCTCATGGGGATTTAAGTGAGAACTTTGAATATAAGGCGGCAAAAAGATTTAAAAATCAAAATGACAGCAGAATCAGATATTTGCAGAGAATGATTAAGAATGCCACGGTTATTTCAGATGAATCAGCAGAGGACGAGGCGGGCGTTAATAATACAATAGGGCTTCTTTACGAAGATGATAATACTACAGAGGAAATTAAACTGGTTACAACTGTAAGGGGAGATTCGCTGGAGGGATATATAAGTATTGAGTCTCCGCTGGGGAAAGCTGTACTTGGACATAAGGCTGGTGACAGAGTTCTGGTTGAAGTGAATCCACAGATTAGTTACTGGGTACAGATTACATCAATTGTAAATACAGATGATACAGATGATCAAATCCAAAGTTATTAAATAAAGGCTTGCTTTAATATAACATTAATGATAATATATAATTATCTTTAAAATATATAATATATTATTTGTAATCATATTACATGGAAGCGAGATGGTTAATTATATGGAGCTTAGTGAAGCTCAGATAAGTGCTGTTAGACATAATACAGGCCCGGCGCTTGTTATTGCAGGGCCTGGAAGTGGGAAGACTACAGTTATTACGAATAGAGTACGGACATTAATTGATGAGTATAATGTAAATCCATCTAACATTCTTGTAATAACCTTTAGCAGGGCAGCGGCAATGGAAATGAAAGACAGATTTGTTAAAATGACTGATGCCTGTGGTGCAATGGTTACATTTGGAACCTTTCATGCAGTTTATTTTATGATTTTGAAGCATTCCTGCAGGTATAAGCCGGATTGTATTATAACTCCAAAAAGACAGGGAATAATAATAGAACAGCTGGCTGTCAGGCATGGGGTAGAGTACGAAGATGAGAGTGAGTTTATCAGTGCTTTTTTATCAGAGATAAGCCATGTCAAAAATACAGGGCTCGATATTCATGAATTTTGTTCTTCAATATGTCCTTCAGAAATATTCAGAGATATATTTATGGAATATAATAGGCAGCTAAGCGTGCTGGGATTGATTGATTTTGATGACATGCTTGCTGACTGCTATAAGCTGCTTGTTTCAAGAGATGATATAAGACATATATGGCAGGAAAAATACAGATATATTC
>JAUNPT010000017.1 GCA_030536565.1 Eubacteriales bacterium | reverse complement strand
CAGATATCCATATCATCATCCCAAGGAATAAATCCATGATGGCGCACTGCTCCTAACAGCGTTCCCCATTCTGCAAAATATTGGATATCATTATCCCTGCATACCTTATCAACATCTTCTAATACCTGAAGCTGGGCTGCCCAGGCTCTTTTCATCATAGCAGGAACATAGAAACCATCCCTGACTTCATCTTCAAAATATGATTTAGGAAATTCCATACAGTATTCTCCTTAACAAAAGAAGCCGGTGATATACACCGGCTTCTTTGTTTATAGTAGTAGTTAAAATTAACCGAGAAGTGAAAGAACACCCTGATTAGCCTGATTAGCCTGAGCAAGCATTGACTGTCCAGCCTGTGACAGAATATTGTTCTTGCTGTAAGCAACCATCTCTTCAGCCATATCTGTATCACGGATACGTGATTCAGCTGCCTGTGTATTTTCACTTGTTGTATCCAGGTTGTTGATTGTGTGCTCAAGTCTGTTCTGGAGAGCACCTAACTTTGAACGCTGCTTTGATACAGTTTCAATAGCTGCCTGAATTGTACTCATAGCCTTACCAGCTGCTGCATTTGTACTAACCGCAACGTCAGCTGACTTGATACCAATAGCAGAAGCCTTCATGCTAGAAATTGAAATGTTGATTACCTGTCCAGATAATGCACCAACCTGAAGACTCTTTTTGTCGAATGAACCATCTAACAGATTCATTGAGTTGAACTGTGTTGTTGAATAGATTCTGTCTAATTCAGATGTCAACTGGTCCATCTCGTCCTTAATAGCATTTCTGTCTGTTGTTGTGTTAGTATCATTAGCTGCCTGTGTAGCTAATTCATTCATTCTCTGTAAGATTGAATGTGTTTCATTCATGGCACCTTCAGCTACCTGAATAAGTGAAATACCATCCTGTGCATTATCAGATGCTTTGTTAATACCTCTGATCTGGCTTCTCATCTTCTCAGAAATTGAAAGACCAGCTGCATCATCACCTGCACGGTTGATTCTGTAACCTGATGATAACTTCTCTGTTGACTTAGACAATGAGTTCTGTACTCCGCCTAACTGTCTGTTTGTGTTCATTGCTGCTAAATTGTGCTGTACTACCATATCTTTTTCCTCCTTGAATTGACGGCGGCATCCTTGCCACTCGTATAAATTATTTCAGAAGCACTTATGTGTTCCTGTTATTTATTATATCGGACTTTAGTTTTTAAACTTTAGCCCGAGTATAAACTTTTTTTACTTTTTCTGGTCTAAAAATTGAGGGTCCTGCGATATCTTATTCATATTCTGATAATATGTATTGGCCATCTTTGTGCTGCGTTTTGCCTGCTGCAGCTGTTTTCTCATAGAACTGAACTTATTCTGAACTGCTGCTTTATTTCTGGCCTCCTGAGCTTCAATTGAGACACCAAGCTCTGTAACCTGCCTGATAAGTTTTTTCAGCTCATTAATCTCTCCGCTATACATGGACTTATTATTTCCAACTGCTTCCCTGACTCTGTTAAAGAGACTGTTAAAGCCCTCATCCATGACATTAAGCTTATCAATAAGCTCTCCCTTGCCATCCAGATTCTTCTGAAATGCATCTTCATCCATATCTGGCTCAAGCACCAGCTTATGCTGTTCTTCATTAAATGCACTTATCTCCTTAAGAATTGTAATTTTCATTCTAAGGCTGTCTATCATCATCTGAAGATAATTCGTTGTCTCCATATCCTGCCTCTTTCGCATTATATTTTACCCTGATTTTCAACCGCCATAATTAATCGTTGCCCCTGCCGGAGCTGTCTTGGTTTTGTTCATAACCTCTTTCCATGTATCTCTCATGCCTCGTATTTCCTCAAGCGCCTTTTCGAGAGTTTCTTTATCCTTATGTATGTTTGCATCAACCAAAAGCTGGTAAATATACTTGTATATTTTGTCAAAATCCTCGGCAACTGCATACTTATGATTAAGTGTAGACTGAAATTCTACGATGATATCTTCAGTCTTCTTAATATTAGCATGAACCTTCTCCATATCGTTCTGCTCTAATCCAATCAATGCAATATTGCAGAACTTAATGGCTCCTTCATATAGTAATAATGTAAGCTCTGCAGGCGAAGCTGTCAATATCTTATTTCGATTGTATTCTGCATATCCCTGATTAAGTGCCATAATGCCTCCGTATTTTAATTATATATAATTCTATCCAAAAAGATTTGAAAGAGAAGATGTCTGTGAATTAAGTTTTGATAGCGCAGTCTCCATTGCTGAAAACTTCTTATAGTAATAATCCTCCCAAGTTGTAACCTTATCCTCCTGGTCAGAAATCTTAGTCGTGTATTCTGAATATTCTGTAGCCATTTCTTTATCATTATATATTGTATATGCACTGCTGACTGATGAGGATGCCATACGGTTTCCTAAATCATTATACATATTAGATGCAAGCTGTGAAAAGAAGGATACAACAGTTTCCGGGTCGCTGGCAATCATTGCACGCAGCTTATCAGTATTGCCTGATGTGCTGGCATCATCTTTATCTCCATCAATATGCAGTACACCTTTTTCATTATCACCTGATGTAAAGTAGCCAAGCGTTGATATTCCAAAGCTTGATAAAGAATAATCCTTACCATCAATAGTAAATATCTTCTGCATATCATTCTTAAGAGCCGTAGCTGTATTCCCAAGGGTTGAATCCTTACGCAGAAGCGAATCCTTAATCTTTTTCTCCCACTGTTCTACCTCATCATCAGTCATGGCTTCTTTTTCTTTGCTTGTAAGAGGCTCATAGCCCTTAGAGCTTGATGCATTATAAGCCTCATCCATTGATTTAATCAATGTATTGTATTCCTTTAGGAAATCCTTAATTGAGTTATATATTGCATCTGTATCTGTTGATGTTGTAATAGATACTGCCTCTGTTCCTGTCAATGCTGTTGCCTGAATTGTAAGCCCATTAATAGAGAAGTTATTGGTATTATTAGTAAATACAGCTCCATTTAACTCGATTCTGGAATCCTCTCCCTTAATACGAACTGCTCCGGCTGAATCAGCAAGCTTACCAGAATTGATATCAGCTAACATTTGTTCTGAATAAGCTGCCTTATTAGCATACTGTGTCTCGATTTTACTCTTAATATCTGCATTATCTGCATCAACCCTGGCAGTCAATGCATTGTAAGCTGTCTTGTCTGCATCTGCATCTGTGGCTGCTGTTGCTGCACCTGTAGTACTGTCTATATTAACATAAGCTGCACTATCAGCCATTGCCTTAGCATATTTATCGTAATCTGCAAGCATATTCTCTGACGATTTAATCTGGCTTGTAAATGAATTATAGGTCTTTAATTCATCTTCAGTCATCTTTGAAGTATCATACTTAACATTGCCCTTTTCGTCTGTTGTCCTGGCTGTGCTGTCAGCAAATGTCATCTTATCAAGCATTTCCTGCCTTGATTTTATATTTGCTTCTATATCATATCTGTTTTTAAATGTACTCTCTTTGAGCATTTCATCCATAGATTTCTTTGCAGCATTATAGTTATCTGCATACATCTTAGCTCTGTCACTGTAATTAAGCTTAGCATTCTCATATGCTGACTCTACGGCTTCTGCCATGGCTGCACTGTCAGAATTTAACTTGGCCCACTTCTCATATTCTGCCTTATCCGCATCATTTGCTGTATAAAGTCCAAGACTCTGCAATGCGCTAAGCCCTGCTGCGTTATCAGCTGTCAGCCTGAAATCATGACTTGCACCTGATGTTTTAGAACTTACAAAAAATCTCTGGTTTGCTGCATCAAATGATGCATTTAATCCAGCTTCCTTTAACTTAGCTGTAAACTGATCTAATGTCATATCAGGAGTAATATCTATACTCTTTTCTTTTCCATCTACAGAAACACTTATAGAACCTGAACCCATTCCATCAAGTCCTGTAACTTCGCTGAGTTTACTGCTTCCTGTCAATTCTGTTTTCTTACCATCTGCATCTGTTCCTGTAATCTCACCACCAGTAAGATAACCTGTAGCCGCAAGTCCTGTAATCTTAAGTGACTGAGTACCATTAACTGCTGCCGCTGATGCTGTTACCTTTGCATATGCTGAATTGGACACTGTTGCAGCTTTCAAATTATACGCCTTACTTAAACGTGCTGCAGAAAGCTTTCCACTATAGAAGCTGTATATGCTTGTATTCATAGTCTTCCATTTATCCTGCTTCCATGAAAGCTTAGTCTGCGCCTTTACAAGGTTATCCTTTTTTAAACTATAAGATGACACCAGTGCTTCTACAAGTGCTTCTGTATCCATTCCTGATGACAATCCAGACAATCTTATCGCCATAGTAAACTCCTATCTGCACAATCCTTTGTGCTAAACACAGGGAACTTCCCTGTTCCCGCCATTTGAAACATATATTATTATCTTTTTTCGTCCACCAGAATCCCTGCAAGCTCCCATGCCTTTGCAAGCATTTCCAGTGCTTTTTCTGAAGGAATCTCCTTGATTACCTCATCAGTCTCTTTATCTTTAATCTTAATGGTAATTCTCTTAGTAGGCTCATTATAACCAAATTCAGCAATCGTGTTATTATTGATAATCTTATTAATATCCTTAACGTCCTTCATGGTAGGTTCCTTTTCCTTACCACCATTCTGCCTGTTTTCCTGTTCTTCCTTATTCTGACTGCTAATCTGAGCCGGCGCTGCAGCCTGACTTACCGGCTGGCTCACAGACACATCAGCCGCAGTGCCTGCTGTATTGGCTGACTCCACTGGTTTTACTGCTCTTGCTGCATTAACAGCTCCTGCTGCCTGAAAACTAGAAACGCCACTAACTGATTCAATCCCCATGATTTCACCTCCATGTACATTGTGTCCTGCAAACAGGACGCAGTTCACACATTTTCCTTGTAACTATATCTTATATCGGAAAAATCTCAAAAAAGTTTAGTCCCGATTTATCATCTCTTAAACAATTTATTAAGTGCCTCTGCATCTACAGATGCTGCAGATTCTTTATTAGAGTTTTGAATCTGTACATAAACCTCTTTTCTGTAAATAGGTACAGACTTAGGTGCCGAAATACCAAGTTTTACCTGGTCTCCTTTTATTTCAATTACAGTAATTTCAATATCTTCATTAATTATAATTGCTTCATCTTTTTTTCTTGATAATGCCAACATACTATTTTCCCTCCTTCTTATCATTGAGGATATCATATATTGGATATCTCACCATATAATCATCATTATCTGCAATGAGCTGAACAGCTTTTAATGTGTCAGCATTAATAATAATAGGAGCCTTTAAATTGCATGTCATTTTGGTTAAATCTGATGGAACTGTAAGTGTACACAGCACTAAAAGATTTGCATTCTTAATATCACCGCCAAGCGAATTGATAATTTCATCTTCAACAACAGGGTCATAATCCGGCCATACAATCTCAGGCTTCATAACAGGAAGTGCCAAAGATGGCTCATCTAATGACTGAAGCCACATAATAGCAGTATCCTCCTCTTTTTCTGAATCATAGATAATAGTATACTCTTTAAAATCATCAAAACCGATAATCCCCTTTTCAAATGTAAGTATCTTACCATCTTCAATATCAACCGTTCCAAACCATTTTGTTTCTACCTTCATTGCGACACCCGCCCTTTCCTATCCATTCATGTATTTTAACTTATAAAAAATCCAGTAATGACTGTCTGACCACTTTACTTGCAGCCGTAAGCGACGCATTATATACAAGCTCTGCAGATGAATAATTAATCACTACTTCCTCTAAGTCGATATCTTCATTCTCTGACTTTAAGGACGTAAAGTTTGTTTTCTGCTCTGTAAGCCTTGACTTAGTAAGCTCAAGCCTTGTCTGTCTGTTACCAACATCTGCCTTGGCATTTGAAATCTGCTGCTGGTACCCCTTCATCTGGGTAATTCCCTTTTCAAAAGCCACTGTCATCTGTTTTTTTGCAAGGTCATTTTGTTTATTTAAGCCTTCAAGAATTGAAGACAGCTTCTTTTGTGATGCGCCATCGCTGTATGCTTCTTCCTTCATCATGCCTTCAACCTGAGTAATCTGGTTTTCTACGTCAATCCTGTTCTGGACTGCCGTAACCAAATCATCTACATTTCGTCCCAGATACATATTAAATGCTTCCTCTGCCTCAGTATTCACCTTAAGCTTCTGTGAGAAATTAACATTATATTCTATATCTTCCTTTTCTTTATTATATACAATACCTGTATTATTATCAACACAGTTATAATACATAGCCGGGTCAATATCTCCCTTTATAAAATTATCTTTATTATATGTAAATGTAAATTCGTTATCTGTATAAATTTTCTGGTAAACATTTTTTCCAAGTAAAACCTCACCAGTAGTACTGTTAATAATAATATCATTGTCTCCTGGTATTGCATTGGCATCTGTAGTTTTAGATACAGCTGCGGTCACACCATTGACATCAACTGACGCTGTCGCTGCATCGTCAGCCAGTGTAATATCTGTTCCATTGATATTGAAGCTTTCAGCGTTAACGTCCTTATATGCCAGCTGCAGCCTGTGTACATCGGCAACATTAGGGGTGATTATTTCGCCATTAGCGTCCTTTTTAACATCAAGATTGATGATATCTTTATTTGAATATGCATTTGTGTATACCTTTTTTGTTGAAAGATCGTCCCTTGTAAATGACTGTGTAATAGTGTAGTCGACATCTGCAGCAGCCTCGTCAGACTGGTATGTGAGAGTCTTATCTGTATTAAAGCCTGTAAACACATGTCTTCCCGCATAATCTACATCGCCCTGTGAATAGTAAGCATTAACTAATTTCTTAAGACTTTCGCCAATAGTATTTCTCTCTGCTGCCGAGTATGAGTCCGTAGACCCCTGAACGCAGTATTTATACAGGTCACTGACAATATCATAAGACTCATCTAACGCATCATGAGTAACACTCATCCATGAAGAAGCGTCTGGAATATTCTTTCCCAGATACTGTGTCACCTGATCAAGACTTGAGCGCAGTCTCAGTGCCCTGATTGCAATTATTGGATCCTCTGAAGGCTTATTAATCTTCTTCTGCGTGGACAGCTGTGTATCAAGTGTACTCATCTGTCCTTTATTAACCTGAATATTAGCCAGTGAACTGTTAACCATCATCTGATTGGTAATTCTCATATTTATATCCTCCGTTCTATTTATGAGTGCTCCGATATACGGCACTCATAAATTATATACCCGTCTGATTTATAAGCTTATCGTAAATCTCATTCATTACTGACATCATCTTTGAACTAAGATTATATGCCTGCTGAAACTTTATTAAATCCATTGCTTCTTCATCTGAATCAACACCCATAACCGACAGCCTTTGATTCTGTATACTGGTCTGAAGATTCTTGTAATTAGCTGAAAATGAATCCGCTTTATTGGCATCTATAGACATATCACTTATAATACTCTCAAGGAAATATGAACCTGTACCGCCATCATATATTTTAGAACTCATAAGGCTGTTTAATTTATCCATTATGTCTGCATTAGCTTCGCCAGTTTCAACAGCTGATTTAGTTGCCAGCAGATTTGGATCGTCCAGCAGCTGTGAATTAACTGTTGCATTCATTGCATTCATAACTGTAGTTCCCTGCTTTGTCACAAACAAAGGAACTCCTACACTGCTTCCATCTGATGAGAAGCCGGATTTTAGTATTTCATTTACTGCATCAGCAAATGTTGAAATAAACTGATTCAGCTGTGCCTGATAATAAGGCACTCCCTTAAAGCTTGTATTTAAACCGGCAAAGCTCTCTGTGCTGTAAAGAAGGTTCCCCTCCCCATCAGTAACGGACGTACCGTCTTCGTTAACTGCAAGCTTTTCAATTTCACCATTACAGCCATCTCTTATATCAATAAGCCCCTTTAGCTGTCCTCCAAGTGAAGTACTGTAAATATTAAACTCTGAGCCAGTCTTCTCCCACTTAATATCATACAGTCCCTCTGCATCAGAAGCATTTCTTTTTTCTTCTCTGGCAGCTACCTCAAGCTTATTATAATTATATCCGTCTATAAGATTCTGTCCATTAATCGTTACAGTAAGATTGCTTTGATTTTCTCCAACCTTCTGCTCATCAACTGTTATGTTAACAATCTTTGAAAGGTCATCTAACAATGCATTCCTCTGGTCTCTCAAATCATTAGCATTTCCATAGTTTGCTTCCAGCTGATTGATTTGTTTATTAAGAGCTGCAATATTCTGTGAAAGTGAATTAATCTGCATTACAGCGTCCTTAATTTCATTGTTGGCATCTGCCTGGACATTCCTCATATTAGTAGAAAGAGTATTAAAATAATCCGTCATGCTGAATGCATTATTAATAAGCTGGTTTTTAGCCGATTCATCAGCAGGCGTCTTAGTCAGCTGATTTACTGCTGAAAAGAAATTGTTATATTCCGTTGTATACCCTTTGAGAACAAATTCATTAAGATAGTCCTCAATCTGGGTCATGTAATTATTTTTCGCCTCATACTCGCCGTAATTAGCCATATTATTGCGGTATTTCACATCATAATAGCTGTCCCTGAGCTGATTGATACCCGTTATTAAAACACCCGAGCCAATCGTTCCATAGGTCGAATACGTTCTTAATGCATCTGAGGCCTGTGTCAAAGCCTGCTCCCTTGTATACCCTGCAGTATTAATATTAGAAATGTTATGGGCGGTAACATTAATAGATGCCTGTGATGCCTGTAATCCCGAATATGCAATTGTTAATCCAAAAAATGTAGATGCCATAATCTCTCCTTTTTACCTATGCGTTGCCAAGTGATGTTACAAGATGCTCAAGCATCTGGCTTACAACATTGACATATCTTGATGCTGCATTATACGACTGCTGATACTTAATCATCTTCTCCAATTCTTCATCAGAGGATACACCCTCCGTCTGCTTTCTCTGGTTATCATAGCCTGTCACCATAGTCTGCTGATTGCCCACATAATTGTTAAGGACTTTACCTACTGTTGCAAACTCGCCGACATAATTATTATAAAATGTGTTAAAGTCAGATTTTGCATAATGCTCAGGATTTAATGAAATCAGCTTTGCACTAAATAAATCAAGCAGCTCATTTGCTCTGGCAATATCCTCTCCGCCTTTATATGTAGAAAGCGGAATCTTTGCAACATTTTGTGCAACCACTGAATTTATCTCAAGGTTGCCTAAAGCATATAGCGATTCATGCTCTGTCTCATTTAAGTTGTTTCTTATGTATATTGTATTGCCCTGTGCATCTGTGATAGTTTTATATCTCTCAGTGTTAGTACGGGAGAAAAGCTCCTGCCCCACTGTTTTATCCTCATCCATGCCATAATCTGTTTTATCCATATCTAAAACAGAATATGTATATGATGTAACATTTTCAGGATTAGTTACATCTTTACCAATATAGAGCTTTTCCTGCGAAGTGTAGCTGTATGTACCATCTTTATTATCTGTGCCCTTCACCTCATTGCCATATCTGTCATAAAGTGTTTCATGAGAAGATGCATCATATTTATAGACATCTGCCTGAATCTCATTACCTGCGGCATCAATGAATGGCCCTTCTGTTCCAGTCCTTACAACCTGTTTTTCAGGACATAGCACATTATTGATAGACTCTGTCATTGTATTAACAAGCTTGTCTATTCCTGCAATTGCGCTTAAAATCACTGATGGCTCTATATATTTATTGTAATATTCCTGTTTTTCCCTGTATTGTGCATAATCAGCTTCATACTGTGCCTTCCCCTGTGGCGTTGACATATCATAGTCTGAGCTGTCAGGCATAACTGGTACATCTGTGTAATCC
This sequence comes from Eubacteriales bacterium, assembly GCA_030536565.1. Classification (GTDB taxonomy): domain Bacteria; phylum Bacillota; class Clostridia; order Lachnospirales; family Lachnospiraceae; genus Lachnospira. The sequence continues at coordinate 12,695 of JAUNPT010000017.1, read as the reverse complement.
ACATTAACGGAACCTCTTGAAAGCAGCAGCCCCTTTAACTCTCCCTTATCCGTATCCGCTGTGTTGGAGGCTGTTATCCCTTCAGAATACACATCTCTTTCAAAAGCCGGCCATGTAGGGATAATAAGATTTGTATCTTTAACAAGTCTTGTTCCCATCTCCATCACACCACCTATTGTTACAAATGGTGCAGATTCGGCTGTAATAATTACCTCTCCATTTTTATCTTCATAATAAGCTATATCAATATACTCACTTATCTCATCAAGCGCATTATCTCTCTGATCTCTTAAATCGTTTGCCTGTTCCACTCCTGCTGCTTCAACCTTTGCAATCTGCTTATTGAGAGTATAAATCTTATTACCGAGGCTGTTAATCTTATTAACCATATTGTTCACTTCTGTATTAAGTGTTGTCTGATATTCCTTCAGCCCCTTATATACTGCCTGTGACCTGTCTAAAAATGCAGTGGCATTCTGGATAAGAGATGACCTTGCCACTGTACTTGTTGGATTCTTCGTTAATTCATTAATTGAATTATACAGATTTGTCAGATTGGTCTGATAGGTAACTCCCTGCATCTCTCCATATAAATCTTCTACTTCTTCTACTGCCTTATACTGGCTTGAATAAAAGCCCAGTCTTCCATTTTCTGCCCTGTACGCACTATCAATAAACTGATCTCTTATTCGTCTGATTTCGGATACCGCCACGCCAAGACCATAATTGGGTGTGCATGTTGCATCCTTCGTTCCAACAGCCATGTACTGCGTATCTGTTAATGATACCTGCTGTCTGGTGTATCCTGTTGTATTTACGTTAGCCAGATTATGTGCTGTTGCGTTAAGTGCCGACTGTGCTGACCTTATGCCCGTAACGCCAATATACAGGCCCGCCATACCATTTGCCATAGCTGTTCTCCTCTCCTACTGCTTTGCATCAAAGCTTCCTGCCGCTGCAGTATCTGTCTGTTCATATGCACCCCTGCCATATGTTGCTGTCTGTGGTGCCATCACTGCACTCCTTGCAAGATTCAATTCAAATTCAATCATATCCATTGATTCTTTAAGAAGCAGTTTATTATTTTCATTGACCTTCATCATTAGCTCCAATGTTCTCTTCAGCCCTAAATGAGCTTCTAAAAGTGCATCATGCTCCTTCGGTTTTCCCTCTAACATCTGCACAATCTGATTTACCTTAATCTGTCCATATGGCAGATTAAGGACATTACAGATATCCTTGACATTACTCTCACGTTCTTCATCAAGCCTGCCTATAGAATCAATCAGCTTCTGCTCCCTGCCAAGGATTTCCTGCAGGTTTTCCACATCACCCTTTACAATAGCCTCTGTCTTATTCTTAGCCAGTTCAAGGAGCTTGGAATACTCTGCATTTTCCCTGTTCATTACATCTGTTAATGTCTCTATTAAGCTCGCCATCTAATAAACCTCACTAAAATGTTAATGTCGTTACCTGATTCATCATCTTATCCGCAACTGCTGCTGCACTGATATTATATGTCCCAGCTTCCATCTGTGCCTTAATCCGGGCAACCTTATCAGCCCTTATGTCATCAGCCTGGCTTACTGCCGCCTTAGCTGTCTGATATGTCTTAGCTTCAGATGAAATCTCAAACTTATCACTTACCGACTGTTTCTTTGCTGCACCATAAGCTTTAGCTGCCGCATTTGTCTGATATATCTGATTAACTGCATTGTACGCATCAATACGCATATATATCGCCTCTCTTTCTGTTTAAGTAGCCATTTACGAAACACTATTCCGGTTTCATGACTTAAATATCGGATACTTCAGCCCAATACTTTATACCTTTTTTGTATTTTCCTGTAAACTAATAAAGACTGCCAGACAGTCTGATATCATTGATTGATATTCAGACCATATCCGGCAGTCTTTATTTTATCCATGCTATTATTTATCAAGGAAACGCATTCTTGGATTACTTCTGTCAGTCTTTACCGTCGTATCACTGGATGGTGACTGATACATACTGTTTAACTTCTGGGTCATCGTTGACTTGCAGTTTTCACAAAACCTTCCCGACTTAATCGTAACTCCACACGCCTCACATGGAATCCCGATAGGTGAATCATCTGCAAATGTAAGCCTATCCTCACGAATCCACTGTTCAATCTGTTTTGAACTAACCTCGCAGTCTGTAGAAATCTCATGAATAGAAGCTCCTGTATGCGCCTCTATATAATCCTTTACCTCCTGGAACTTATCCTCCAGCTTAGAAATGCAATCCGGGCAGAGATTACGGTACGAACCACCTATATAATTATACAATCTTCCACACTGTCTACAATTTTTAACATCCATTATCTTTCCTCCCAATATAAATTATGATATTTCCCGGCTTCACTATTTTAAAAACCTTTTCCGATACACAGACAGACATAAAATACCTCACACACGCCTGCCTTCAAAAGCACGTCGGTGCAGGCATCAATTGTCGCTCCCGTAGTATATATATCATCCACAATTATCACTTTTTTATATTTTACACTATCGCAGGTACAAATAAAAGCATTTTCAAGATTTTTTATACGCTGCCGGTTATTAAGCTCTTTCATTGGAATTGTTTTTTTAGATCTGACAAGAAGTTTTTCGTCTGCTTTAAGATTAAGAAGGGCTCCCAGCTCCTTTGCAATAAGAGCCGACTGGTTATATCCCCGTCTCCTGTATTTTGAACTATGAAGGGGCACTGGAATTATTGCATCCACATTCCATCTGCGAATCAGCGCTCCGCAGTTTTTTTCTATCTCTTTTGCATAAAATGCTGCATATTCACGTTTATTCTGGTATTTGAACCGGTAAATTGATTTCTGCAGTGCGTCTGTATATGAATATACCGCCGTTCCCTGTTTATATAAATGTTTTCTTTTACTGCAGTCATAACAGTATTCTATATCCGCTTTTGAAATCTCTTTACCACATTTTAAGCATCTGGGGTCTTTTATATACGAAAGTGTGCTTTTACACTGTTCGCAGACCTGACAGCGGACGCCCTGAATATAAGGCAGTGCCTGTCCACACACCGGACAGGCTGGCGGAAAGAATGCGTCCTTTGCAATTTGTACCGCTTTTTTCATATAACCATATAGTCTGTCTGTCAATTTACATTTCTTTTCATTCATCTAATTCTCTCCCGCAGACCTCCTGTATCCTCTGCTTTAATGATGAATACCGTCTCTGCTCCGCCTCATTTCCAGCCATATAATGAAAAATCTCCTCATCTCCAACCATGCATACACATTTTTTAGCTCTCGTCACAGCCGTATATAAGATATTTCTGTTCATAAGCATTTTCGGACCCTGAAACATAGGTATTATCACCGCAGGATACTCGCTGCCCTGTGATTTATGCACTGTAATCGCATAAGCAAGCTCCAGCTCATCAAGCTGTTTAAAATCATACTTAACATATCTTTCATCTTCAAACTTCACTACCAGCGCTTCATCAAATGTACTTATAGAATCTACAACACCTGTATCTCCATTAAATACCCCGCTGCCCTGTTCATATGCAATGCCATATCCTCCACGCTTTTCCCACTCAAGCTGGTAATCATTTTTTATCTGCATTACCTTATCGCCCTCACGGAATATCGTATCACCATGCCTTTTTTCCATTTTCTTTGGCGACACAGGATTAAGGAAATCCTGCATTACATTGTTGAGACGTTCCACTCCGACTGCCGATTTTCTCGATGGTGTAAGAATCTGAAGCTCGCTTATATCTGCCTTAACATAATCAGGAAGCTTATCTCTTACCAGTGTTTTCATTGCGGCGATTATTGCTTCTGCCCCCGCACGCCTGACAAACAGAAAATCCTTACTGTATTTATTCAAAACCACAGTTTCTCCACGATTAATCTTATGAGCATTTGTAACTATCTCGCTCTCTGCCGCCTGACGGAATATTTTTTCCAGCTTAACTACTGGGAAACAGTCAGAAGCTATTATATCCTTTAAGACATTTCCAGGCCCCACACTCGGCAGCTGGTCAATATCACCCACCAGAATCAGTCTGGTTCCAACTGCCACTGCTTTAAGGAGTGCACTCATAATATTCACGTCAACCATAGACATTTCATCAACGATGATTACATCTGTATCCAATGGATTCTCATCATTTCTTTCAAAATGCATGCCAGAAGCTGACGTTCCTCTTTTACCGCTCTCCTCAATTGGTGCGCCGCTGATTTCAAGAAGCCTGTGGATAGTCTGAGCCTCAAAGCCGCATGCTTCAGTCATTCTCTTGGCCGCCCTTCCCGTAGGTGCGGCAAGACGTATATCAAGCCCGCTAAGCTCAAAATATTTAATAATTGTATTGATGGTCGTCGTTTTTCCAGTACCCGGCCCGCCCGTAATAACCACAAGGCCATTAAGCACTGCTTTCTTTACCGCTTCCTTTTGAATATCGTCCAGCAGAATCTCTGTATTATGTTCGATTTTTCTAATACGTTCATCTATCTGTGCATCTTCTGTATCGTACTTGACATCTAAGCTTTTAAGCATACCTGCAATATTAAGCTCCATATAATAATATATTGCAGCATATACACAGTTCCTGCCACTGGCATCTTTTTTCACAACCACCTTGTTTTCAATTGCCAAATCCGTAATGAATTTTTCTATATCATTTATATCAATCAAAAGCAATGCCTTAACGCTTTCCGTAAGCTCCTCCTGCGGAAGGTAAACGTGTCCATTCGCCGCTGCCTGCGTCAGCACATAAAATATACCGCTTCTGATTCTAAAGTCAGAATCCACCTTAATTCCCACTTTCGCAGCTATATCATCAGCAATTTTAAAGCCTATTCCCTCAATGTCATCTGCAAGTTTATATGGATTCTGTCTGATTATTGTATATATGGATGGCCCATACTGGGCATAGATTTTATTAGACAGGCTCATTGATATCCCATAATTCTGCAGAAACATCATGGCCTTTCGCATATCAGACTGGTCAGTCAGCTGTGTAGCAATGTCCATTGCCTTAGTCATACTGATTCCTTTTATTTCTGCCAGCCGCTCCGGTTCTTCTTCCATTATCCTAAACGTATCATCACCAAATGCAGCAACAATACGCTCTGCCATCTTTTCGCCAATACCTTTGACTGCGCCAGAGCCCAGATAACGTCGTACTGACTTTGCATCAGAAGGTACCCTGAATTCATAAGATTTAATAGAAAACTGCATATAATAAACAGTGTGTTTTACAAACTCACCTTCTGCAGCTATAAATTCACCTGCGTTAATGTAGCTTAACACACCAACGCAGGTTACCTCTTCACCTTTATATATTATATTAAATACTGTGTATCCATTATCCTCATTACGATAGATAATATTTTCCACAAAGCCTTCGACCTGTTTAACAGATTCGTAATCCAACGCAAATTCTCCTTCTCGTCTATAACGCTATTTTCTTTTCAATCTGCCAAATCCTATAACGCTTCATCTATACTGTAATTACGTTTCATCTGCTGGTACAGCATCTGGGCTATACCAAGTCCCTGTCCATCTTGTGATTCACACAATGTCTCAGAAAGACTGCTTATATACTGGTCACCAAAATAACTGCTCAGTGTACTCATTCCAGCATCTGAGGAAGATATTCCTGCCATTGTGGAAAATAATGATGAAGACCCTTGTCCGTCCCCATCAACATCAGCCATCTTCTGCATTGATTTCATAACCTGTTCAACAAAATATTTCTCGAAATCCTTACAGACCTCCATCAATTCATCGTCTGTTGCTGTTGACAAGTCCGAATTATTCAATGAATTTTCCAGGTTATTACCTGTCTGGCTGACATAATTATTATTATATGCCGAATTTAATCCCTGTACTAAACCAAAATCGTTCATGGCAGCCTCCATTTCTACTTACTATCTCTTAAGATTATTTGCCTGCTCCATCATTGTATCTGAAGTTGTAATTGCCTTGGAACACAGCTCATATGCTCTCTGGGCAGTTATAAGATTTACCATCTCTGTAGCAACCTGTACATTAGATGCTTCCAGATATCCCTGCCTTAATGTACTTTTCTTTCCAATATCATCATAATACTCATTAAGAGGAAATCCAGATGCATCAGTCTCCTTTAAGAGATTACTTCCCATTTTCTCAAGACCAGATGGATTAGCAAACTGAAACAAGCCTATCTTCATTCCCATCTTTGCAGGATTATTTTCTTCATCAGGATACAATAGATTTCCGTCTGTATCTACTGTAACCTTGCTTATATTATAGTCATTTGTAAGAACTATCGGATTACCATCTGTATCGAGCACAGGGAATCCATCAGGAGTGCAGAGCATATGTCCTTCTGTTGCTGTTGAAAATCCAAAATTACCGTTACGGGTATATAATGTATCCCCTGTATTCGTATCCATTATTGCAAAAAAACCTTTTCCACTTATCGCAAAATCAGTATTGCTGTCTGTTGGATTAATAGGGCCCTGCGTATAGTGTGAAGTCACAGATGACACTCTTGAGCCAAGTCCAACCTGAGCGCTTACCGGCTTATTCTCTCCATTTGCCGATGTAGTTTTTGCCTGTAAATCCTGATAAAGCAGTGATTTAAATTCTGTTGATTCGCTTTTATAGCCAACTGTATTAACATTGGCAAGATTGTTGGCGATTGTATCTACGCCAGCCTGCTGCGCCATCATTCCTGATGCCGCTGTATATAATGATCTCATCATCTTAGGTCACTCTCCGTTCCATAGTATAATTTATCTATCGGCTTATAGCTCTGAAATATTAACCATTCTGCCCAACATTTCATCTATGGCATTCATGACCTTCTGACCGCTCTCATACTCTCTGGCTATCGTTATCATATCGACCATCTCAGATACCACATTAATATTAGATGCTTCCAGATATCCCTGCGTCACTGCTATAGAAGGCTCTTTTTCTGTAGCTCCCTCAACTGTCGTAAAAAGATTCTCTCCGTACATCTCAAGATAATCATAATCCTCAAAATCTGTCAGTTCAAATGTGTCTATGTACTGTCCGTCAGCATATATCTCGCCAGAAGGCTCCACGCCCAGCTCGCTGATATTAGCAGGTAACTGTATTGGCCCGCTTTCGCCTAATACATAATCGCCATCCTTGGTCACCAGATAACCTTCTGCATTCATCTGGAAAGATCCATCCCTGGTATACATGGTAGTTGTTTCGCCAGCCTTGTTAGTAAATGAAATATTAAAAAAACCATTACCTGAAAGGGCAAAATCATACTTACTTCCTGTTGAAATCAATGAACCCTGATTCCAGCTCCTATAGGTTTCACCAATCTTAGCACCCAGGCTTAGTCTGCCAATGTTCTGGTTCAGACGTCCCACCGTAGCATCCTTTATCTTAATTCCATATACAGAATCAAATGCCTGTGTGGTACAGCCCTCTTTTTTAAAACCTGTAGTTGTTGCGTTTGCAAGGTTATTGGAAACAACATCCAGCCTGTACTGTTGATTAACCATGCCTGTATAACTTGTGTAAAGACCTTTTACCATTGCCAACCTCCATCTGTGATGTGTTCACACACACTTACCAAAATTCTAATCTTCTCTGTACCCAGCTAAGAACTCAATAAACTTACCAGTACCAATAGCAACCGCTGTCATTGGATCCTCTGCAGTCATTGTATTAATTCCTGTTTTAGCCTCGATTAAATCTTCCAGGCCTGAAAGAAGACTTCCACCGCCTGTAAGAACGATACCTCTGTCTGCAATATCAGAAGCGAGCTCTGGCGGAGTTTTTTCAAGCACCGAATGAACTGCCTCGACAATCTGAGATGTAGCCTCTCTTAAAGCTTCCTCTGTCTCCTCAGATGTAACCTCCACCGTTTTAGGAAGACCTGTAACTAAGTTACGTCCCCTTACATTCATCGTGACAACTTCAGCTCTTGGATATGCCGAGCCAACCTTAATCTTAATATCTTCTGCAGTTCTTTCACCGATAAGAAGGTTGTGCTTCTTTCTCATATATCTTACAATTGCTTCATCGAAGTCATCACCCGCAATTTTAATTGATGTACTTACAACCGTTCCGCCTAATGAAATAACAGCAATATCAGTTGTACCGCCGCCGATATCCACAATCATGTTGCCACATGGTCTTGAGATATCAATGCCTGCGCCAATCGCAGCCGCAATTGGTTCTTCAATGATTGCTACCTCTCTTGCACCTGCCTGAAGTGTAGCATCTTCAACCGCCTTCTTCTCAACCTCTGTTACACTCGAAGGTACACATACACTTATTCTTGGCTTCTTTAATATTCTCTTGCCAACAGCTTTTTGAATAAAGTACTTTAACATCTTTTCAGTTACTGTATAATCTGAAATAACCCCTTGTCTTAATGGTCTTACCGCCACAATATTACCAGGAGTTCTGCCAAGCATGAGTCTTGCTTCCTCGCCAATTGCTTTTATTTTATTAGTATCTCTGTCAAATGCGACAACAGATGGTTCCTTTAATACAACACCCTTTCCCTTTATATATACAAGAATACTGGCTGTACCTAAATCTATACCTATGTCAGTTGATAACATAATGTTCCCCTTTCAATTCAAAGCGCAGTCTCTGCATTTTGCAGTCTCTGCGTTGTTAACTTAAAATCAGACAGCACACAAACCCACTATGGGATTATATGGTTAGTTACCATTATAAACAAGATTAAATCATTTTAAAAGACTATTTTGCAATTTTTTTAAAAAATTCATACTTTTGTGAATTTCCCACTATCAGGTTACTCTGCATACTTACAGCAGTTAGATTACACCTCTGCCTGGCTAAGCGCAGCAAATGGGCGCCGCACCTGCGACGCCCATTCAAATCCAATCCATTCAACTACAGATATTTTTTTAAATCATCAGCCTTATCAAGCTGTTCCCAAGGCAGATTCAAATCTGTACGTCCAAAATGTCCATAAGCAGCTGTCTGCTTGTAAATTGGTCTTCTAAGGTCAAGCATCTTAATAATTCCAGCCGGCCTTAAATCAAAATTCTCTCTTACTATTTCAACTATTTTTTCATTGCTTAACTTTCCTGTACCGAATGTTTCAACCATAATTGATGTAGGATGTGCAACACCAATTGCATATGAAAGCTGAATCTCACATCTGTCAGCTATTCCAGCTGCAACTATGTTCTTTGCAACATAACGTGCTGCATATGCAGCTGAACGGTCAACCTTCGTACAGTCTTTTCCTGAGAAGGCTCCACCGCCATGTCTTGCAACACCGCCATAAGTATCAACAATAATCTTACGTCCTGTAAGGCCTGAATCTCCATTAGGTCCACCGATTACAAATCGTCCTGTTGGATTAATAAATATTTTTGTCTGGTCATCTACCATTGCAGGGTCTACAACCGCATCAATTACATACTTCTTAATATCCTCATGAATCTGCTCCTGTGTAACCTCCGGTGCATGCTGTGAAGATACTACAACCGCATCAAGCTTAATTGGCTTATTGTTCTCATCATACTCTACTGTAACCTGAGTTTTTCCATCTGGTCTTAAATATGAAAGTGTTCCGTCCTTACGTACCTTTGTAAGCTGTCTTGAAAGCTTCTGTGCCAACGCAGCTGAATATGGCATAAACTCCTCTGTCTCGTTTGTGGCGTATCCAAACATCATTCCCTGGTCACCAGCACCAATTGCCTCTATTGCAGCATCATCATCTTCTCCTGTCTTAGCCTCAAGTGCCTTATCAACACCCATCGCAATATCAGTTGACTGCTTGTCAAGTGCAACCATTACAGCACAGGTATTACCATCGAACCCCTTGTCTGAACTGTCATATCCAATTTCAACAACTGTATCACGGACAATCTGAGGAATATCAACATTTGCCTTAGTTGTAATCTCTCCCATAACCATAACAAAGCCTGTGTTTGTCAATGTCTCACATGCCACTCTTGAATATGGATCCTGAGCGTATAACGCATCTAAAACCGCATCTGAAATCTGATCACAGATTTTATCAGGATGTCCTTCCGTTACTGACTCTGATGTAAATAATCTTTTTTCCATAGTATTTTCCCTTTCCCCGGTTATCATAGCCGGCTTTGAATATTCTTCTGTTTGTGGTGCCTGACACCACCCGCATTATGTCATATGCATAATATACATATAAAACGGGCCCCACGAAGGGACCCGCAATCTTATATAGATTCCAAATCCTCTTATTGTTCGAAATGCATGTATCACTCAGCTCATGGTAAATGTACACCACCATAAAGCAGACTGATATCTGCAATGTTCTCTCGCTCAGGTTGGCACCTTCCTCGTTTCAAATACGAGGGGTTGCCGGGCTTCATCGATCCTATGTATCTCCGCCACTCTAAATAAGGGACATAATCAAAATATTCAATTAGTTATTTAAAATGTTTCATTTCATATAGATATTACACAAGATTTTCTTCTTCGTCAAGTATGTTTTAGTTATTTATGATTTTTTATCGTTTGCAATTTTTTTCGATTTTATTTATAATTAAATTAATTTTATGTTACGAACATTTTAATAAAACAGGAGTACAGACCATGGAAGAAAAAACCATTTTTATTTTTGACGCAGATGAAGGCATGAAGCTTTCAAAAGATGTCATTCAGGAAGACGGGCACATCATAGTCCCTAAGGGAACAATACTTGATATGGATATTATTTCTAAAATCTCCAGCGGCCATGTTTTAGAAATCTCGGTTTATGTACAGCCAAAAAAAGCTTTGGCCAGTGATACTGAAGCAGCTCGGGAAGTTTCCGTCATTGAATCCGAAGACACACAGACATATTTTGAAAAAATCAAGAACAGCGATGAATACAAGCATTTTAATGACGTATATATGGATAACGTCAATACCATTAAGAATAATCTCAATGATATCATAACATCAAACACACCTATTAATGTTACAGAGCTTTTACGCAAAACCTCAAACATGCTTCATGAATATAATAATTCACTGCAGCTGTTCGATATGCTTCACTGTATGCGTCAGTTTGATGACCTTACATACATTCACTGCTTAAATGTTTCACTTATTGCGTCAATTATAGGAAAATGGCTTAATTACTCCAAGGAAGATATAGATGTTCTTACAATTGCTGGACTATTACATGACATTGGCAAGCTGCTCACACCGCAGGAAATTCTTACTAAACCTGGCAAGCTTACAAGCAATGAATATGAGATTATCAAAAACCACGTTAATTTAGGATACGAACAGCTAAAAGATCAGGATATAGACATACGAATTAAAGAGGCCTGCCTGCTCCATCATGAAAATTGTGATGGCTCCGGATATCCTTTCCATTTAACCAGCAGCCGTATCCCTCCTGTTGCCAAAATCATCAGCATTGCTGATGTATATGATGCCATGACCGCAGCACGTGTTTACCGCAGTTCTATATGTCCATTTCATGTAATTGACATAATGGCTAAAGATGCCTATAGCAAATTTGACCCGGCATATCTGCTTCCATTTTTAAAAAATGTTGTTTCATCTTATATCCACAATGATGTAAAACTTTCAAATGGAGAAATCGGCAAAGTGGTCCTTATCAACGATAATGCCCCAAGCCGCCCAATAATCCAATGCAGCAGGGACAAATTTATTGACTTATCAAAAGAGCCCGGACTTGAAATTACAGCAATTCTGTAAAAATATATGACACTCAAAAATGCAGCATTCAGAACCCTCACTGAATGCTGCATTTAACAGTTTACCCTATACTATTTAGAATCCTATACAAGTCCCCACTAATGTTGCGCCTGTAATATTATTACTGCCATTCTTTGATGTACAGTCCTGAATGACTGCTTTACCAAATGTAACCTTATATCCAAGAGCTGATGGTGTTCCTGATGCTGGCCAATTGTAATTCTTTTTCTTATTAGAATCCGCAAAGCAGTTCTTCATAGTAACAACACCGCTCTGATTATTTCTGTCAAATCCGGATGCATAATTACCAACTGCAGAACAGCCAATAAGCTGATGGTTCAATGGGTCCAGATGTGCTGCAACACCTTCTGTCTTGTTATCAACGCCTCCCATTTTAAATCCGTTTCCATCTCCATAAATCCCATTACAATATCCATTGTAGTTTGCCTTGCAATTCACACATGTAACAGCTCCATGCGCTGCATATAAATCCCAGCCATCATCGCTGTTATATTCTGCAGTACAATTTTCGAAATAATTTCCTTCGCCTGAATGGAGCTTTACTGCAAAGCCATCTGCATTCTCTCCCTTTGCATCTGCATTATGGTGAGAAGTACAATTATAAAACTTGTTGTAGGCTCCACCATTACTTACCTGAAATCCTGCATCTTCATTATAGCAGCAGGTCACATACTTAAATGTATTATTAGAGCCTGAGATAAATATTCCGTTATCAGAAGCATTTTTAACTGTGATATTAGAGACTGTACTTCCACTTCCTGCAAATGTAAAGCCTCTCCCTGTACTTCCTGATGTCTGTGAAAAATCAACTGTTGCATTGTTCTTTCCAGAAATATTAACACCGGCAGGAACTGAAACTGCACCTGACTTAACAGTTCCATCAATTACAATCGTTGTCCCCTTCGCTGCTTTCTTCACTGCATCACTAAGAGTAGTTCCCCCGCTCTTTACTGTAATTGTTGTTCCTA
>JAUNPT010000016.1 GCA_030536565.1 Eubacteriales bacterium | reverse complement strand
TTATGGAGGGGATACAGATTTTGAAGTGATTCAGCCCTTAAATGTCTTAAGTGAAAATATGACGCCAAAGCAGTGGAATATACTTCTTGAGACATTGGGGAAAATAGATTTTGAAAGCTATGCTGGTGTGGTAATAACTCATGGTTCTGATACTCTGGCATATACATCAGCTTTAATAGGAATGCTTTATGGAAAAGCAGGAGTGCCAATTCCATTGATTGCTGCAAATTATCCGCTGGAGAATCCGAAAAGTAATGGTATTAATAATTTCCACGCAGCTATAAGCTTTATAAAAAATGAGGGACTTCCGGGAGTATATGTATTTTATGAAGACAACGACGGTGTTATGCAGGTGTATCTTTCTACAAGAATTGTTGAGGCAGACTGTTATGCAGATCAGTTTCAGGCATTTGGCGGAAAAGCCCTTGGATATATGAAGGAGGGTCGTTTTATAAGAAATGAGGAAGCATACAATCCTAAGAGCGGCCAGCTTAAGAAATTTGCAGAACAGATTAGTGAAGCATGGGCTGGACAGGCCAGCTTAAGGAAGGTAAGGTTTACAGAAAATATTTTATTGATCCGCTCATATCCGGGGCTTAATTACAGCTTCTATAATTGGAATACATGCAGCCATAAACCTAAAGCAGTGCTTGTTGCACTTTATCATTCGGCTACAGCTTGTGTAAGTGATGATGGAAAAGGAGAATATTCGCTTGTTGAATTTGCCAGAAGATGCAGAAAAGAAGGGATAGATATATATGCGTCTTCGTTTAAAAGTGAAGATATGAAATTCTATGCATCAATTAACACATTTCTTGAGGCAGGAATTGTACCTATGTGTAATATTTCCACCGAGGCGGCCTATATGAAGCTGATGATTTCATATAACATGGATAGCCGGGCGGCACTGGAAGAAAATATGTATTTTGAGGAGCTGCCCCCTGTATAGAAGTCTGTTTATGATTATTTTTTGCATTTTTGGTTCAAACTATTATCAGATTATTGATTGATAATGGAGGCTTATAATGGGGAATCAGGAAAATGTAACTAATAATACAATGAAAGAAAAAGTAAAGGCAGCTGTAAATGAGAAAAAATCTATGCCGCATGTGAATCTGCGTAAGGCTGCAATGATAGGCTGCGGCTTTGTAGGTTCTGCTTCGGCATTTGCGCTGATGCAGAGCGGGCTGTTCTCCGAGATGGTAATGATTGATGCTGATACAGACAAGGCAGAGGGCGAGGCACTTGATATCAGCCATGGTGTGCCATTTGCAAGACCAATGAAAATATATGCAGGTACCTATGATGATATCATAGATGCAGCAGTTATAATTATTACAGCAGGTGCTAATCAGAAGCCCGGTGAGACAAGGCTTGATTTAGTAAAGAAAAACATTGGCATATTTAAGTCTGTTATTCCAGAGATTTCTAAGAGGGATTGTCAGGGCATTATTCTTGTAGTCGCAAATCCTGTAGATATCCTTACTTATACAGCTGTAAAAATTTCAGGTTTTCCTGAAAACAGGGTCATCGGTTCAGGTACGGTGCTGGATACTGCAAGACTGAAGGAAATGCTGGGTTCACATTTAAGTGTAGACAGCCGGAGTGTTCATGCATTTATAATCGGGGAGCATGGGGACAGTGAAATTGCGGCATGGAGCAGTGCGAATGTATCGGGTATCGCAATTGATGATTTTAGGGAAATGAGAGGACATTACGACCACAGAATTTCTATGGAAACAATTGCCAATGATGTAAAAAACAGCGCTTATGAGATTATTTCAAAGAAGCATGCAACTTATTATGGAATAGCAATGGCCGTCAGAAGAATCTGTGAGGCGATTGTACGTGACGAAAAATCCATTCTTCCAATTTCCAGCATGATGCATGGCGAGTATGGTATCGAAAATGTTGCATTAAGCATGCCGGCAGTCGTTGGAAAGAATGGTATGGAGACAAAGGTTCCGATTGATTTGAATTATAATGAAGTGAAAAAGCTTCAGGAATCTGCGAAAGCCCTTCATGAGGTACTATCACAGAACCAGATATGATTTATGTGACTGTATATAGCAGTCTCCGCATAAATAGATATAGAAAGCACAATGCTATTGTTATAGAGCACAAATAATGATATACTTAACAAAATATTTTTGCTTAAATAACAAAGGAGTACCTGATTATGGAATTATGGGATATTTATGATAAAGATAAGAAAAAAACAGGAAGGACAATGAAACGCAATGACTGGTGCTTAAAAGATGATGAATATCATTTGACAGTGCTTGGCGTTGTGGCAAGACCAGATGGCAGATTCTTGATTACAAAGAGAGTAATGACTAAGGCATGGGCGCCGGGCTGGTGGGAAGTGTCAGGAGGTGCGGCGCAGGCAGGAGAGGAGTCCTATGAGGCTGTCCTTCGTGAAGTAAAGGAAGAAACAGGCCTTGACTGCAGCAGCGCAGATGGTGGATATATGTTTACATACCACAGAGAAAATCCGGGTAAAGGGGATAACTATTTTGTAGATGTTTACAGATTTATTAAGGATTTTGATGAAGATGATCTAGCACTTCAGGCAGAAGAAACAGCAGGATATATGCTTGCAACACCTAAGGAAATAAAAGCATTTGCAGACCAGGGCGTATTCCTTCACTATGACAGTATCAAGCAGGTATTTGAGCTGTAGGAGAAGATATAATAATGTAAATTAGTGCTTTACATTTGCATATCAGAAGACTATAATGTGGGCAAGTGCAAAGAAGCAAACCACGGTAATAAAGCAGAACTCCATCTACACTGTAAAAGGTGTAGGTGGAGTTTTTTTATAGGTTAAGGTATCAAGAGGTCATATTTTGATAATGAATTAGCATATTGCACAAGGAATGTCCTTTTGATACATTAACCTATATAAAAAATTGCAGTACCAGTGGTGGAGAGAATGCACTAATATAATAAAGGAGGTCATAGGATTATGACTACATTATCAGCAGAAAAAAGAGAAACAGGCGAAAAACCTAAGAGATTAAGAAGAGAAGGATTTATTCCTGGTGTTGTATGTGGCAGGGATTTGAAGGAAACAGTTTTAATAAAGATTCCTGAAAAAGATGCTGCACAGTTTATTCGTGACAACAAAAAGGGTATGCAGGTAACTTTGGACGTTGCTGGTGAAAAAATGAAGGCAATTGTTAAGGAGTACAGCTATAATGCTTTAAAGAAGCAGGTTGAAAATCTGGACTTTCAGGCTTTGGCAAAGGGAGAGAAGATTTCAACTTCAGCAGAGATTATTTTAAAAAATGAACAGTTTGCAAAGGGAAGTGTAAATCAGGAGCTTTCAGAGGTACATTACAGGGCAGAGGCTGAACATCTGATAGACAGCATTGTAATTGATTTTGAAAAGATTCCAGACATAAGGACAATGAAGGTATCAGACCTTGACATATACAAAGACAAAAATATAACAGTGACAACATCGGGCGAATCAACCATATTCTCAGTAACATCAGGCTCAGCCATTTCAGATGAAGACGAGGAAGATGATAACGCAGAAGAATAAATAAGGCCGGGCATTTACAACCACATGTAGATTTAGGTATAATTGTCTGTATAAAAGACTGCTGTAAGCTCTGTAAAGCGGTAAAATCCATGAAAGAGAAATGATTTTATGAATATACTAATATACAGGTGGAATGTATTTAACCAGGAAGATATAAAAGAAGCATTTGAGTATTTTGGACATAGTGTGAAATTTTTTCAGGCACCATCTTTTAAGGGAGAGGTGTCTGAGGAAAAATTGAGACAGGATATGCATGCAATGAGAGAAGCATTTTCGGAATATGACATAATATTTTCTGTAAATTACTTCTCTCAGGTGTCAGACCTGTGTCAGGATATTGGAAAGCCATACCTTTCGTGGACAGTGGACAGCCCAATGCTTACGATGTATCATCAGTCAGTGTACAACAGCTGTAACTATATATTTTTATTTGACCGGTTTCAGTATATACAGTTTAAAAATATGGGCGTTGCCCATGTATTTTACCTTCCGCTGGCGGTAAATGCCGAACGTGTACAGCATCAGCTTAAGACAGTATCAGGTTCTGCTGGAACAGAGAGTTTTTTAAATGAAATTGCATTTGTTGGCGGCCTGTATCACAAAAATTCTTATGATGCGATTAAGCCGGCTCTTACAGATTATCTGCGAGGCTATTTTGATGCGGCTATGGAAGCACAGATGGACATATATGGTGATAATATTTTTGATGACCTGTTAAACGTGGATATTCTGTCAAGGCTTTCAGAGCTCATTGATTTTAAGAAGGAAGAACGGTCGTTTTCAGATATAAAACTTGTGTTTACATCTACATATCTGGGCTACAAGCTGGCACACAAAGAAAGAATAAAGTATCTTACCAGACTGGGAATGAAATATCGGGTGGGTGTATATACAGATGAACCTGATGAACAGTTAAAAAATGTTGAATACAGGGGGACTGTAAATTATCTGCATGACATGCCTGCGGTCTTTAACCAGTCAAAAATCAATCTTAACCTGACAATAAGGAATATTCGTACCGGGATTCCGTTAAGAGTGTGGGATATACTTGGAGCAGGCGGTTTTGCACTAACTAATTATCAGGTGGAGTTAGACTCATATTTTAAGAATGGCAGGGATATAGTTTATTTTGATGGAATAGAGGACTGTCTAAGAAAAGCAGAATATTACCTCGAACATGAAGCTGAGAGAATTGAAATTGCTGCCAATGGGCTTAAAAAAGTAAAAGAACGCCATTCGTATATTAATAGAATAGAGCAGATGCTGAGAAATTGTGGCTTTAATTAAAGCTGGGGGTGCCATAGGATTATTTATCATATTATGGCACC
This sequence comes from Eubacteriales bacterium, assembly GCA_030536565.1. GTDB lineage: Bacteria > Bacillota > Clostridia > Lachnospirales > Lachnospiraceae > Lachnospira. Next base: position 17,791 of record JAUNPT010000016.1, on the reverse strand, counting down.
CTGCTTTTATTTATCGTGCCTTTCCGCTGAATACGCCGTCGTACTCGTTAAAGAAGCTTTCCTCAAGCTTTCTAAACATAACAGTGATGTAATCATCTAAAAAGTTAAGGGAAATGTACAAATTACCAATCGCAGAATCAATAATCTGTATTTTAATAAGCAGATTATTGTCAACTCTCCATGCGGCAGAAGCGGCGCAGTAGAAATCATAATCAGGGAACTGCTGGAAGCAGTTGTGCCCTATACCAAAAGTAATCTGGTGGGAGCCTGTCTTATTAGTATAGTATACAGTACCTTCCTTAGCGGCTTCGTTAATTTCAATACGTATGTCAGATACTCCGCAGCTGTTATTGTCGCATATGTAAGTTATATTGTTTACAGCTGAAAGGTAAGGAGAGGTTTCATTGCCAGGAAGGACATAGAGCTTACGTGTGGCTGTAAAATCGGAAAGCTGTGTGTCGGCAGCACAGTCAGCTGGCAGAGGAAAATCTGATAAATAAGGATAAATCTCGTCCCAAAATGCGTCATAGATAAGCTGTACGCCGCCCTGACGTCCAATAGCATCTGCTGTAGTAATCATGAAGATATCTTTGTCAGGAACATACATTGCAAGCTGACCACCCATTCCGAAAAGAACATATCCGTTATGGGTTGTCTGCCAGATCTGATAGCCATAGCCCTGCAATTCTTCAAGGGAACCCTGTTTTCCATGAGGGTCGCTTTGCTTTTTAACAGCAAGTTCAAGATAGTCTTTAGGCAAAAGCTGTTTTCCATTATATACTCCGCCTTTTGCTATACAGTATATAACCTTCAAAATATCATAAGGAGTACATAAAAGACCTGAGCCGCCCATGCTTACACCTACAGGATCCTTTAGAATATATGCATTTTTTGAAAAACCGATTTCGTCAAGGAACTTTATTCTTAGATAGTCCAGCAGCTCCATGCCGGTAAGCTTTTCAACCAGGGCACCAAGAGTATGAGTAGATGAAGTGTCATAGGAAAAATTAGTGCCAGGTACATGTGATGGAGGAGTTATAAAAAATGTAGCTGTCCAGTCGTCCATTTTAGTAACCTTATAGGTCGTCATATTATGACATGTTCTCATAGTAAGCATCTGGCGGATAGTAAGCATCTTAAGATAAGGATGAGGGCCTTCCTTGGGCAGCTTTTCAGGGAAATAATCGACAATATGGTCATCTAAGGAAATTTTTTTTTCTTCTGCTAGAAAGCCGATAGCAAGAGAGACAAAGCTTTTGGTAATAGAAAACATTCTATGGAGAGTGCTTCTGTCATAGGGCGCATAATAGGTTTCTGCACATATTTTGTCATGGCGCATAATAATTGCACTGTGTATAGGTAATTCCTGCTTTTCCAGTCTGGAAAGAAAATTCTTAACAGACAAGGCTGGAATGCCTAAAGCTTCCGGACTTGCTGTTTCAAATAAATTATTCATACAATCCTCCTTGTTTTGCAATAATATGGTACAATTATACTACTATATAAACATTAGAACAATTGTAACTGATAAAAATAATAGTAATAAATACAGAGATTTTCTGTGATTTTTTGGTAAAATGTAGTATTATAAATTCTATATTAATAAAAAGGTGGAGATAAAAGTGATTTGTTTATTAGTTCGCGCATTTGTAAAAGATTATGAAAATGTGAAAGACCCTGAAGTACGTCAAAGATATGGAATGTTTTCAGGAGCGGTTGGAATATTTTGTAATGTATTGTTATTTGCTGCCAAGTTTGTGGCGGGGACGATAACAGGTTCAGTGTCCATAGCTGCTGATGCGTTTAACAATCTGTCAGATGCCGGTTCATCTATTGTCACAATGTTAGGATTTAAGATTGCAGGAAAGCCGGCGGATCCGGAGCATCCTTATGGGCATGGAAGAGTCGAATATATTGCAGGACTGGTTGTGGCTGCAGCAATTGTAGTTATGGGATTTGAACTGCTAAAGTCATCATTTGAAAAGATACTTAATCCGGAGCATATGGAATTTAGTATATTATCAGTGGCAATACTTTTTGCCTCTATTGTAGTAAAAATGTGGATGGCATATTTTTACAGAAAGCTGGGTAAAAGGATTTCATCTTCAGCGATGGAAGCAACCGCTACAGACAGCCTTTCTGACTGTATATCTACATCTGTAGTATTAATTTCATTGGTTATCAGTATGGCTGCGGGGGTTAATATAGATGGTTATGCAGGTGCTGTTGTGGCTGTTTTTGTGCTTATTGCAGGTGTAGGGGCAGGCAGGGACGTTCTTCAGCCATTGCTTGGACAGCCGCCTAAAAAGGAGTTTGTCGATGAAATCGAAAGACTGGTTATGGAAGATGAACATATTATTGGTATTCATGATATGATAGTTCATGATTATGGCCCGGGCAGAGTGTTTGCAACCCTGCATGCTGAGGTTCCACATACAATGGATTTTATGGAAGCACATGATTGCGTTGATTTGGCAGAACAGCGTGTGATGAAGGAATTGGGCTGTGGTATTTCTATACATATGGATCCAATAGTCAATGATGATGAAAATGTTGCGGCATTAAAGAAAATGACGCAGGATATTATAAAAGAAATAGATTCTTCTATAAAGATGCATGATTTTAGAACAACACAGGGCCCTATTATTACAAATTTAATTTTTGATGTAGTGGTGCCATTTGGTTTTAGAATGACAGATGAGGAGCTGATAACGAAAATTAAGAATGAAATTACTGCCCGGAACAAAAAATGCAGGGCAGTAATCAGCGTGGATAAAGATTATATTGGGGCAGACAGCTGATTATATCCAGCCGCCGTCAAGCCGGATTACCTGTCCGGTTAAATAAGAGCTGCCATTAATTATGGAGTATACTAATTCTGCAGCATCTTCCGGTTTGCCAAGACGGCCAGCCGGAATTTCTTCTATTAATTGTTGAGTTTCTTCTAAAGAAAGGTGTGCGTTCATAGAGGTTTCAATAGCACCACAGGCAATGGCATTGACAGAGATGCCGCTTGGTGCCAGTTCCTTGGCAAGGGCTCTTGTCATGGCGTTAACCGCACCCTTGGAGGCGGAATATGCAACTTCACAGCTTGCTCCGCACACTCCCCAAACAGAAGATATATTGACAATATGTCCTTTGTGGCTGTGAAGCATATCATTTACTGCAAAGTGGCAGCAGTTATATACAGAATCAAGGTTAGTTCTGAGCAGCAGCTGCCATTCTTCTGGTTTCATATCCTGAAAAAGTCCCACAATGGAAATTCCGGCATTGTTAATTAAGGTATCAACAGGCCCAAAGCTGTCGTGTGTCATATCAAACATATCTTTTACGTTTTCAAATATACCCATATCTCCAACATACATCTGACAGGAAGCACCTCTGGCAATGATTTCGTTGTAAACAAGCTCCAGCTGCTCTTTATTTTTTGCACAGTTGATAACTATGTTGATATCTTTTTTTGCAAGTCTAAGTGCAATGGCTTTTCCGATACCCCTTGAGGCTCCGGTAATTATAATTGTTCTGCTCATATTCAACCTCCGATTACTGATATTATACGTAAGCTAAAAGTAATTATATATGTATATATATAAAATATATCATACTGCGAAACTTGGAGAAACTCAAGAACTATGCGACTTGTGGACAAAATTTACTATTGGAAATGTGATGAAATAAATAGAAAAAATCTCAAAAAAATTGTTGACAATCAGGCTCTTGTGCATCATGACTAAAATGCAAAATTCGACTTAAAACTACAAAAAAGTACTTGACAGAAATTGACAAAATTATTAGAAAGTTATCCACATTTATAAAACCCAGAGTTATCACATTTTTGACTTATACACCAAGTTATCCACATTATCCACAAAAAATCCAGTGTGGATTTAATCGTGATTTACTTAAAATTAATAAAAAAATACATTTGTCGTTTTATCCAAATTTGTAAAATTTAATTAAAAATGAGGGTAATATACTTGACAAAAATGTTGCACCTTACATAGTGCCAGTTTTACTGGTGTTGCATATTAAATTGGTGAAAAAAGTATAAATTGTGAGAATATATCTTGTTAAATATTGCAATTGTGGTATAATAAATTCATCAGTAAACAACAAATTCATTTATTGAAGACTTGTGGAAGAAGTTGTTTGCATATCGTGTAACTTACATATGTAAAATAATCTTAAGGAGGTTAAATAATAACCAGATTATTATTTCTTATCTGGTTATGGAAGGCTTCATATGAATGCCACGATGATAATACACAATAAAGGAGTTGGACATCATGCGTTTTATTATTACAGGAAGAAATATTGATGTGACAGAAGGATTAAAGGCAGCAGTTGAGGAAAAACTTGGAAAACTTGATAGATTTTTTGCTCCCGAAACAGAAGTGAACGTAACACTTAGTGTAGAGAAAGAAAGGCAGAAGATCGAGGTTACAATTCCGGTTAAAGGAAACATTATCAGAAGTGAACAGGTCAGCAGTGACATGTATGTATCAATCGATCTTGTTGAAGAGATTATTGAACGCCAGTTAAAGAAATATAAGAATAAGATTGTGGACAAGCAGCAGAATGCAGCGGCATTTGCTCAGGAATTTATTGAAAAGGATTACGAGGACGAAGATGAGGTTAAAATCATAAGAACCAAGAGATTTGGCATTAAGCCGATGGATCCAGAAGAAGCATGTGTACAGATGGAGCTGCTTGGTCATAACTTTTATGTATTCTTTAATGCAGAGACTGGTGAGGTTAATGTAGTATATAAAAGAAAAGGTAACACGTATGGTTTAATTGAGCCAGAATTAGACTAATCCCCTATATTTTTAAGAAACACAGTCATGAAGTAAGCGTACGTGCTTCATGACTGTGTTTCTTTTTTAGCTGAATCAATTAGTTGCTTAAATGAATAAATAGTGGTACAATTACACAATAATTTAGTGATTAAGGAGATAAGTGATGGGTTTAGCTCAGAAGTTATTTGGTACACACAGCCAGCATGAATTAAAAAGAATTATTCCGATTGCAGATAAGGTAGAAAGCTACCGTGGTGCAATGGGAAAATTGACTGATGATGAATTAAAGGGAAAGACAAAAGAATTTAAGGATAGATTAGCAAAGGGCGAAACATTAGATGATATTCTGCCGGAAGCTTATGCCGTTGTAAGAGAAGCCGGCAAGCGTGTTCTTGGAATGGAGCATTACAGGGTACAGATTATTGGTGGTATTATTCTGCACCAGGGACGTATTGCAGAGATGCGTACAGGTGAAGGTAAGACTCTGGTATGTACGCTGCCAGCATATCTTAATGCATTGACTGAAGATGGTGTTTTAGTTGTTACTGTCAATGATTATCTGGCCAAGCGAGATGCAGAGTGGATGGGACAGATTCATGAATTTTTAGGTTTGACTGTTGGCATTGTACTTCATGATTTAAAGGATGATGAAAGAAGGGCAGCCTATGCATGTGATATTACTTATGTAACTAATAATGAATTGGGCTTTGATTATCTTCGTGATAATATGGCAATTTATAAAGAACAGCTTGTACTTAGGAATCTTAATTATTGTATTATTGATGAGGTGGATTCAGTGCTTATTGATGAAGCGAGAACACCACTTATTATTTCGGGGCAGAGCGGAAAGTCTACAAAGCTGTATGAATTATGTGATATCCTTGCACGCCAGTTAGAGAGAGGCGAATATAAGGGTGAGCTTACAAAGATGCAGGTAATTATGCAGGAAGATGTAGAGGAGGAAGGCGATTTCATTGTTAATGAAAAAGACAAGGTCGTTAACCTTACAGAGCAGGGCATTCATAAAGTAGAGAAATTCTTCCATATTGAAAATTATGCTGACCCGGAGAATCTTGAAATCCAGCACAATGTAACACTGGCGCTGCGTGCACATAACCTTATGTTCAGGGATAAGGATTACGTGGTGAAGGACGACGAGGTACTTATTGTAGATGAATTTACAGGACGTATTATGCCGGGACGACGTTATTCAGATGGTCTTCATCAGGCAATTGAAGCTAAGGAGCATGTAAAGGTTAAGAGGGAGAGCAAGACTCTTGCAACTATCACATTCCAGAATTTCTTTAATAAGTTTGAAAAGAAGGCAGGTATGACAGGTACAGCACTGACAGAGGAAAAAGAATTTCGTGAAATCTACAACATGGACGTTGTTGAAGTACCTACAAATAAGCCTGTGGCAAGAATTGACTATGAAGATGCAGTATATAAGACTAAGGCTGCCAAATTTAGAGCTGTCGTTAATTCAGTAGTAGAATCCCACAAGAAAGGACAACCAGTTCTTGTTGGTACAATTACAATCGAGACATCGGAGATGTTAAGCAATATGCTTAACAAGGCTGGTATTCAGCATAATGTACTTAATGCCAAGTTCCATGAACAGGAGGCTGAAATTGTTGCTGAGGCCGGTAAGCATGGAGCAGTTACAATTGCAACTAATATGGCAGGACGTGGTACTGATATTAAGCTTGATGAGGAATCAAGAGCGGCAGGCGGACTTAAGATTATTGGTACAGAACGTCATGAGTCAAGACGTATTGATAACCAACTTCGTGGACGAGCTGGACGTCAGGGAGACCCAGGTGAATCAAGATTTTATATTTCTCTTGAAGATGATTTAATGAGACTTTTCGGACAGGAGAGAATGATTTCACTGTTTAATGCATTAAAGATTGATGATGATGAACAGATTGAGCATAAAGCGTTGAGCCGTGCAATTGAGACAGCACAGAAAAAGATAGAGACTAACAATTATGGTGTAAGAAGCCATCTGCTTCAGTATGACCAGGTTATGAATGAACAGAGAGAAATCATGTATGCAGAGCGTAAGAGAGTTCTTGATGGTGAAAGCATGCGTTCATCTATTATGAAGATGGTTACAGACTTTGTTGAGGGTGTTGTCAACAGATGTGTTGGTGAGGACAAGGACGCAAAGGAATGGAATTATGATGAAATCAATGAGCTTCTTTTGCCGACTATTCCAGTGGAGAAGGTTGAATATGATGAGGCTGTCAGAACAAAGAATGAGCTTGTGCATATATTAAAGGAGAAGGCTGTCAAACTTTACGAAGACAGAGAAGCACAGTTTACAGAACCAGAGCAGATGAGAGAAATCGAACGTGTAATTCTTCTTAAGGTTATTGACCGTAAATGGATGGATCATATTGATGATATGGACCAGCTAAAGCAGGGTATCGGCCTTCAGGCATATGGACAGAGAGACCCGGTTGTTCAGTATAAGATGATGGGTTATGATATGTTTGATGAGATGACAAGCGGAATCACTGAGGATACAGTCCGGCTCTTAATGCATATTAAGGTTGAGCAGAAGGTTGAAAGAGAGCAGGTCGCAAAGGTTACAGGAACAAATAAGGACGATGGTCCATCGGTAAAAGGCCCTGTAAGGAGAACTGATAAAAAGGTATATCCAAATGACCCATGTCCTTGTGGAAGCGGAAAGAAATATAAAAATTGCTGCGGCAGACAGGCGTAGCGAAGAATTTGAATCTAGTCTGGCAGATTTTTTGTCTGCCAGACTGTTTGTGGTTCAGACTGTAGAAAACATGTAAATTTGAAACAAATCACAAAAAAATTATATATATAAGAGGATGTAAAAGTGGTAGAATTAGACCAGTACAGATACAAGATTACAGGCTATGAACAGCCATTGTCAGAGATTAAGAAGTCTTTGGATCTTGAAAACAAACAAAAAAGAATAGAAGAACTTGAAGCGGATATGGAAGCACCTGGATTCTGGGATAACCCGGATAAATCACAGCTTGCCATGAAGGAATTAAAAACTCTTAAGGATTCTTTTGAGAGCTATGATGAACTGGTTTTAAGACTGGAGGACGCCAAAACTCTAATAGAAATGGCAGATGAAGAAAATGATGCATCGCTGATTCCAGAGGTTGAAGCAGAAATTAGTTCATTTGAAGAGAAGCTTGAAAGTCTTAGAATTAATACGCTTTTATCAGGACCTTATGACAATAATAATGCGATTTTATCGCTGCATGCCGGGGCAGGTGGAACTGAGAGCTGTGACTGGTGCCAGATGCTAATGAGAATGTACACAAGATGGGCAGCTGCTAATGGCTATTCAACAGAGGTTATTGATTATCTGGAGGGTGAAGAAGCAGGCGTTAAGTCTGTAACTATAGAAATATCAGGGGACAATGCCTATGGGCACCTTAAATCAGAGCATGGTGTGCACCGTCTGGTGCGTATATCTCCATTTAATGCGGCAGGAAAAAGGCAGACTTCCTTTGTGTCCTGCGATGTAATGCCGGATATTGAGACAGATATTGATATTGAGATTAATGATGACGAGTTAAGGATAGATACTTATCGTGCAAGCGGTGCAGGTGGACAGCATATAAATAAGACATCATCAGCAATAAGAATAACCCATATTCCAACAGGCGTTGTTGTTCAGTGTCAAAATGAGCGTTCACAGCATCAGAATAAGGAAAAGGCAATGCAGATGTTAAAGGCAAAGCTTTATCTTATGAAACAGGAGGAAAATGCTCAGAAATCGTCAGATATAAGGGGTGATGTAAAAGATATTAATTTTGGTAATCAGATTCGCAGTTATGTTCTTCAGCCATATACAATGGTTAAAGATCACAGAACCAATAAAGATATTGGTAATGCCCAGAGTGTGTTGGATGGCAATATAGACCCATTTATAATTGCATATCTTACATGGATAAGTACAGGTAAAAAAGAAGAATAGGCATAAAAGTACAGGGTACTTTTGGATAGGAGGAGTATGGCAGATTTTATGAGAGCGGTAGTATTTAAGGTTGAAAACCAGTTGTTTGGGGTTGATATTGAAAAGGTTCAGTCAATTGAAAAACAGATAGATGTTGTTTCTGTTCCCAATTCAATGCCATTTATCAGCGGCATTGTTAATTTGCGCGGAGATGTTATTCCTGTATTTAGCTTGAAGAAGAAGTTTTCGATGCTTGATGCACAAAATGAATGTGAAAACACAATTATTATCGCACTTCCGGACGTATCAATTGCTTTGGAGGTCGATGAGGTTATGGAAATTACAGACTTTGGGGCAGATAAGCTCGCTGACGTGCCAGGAATTGTCATGAATGAATCTACGCAGTATCTTGACAAGGTTGCAAGCAATAATGGAAGTTTAATCCTTCTTTTAGATGTTGATAAACTGGTATCTGCAGATGAAGCAGCCGATATTAGAAGGTTTGCAGAGGATATGAAAAATGAGTAGGAATGAGTTTACCAGAAGTGCAGGAATCCTTATGGCAGTAAGCAGCTTACCATCGCCATACGGAATAGGTACATTTGGTAAAGAGGCATATAAATTTGTGGATTTTGTTAAGGAATGCGGACATAAGTACTGGCAGGTGCTTCCATTGGGGCCAACTACGTATGGAGACAGTCCATATCAGTCATTTTCCGCATTTGCCGGAAATCCGTATTTTATAGACATGGATATTCTTATAGAAGAAGGCCTGCTGGATAGAGAAGACGTGTTATCTTATGATTGGGGAGAAGACGCCTCAAATGTGGATTATGAGAAAATGTACAGCAGCAGATTCAAGGTTTTGCACCATGCTTATGAAAGATTTAAGCTGCTGTGTGAGCAGGGAACAAGGGCAGAAGAAAATGCCATTGATATGGTGCAGTCCTATGAAGCATTTTTGACGGAAAACAAATATTGGCTGGAAGACTATGCCCTGTTTATGGCTGTAAAGGATTATTATGGTGGAAAATGCTGGACGGAATGGGGAAGGTCAATTAAGTTCAGAAGACATGAGGCTATTGTCCAGTATTCTGTTATATTGAAGAATGAGATTGGTTTCTGGAAGTTTGTTCAGTTTGAATTTACAAAGCAGTGGAATAAGCTGAAGGGATATGCCAATGAAAATGGAGTTGAAATTATAGGGGATATTCCTATTTATATGGGAATTGACAGCTCAGATGTATGGGCCAATACAGAGGAATTTCAGCTTGACTGTGACCTTAAACCAGTTAAAGTGGCGGGTGTTCCGCCAGACGCATTCTCGCAGCTTGGACAGAAGTGGGGCAATCCGCTTTATGACTGGGATAAGATGGAGCAGAATGGGTTTACATGGTGGAGACGCAGAATGAGCGCATCTGCCAAACTCTATGATGTAATCAGAATCGACCATTTCATAGGGATTGTAAAGTTCTATGAAATTCCTGCTGATATGCCGGATGCAAGACAGGGGCAGTATCAGAAGGGTCCAGGTCAGAAGCTGCTTGATGTAATAGGTGATGCAATAGGTGATAAAAAGCTTATTGCCGAGGATTTAGGTGTTGAAGTTCCAGAGGTAAAAGAAATCCTTAATAACAATGGATATCCGGGAATGAAGGTCCTTGAATTTGCCTTTGGAGGTGAAAGGGATAACCCTCATCTTCCACATTGTTACACAAAGAACTGTGTGGTATATGGAGGAACACATGATAATGAAACGCTGATGGGATATTATTCAGACAGAACAGATGAGGAGCTGGCTTATGCTATTGATTATTTAGATACTAATGACAGGGCCAGAATGGTAGATAATACCTTCAGGGCAGCCTATGCCAGTGTGGCAGACCTTGCAGTATTTGCGGTACAGGATATTCTAAAGCTTGATAACAGTGCAAGAATGAATCTTCCATCAAGTCTGGGAATAAACTGGAAGTGGAGAATGCTTAAGGGTCAGCTTACGCAGGAGCATGTGTGTAATATGAGACATCTTGCCAGTGTGTTTGGACGCGGAAGGTAGAGTATGATAATCAGTTGAAAAACAAGTGTTAATATTGAAATAGTCCAAAATCTCTTGCTGTATGGAGATTTTGGACTATTTTTCATTATTTCTACTTGCAATGTATGTATATATGTGGTACTATTCTCTCTAAGCCGCACACATGTCTTTCTGGGGAAAACACACAAGTACATCTGTGCGCGCAGAAAAGACAAAAAATGGGTAAAAGGGTAAAGGATAATGACAGACAGTAATAAGTATTATGTTGTTAAGCAGAAGGCTTTGCCAGAGGTTTTACTAAAGGTGGCAGAGGCCAACAGACTGATAGAGACAAAGAACATATCTGTTGCAGATGCGACAGAGACGGTGGGAATCAGCCGGAGCTCATTTTACAAGTACAAGGACGATATATTTCCATTTAGGGATAATGTTAAGGGGAAGACTATTACCTTTGTGCTGGCAATGGACGATGAGCCGGGGCTGCTGTCGCTGGTGCTTAAAAAAGTGGCCAAGTTTAAGGCCAACATATTGACGATTCACCAGACAATTCCGGTAAACGGGGTGGCATCACTTACTTTGAGTGTCGATATTCTTCCGACAACGGGAGATTCTATGAAGATGATTGAGGAAATTGAACGTCTTGAAGGTGTTCGGTATTTAAAAATACTCAGCAGAGAATAAATTATACGAAAGGTTTGGTTACAAGATGGCAAAAATCGCAGTTTTAGGTTATGGTACAGTAGGTTCAGGAGTTGTGGAGGTAATTAACACAAATTATGATTCCATTGCAAAGAGAGCCACAGATGTAGTTGAGGTAAAGAGTGTTTTAGATTTAAGGGATTTTCCAGGAGATCCGATTCAGGAAAAGATAGTACATGATATTGATTTGATAATAAATGACCCTGAAATAGATGTTGTTGTTGAGGTTATGGGAGGAGTTGAGCCTGCATTTACATTTGTAAAAAGGGCGTTGGAAGCAGGAAAGAGCGTATGTACTTCTAATAAGGCACTTGTTGCAGCTCATGGTTCAGAGCTTCTTGCAATGGCAAAGGATAGAAATCTTAATTTTATGTTTGAGGCATCTGTAGGCGGCGGAATCCCTATTATCAGGCCTCTTAACCAGTCGCTCACTGCAGATGAAATCACACAAATCACAGGAATCCTTAACGGAACAACTAACTATATACTTACAAAGATGAGCAGAAAGGGCAGTTCATATGATGAAGTTTTAAAGGAAGCTCAGGAGCTTGGTTATGCAGAGCGTAATCCTGAGGCAGACGTTGAAGGATTTGATGCCTGCAGAAAGATTGCAATTCTTACATCGTTAGCTTTCGGCTCAACTGTAAAGTTTGAGGAGATAACAACAGAGGGAATTACAAAAATTTCTACAGAGGATTTCAAATATGCAGAGCAGCTGGGCTGTGTTGTAAAGCTTCTTGCCACATCAAGGAAAATAGATAATAAGGTGTATGCTATTACAGCACCATTTATGATTGATGCTTCACACCCATTATATAATGTAAATGATGTTTTGAATGGTATCTATATTAATGGAAATGTAATCGGAGATGTAATGTTCTTTGGCGCAGGCGCAGGCAAGCTTCCTACAGCAAGTGCGGTTGTGGCTGATGTGGTTGACTGTGTAAAGCACAAGGGTAAGAATGTTATGACAATCTGGAGCTCAGAAAAGCTTGAACTTGGTGCAACAGATGATGTTAAGAGAGATTTCTTTGTAAGAGTTAAGGGAAATGACGCATCTAAGGTTAAGGAGTTATTTGGAAATGTGCCAATTATTACTGTTCCTGATATAAAGGGAGAGTTTGGCTTTGTGACAGGCTTTATGACAGAGAAAGCATTTAATGAGGCTGCAAAAGAGCTTAATGTAATCAACAGAATTCGTCTTGACCACACAAAATTATAATCACATACATAGCTGGAGGAAAATGAAATGAAGTATTTAATCGTACTTGGCGATGGAATGGCTGATAAGGATATTCCTGAACTTGGAGGAAAGACACCATTGGAGTATGCGAAGACTCCTACAATGGACAAGTATTCTAAAATGTCAGAGGTTGGAATGGTACATACAATTCCAGAGGGAATGGCACCGGGCAGTGATACAGCAAACCTGTCAGTGTTAGGCTATGACCCTAAGGAATATTATACAGGACGTTCACCACTTGAAGCTTTAAGTATAGGCGTTGATATGAAGACAACAGATGTGGCGCTTCGCTGCAATATAGTTACAGTGTCAACAGATGACCTTCCTTATGAGGAAAAGACAATAATTGACCATAGCTCAAGTGAGATATCAACAGAAGATGCGGCAGTGCTTCTTGATGCAGTCAGAAAAGAACTGGAAAATGATATCTATAAGTTCTATGTAGGAACAAGCTACAGACATCTGACAATCTGGGATAAGGGAAGTGTTGTTCTTCTTACACCGCCTCATGATGTGTTAGGACAAAAAATTGGACAGTATCTTCCTAAGGACGAAATACTTCGTGAAATGATGAAAAAGAGCTATGACATATTAGCTAACCATCCACTAAATCTTGAGAGAATAAGGAATGGTCTTAACCCAGCAAACTCAATCTGGTTCTGGGGCGCAGGTACAAGACCAATGCTTTCTCCATTTAAGGAAAAAACAGGCCATACAGGGGCAATGATTTCAGCAGTAGATTTGCTTAAAGGAATTGCTGTTGGAGCAGATATGAAGGTTGTAGAGGTTGCTGGAGCTAACGGTGGATTACATACTAATTATGAGGGTAAGGCAGATGCTGCCGTAAATGCGCTTCTTAATGAAGATTGTGATTTCGCTTATATTCATGTTGAGGCGCCTGACGAAATGGGACATCAGGGCAGCTTTGAAAGAAAGGTTCAGTCAATTGAATATCTTGATGAAAGAGTAATAAAAAGAGTTATTGAAAAACTGGAAGCATCAGGTACAGATTTCAGAATGCTGGTTTTACCAGATCATCCGACACCAGTTGCAATACGAACCCATGTGGCAGACCCGGTTCCATATATGCTTTATGACAGCACAAACAAGCTGGATAAAACATGGAACTATAATGAGAAGGAAGCTAAAGAGAGTGGTATTTATATTGCTTGCGGCCATACAATTATAAATCATTTGTTTGGCAATTAAAAATATATGTATATTAAATAGATTATAGAAAGGTTTATTGAATGATGATAAAGGTAGTTAAATTTGGTGGAAGCTCGCTGGCAAGTGCAGAACAGTTTAAGAAGGTGGGAAATATTATCCGTGCGGAAGAAAGCAGAAAGTTTGTAGTCCCATCGGCACCGGGAAAGAGATTTTCAGATGATACTAAGGTTACGGATATGCTTTACAAATGTTATGCGGAGGCATCGGAAGGTAAGAACTTCGACAAGTCATTAAAGGCAATTAAGGAACGTTACAATGAAATTATTAAGGGTTTAGGCTTAAAGCTTTCATTAGATGAGCAGTTTGAAACAATAAAAAAACAGTTTTCAGTTCTCGCAGGTGAAGATTATGCGGCCTCACGTGGTGAGTATCTTAATGGTATTGTTATGGCTGAGTATCTTGGTTACGAGTTCGTTGATGCTGCAACGGTAATCTGTTTTGATGCAAATGGAGAGTTTGATTCAGAAAAGACTAATAAAGTGATGTCAGAGAGGCTTTCTAAGGTTGAAAGTGCAGTTATTCCAGGCTTTTATGGTGCTATGCCTAACGGAAAGGTTAAGACATTTTCAAGGGGTGGTTCAGACGTTACAGGTTCAATCGTTGCCAGAGCTATTAAGGCAAATGTATACGAAAACTGGACAGATGTATCAGGCTTTTTGGCTGCAGATCCAAGAATCGTTAAGAATCCAAAGCCTATTACAGTTATAACATACAAGGAACTTCGTGAGCTTTCATACATGGGTGCATCAGTTCTTCATGAATCTGCAATCTTCCCAGTAAGAAAGGAAGGCATTCCAATTAATATCCGTAATACTAATGCGCCAGACGATAAGGGTACAATGATTGTTGAAACAACATGTCATACGCCAGAGTATACTATTACAGGTATTGCGGGAAAGAAGGGCTTTGTTTCAATCAGTATTGATAAGGATATGATGAATTCAGAAATAGGATTTGGGCGTAAGGTTCTTCAGGTATTTGAAGATAACGGAATCTCATTTGAGCATATGCCATCAGGCATTGACACAATGACTGTATTCGTTCATCAGGACGAATTTGTAGAGAAGGAGCAGAAGGTATTAGCAGAGCTTCACAGAGCAGTGCATCCAGACTCAATTGAACTTGAATCAGACCTTTCATTAGTTGCCGTTGTTGGACGTGGTATGAGAAATAATTCAGGTATTGCTGGAAACATATTCTCTGCCCTTGCAAAGGCAAAGGTTAATGTAAAGATGATTGACCAGGGTTCATCAGAGCTTAACATCATCATTGGCGTTCGCAATAAATATTTTGAGGATGCAATTAAGACAATCTACAGTGTGTTTGTACCAGAAGACTAATAATTATAATGATAAGAGGCCTCGCCTTAACGGTTGAAAATCGTTAGGGCGAGGTCTGCTTTTGGTAGATTATTGCATTATAAGTCACAAAGTATAAATATTGCCAAACGATAGTAAGATAGTATATAATATTAGTATAAGTTTAGTTAGTCTTTGAGTGGTATTATAACAATTGGGTATGTAGTTAAGGTAAGAGAGAGGTGATTATATGTTGAGTTATTGGTTACGTGACAACCTTAGATGGCTCGGAATTATTCTTATCTGGTTTATCAGCATAAGATGGATTCAGGTACGTCCATTTAACAGAGCCTATAGGAAGATGAGTGGAGAAGAACAGAGTCGATATAACCTTAAAAAGATTAGAATTTGGGGATATATCATTACATCATTTACATGGAGCATTTGGCTTGCGCTTGTTTTGGTGGATAAATTCACTCCAATAGACATTCTTCCTTATTTTGTTGTGTTTTTAATTGCTGCTTTAATGCCGCTGTGGTATATGGAGAGTACAAGAGATTTTCTCAATAGATTTTGTAAAAAATAATCAGGCGGCAGAGTTTTATATCAAATATAATCACATGAGGGGTAAATGAAATGAAAAATGAAAAAAATGAACTTTTACAATTTGCAGGCGGCGCAGTGATGCTGGTAGTCGGACTGTATATTCTGTCACAGAAGGTTATCGTGACATCTTACGGTTTCGGCTACTTTGCTTTCGGCGGAATGAGAGTGACATCGGGATTGATTATCATCCCATTAATTATAGGTATTGTATGGATGTTTGTCAGCGGAGCAAGCTTCCCATCAAAGGTGTTCACAGCATTTTCAGTATTGCTTATAATTGTATCTATTATTTTATCAACAAATATTCATCTTGTGTATATGTCATTATATGACTGGATAATTATTCTTGTGCTGATATTTGGAGGTGGAGCTTTAGTTCTTAAGACCCTGCTTGCTGGTAATGGAAAAAACAAGCAGTCTGGTGGGAAAAGAAATCATGAAAATATGAATAATACAAGTATTGATGAGGAGCTGGACAGGATAAGAAGAAATATGAAATAAACAGTTTGATTTCTTAAGAAACAATATATAAGCTATGCGGAGTAGAGATGGTAAGGTTTGGAATATGCGATGATGATAAAGAATATATGGAAGTGGCTGTAAAGAAATTGCGTGAGGGGTTTTGCATGTATTGCATGGCTGATGAGGATTGTGAATGCATAACATATGAAACAGGACAAAAACTCGTTGAAAATATGGATAAAGACAATATAGATATATTTTTCCTGGATATTGAATGCGGTGAGGATTCTGGATTTGACATTGCAAAAGAGATAAAAAAGCATAGAAAGAATCCGGGAATTGTATATATGACCAACTATTCTAATTATATAACACAGGCATTTGTGTGCAGACCGTTGGGATTTATAAGTAAACAGTCAATAGACAGTGACATTGAGCAGCCAATGCAAAACATAAGGGAATATTTGGACGAATTGAGGTGTGTAATTACATTCTATGCAAATAAAACTGAAAAACATGTGAGAGCTGCGGAGCTTGTGTCTGTAGAGGTACGCAATCATGAAGTTGTTGTGAATTTGTTGGAAAATGGTGAGTTTCGATTTAGAGGACAATTATCAGCATATGAAAAAAAATTATTAGACTTTGGATTTGTTAAGATAGATAGAGGGATACTTATTAATAAAAAGTACATAACTAAAATAGAAAAAAACAAGGTATATTTAGGCAATGAGTTATGTTACGAAGTGAGCCGCAGACGCATGGGATTAGTTAGGAATATAATAACTGGGGGAATCTATGATTAGATTATTGCTTGAAGTCTATGAATTAGTTATAAATGTTTTGCAAAGCTGTATGGTATCTAATTTCCTGATAAAATGTCTTGGGACAAAGAGTGATGGTAGAGATTCCTGGATAG
The DNA here is from genome assembly GCA_030536565.1 of Eubacteriales bacterium. Lineage (GTDB taxonomy): Bacteria > Bacillota > Clostridia > Lachnospirales > Lachnospiraceae > Lachnospira. The sequence continues at coordinate 551 of JAUNPT010000016.1, read as the reverse complement.
AGTATAGTACAGGTGCGTTCATAACGTTTGCCTATCTTGAAGTATTGAATAAGATAACAACTTTTGAGAGCATAGGAATATTTTTATATCTTATATTATCATTGTTTTTCAGCTTTTGTATGCTGAAGGGAAGCGCAGTGGAGAAGGTATTAACGAATATAATAATGATTTTTATTCTTGCATTTTCTTCACTATTGTCAGGTGGAATGATTGGGATTGTTGTAGGAAAAGGTTTCCTGGAAGTTGTGGAAATCCCTAGTATCAGAGTGGTAGCAATTGCTTTGAATATGCTTGTGCTAGAAATGCTATTTTTATTTATTATTAAGTTAAAGCGATTTGTTTCAAAAAGCGACTTAAAATATATGGCGATTCTTTCAGGGATTCCTGTTTTTTCAATTATTACGTGCTGTATTGCTATAGAAATACCAAGAGCACATGGTCAAAGTCAACTGATAGGTATATTGGGGATTGTGTGTTTAATTATGCTTATAAATGTTTTATGTTTGATTTTATTTGCTTTAGAGCATAAACAGTTTTCTGAAAATATAAAT
>JAUNPT010000179.1 GCA_030536565.1 Eubacteriales bacterium | reverse complement strand
GGTTTTGGTTTACATATAGACATATGTAGTCATAACTGTTATAATAGTGCTATTCATAAAAGAGTAATATCATCAGTAAAAATATACGGAGCTTAAATATGATTTCAGATAAATTCATGAATACAATCTGGGTGTTTTATGAAGCGAACTTAACCCCCAGAACAAGAAAAGAATATATAAATGTTGTTAAAAATTTTGACAAATGTATTGGACATGACCCCCTTACATTGACTGAAGCTGAAGCCATGAGATATTATAATTTTCTTCTGGAAAAGATATCAAACAGACGTCTGTCATATACGACCGGATTAATGCGGTTATCTGTTATGCGCTCCTTATGTGAGTTTATAAGATATCATCATGAAAATCATGGCCTTTATTATATTAATCATTTTGCGTCAATTTCATTACCTGATATTGATAAAACTATTAAGCAGGAAAGTTTGCCGACTGAAGATGAACTTAACACATTATTAAAGCTATCAAGTGAGAATAATGATAGAAAAGCATTTCTAATATTCTCACTTATAATAAAATGTGGATTAACCAGTAATGAAATAAGCAGTCTTAATATTGAACATATTGTAATAGATAATAATAATAATATGTGTATTCAGTTTCCATTAAAGAAAAGACAGAAAAGAATCATAAAACTGCCAACGGAAATTGCATTACTTATAAATCAATATATTGATTCTAATCAAATAAATGAGGGACCTGTTTTTATAAATAAAAGAAAAACAAGAATGAAAATACGTGATGCGGAGCGGTTATTTAACAAGTATATTCAACTGGGTATGGATAATAACATGATAAACAATGCTTTTACAATGCAGACGCTGCGTCACGCTGCTTTTGTTTATATGCTGAAGGGTGGTGCAAGCGAAGATGAGGTTGCAAAATATGGAGGCATAACAACAAAATGGATGACACGTTACCGCAGGGTTGTTACTAACGAAACAAACAGTCAGGCAATAGATTACAGCATTATATCAATAAAACCATCTATAAAGCGTCCAATTAATCCCCCTATAAATTAGGGGTACCAGATTAAAAATAGTACTTTTCTACCAAAATAAATATGTTATAATAATAACATAATCAAGTTATAGATTGTTTTAAACGTAAAACAGTCAATAATTAAATACAATTCCCCAAAAAACAGCAGTGCTTTGACTGCTGTTTTTTATTGTTCTAACAATCCATGATAATATTTAAGATGGATTTTACATTCTCTTGACATATTTTTAAAACTTATACGCTACAGTATATAAGAATAAAAAATTGGAGGAGTAGTAATGGGTACAAAGGTAAAGACTTCATCGTCTTATAACAAAATAAACAGAGCTCATGTGAATAAAAGAATTGTGAACAGTATTAAAGCCATTAACGGAACGGTTAACTGTCAGATTGAGCAGTCACATATCGGCTGCTTTGAAAACAGAGAACTTTCATGGCTGAAATTCAATGAAAGAGTACTAGACGAGGCAAATAATCCAAATGTTCCTTTATGTGAAAGATTGTCATTTGTTAATATTTTTATGAGCAATTTAGATGAATTTTTCATGGTAAGAGTCGGCTCGCTTCATGACCAGATGATTTTATCAAAGGATACAAAAGAAAACAAAACTAATATGACAGCTGAGGAACAGTTGACTAAGATATTTGCTGCAAGCGATGTTTTGCAGAATAAGAAAGACAAAGTCTACAGTAAAGTTATGAATGGCCTAAAAGATTACGGTGTAGAAATAATCAGCTTTAGCAATATAGATTACTCAGATGCCGTTTATCTTGAAAAGTACTTTAAGAAATCAGTAGCTCCTGTTATTTCACCTCAGGTTATCGGTAAAAAACAGCCTTTTCCATTTTTAAAGAATAAAGAAATATATGCTGTTGCCTTACTTGGTTCTAAAAACAATGAAAAAATTGGAGTAGTTCCATGCAGCAGCGAAATACTGCCAAGAATGATTTCCATACCTTCAGACAATAAAAAATATATGCTTATGGAAGAACTGATTTTACATTTTATGCCATACATATTTGGAAAATATACTATTTTAAGCAAGTCCTTAATACGTATAATAAGAAATGCTGACATTGATATTGACGAAGCCTTTTATGATGAGGACCTAGACTATAGAAACACCATGGAAAAGCTCATCAAGGAAAGGCGTAAGCTCTGTCCCGTAAAGCTTGAATATTCAAGGCTTATTGATGAAAAGGTAATTGTATCACTTTGCAGGGAATTAAAGCTTGACAAAGAGCAGACATACTATTCTGCAACACCTCTTGATTTGAAATTTATTGGAAAAATACGTGATGATTTAAGAGAACATAAGAATTTGTTTTATAACAGGGAGATACCTCAGATTTCAAGATATTATAAAACTGGTATTCCAATGATTAACCAGATTGAAAAGCAGGATATTTTATTTTCATATCCATATGAAAGTATTAACCCATTCTTACAGCTGCTTGACGAGGCAAGCAATGATGAGAGAGTAGTATCTATTAAAATGACGCTTTACCGCGTTGCCAAAAATTCACGTATTGTAGAAAGTCTTATTAACGCCGCACAAAATGGCAAAGAAGTCGTCGTTTTAGTTGAACTCCGTGCACGTTTCGATGAAGAAAATAATATTGAATGGTCAAGGCGCCTTGAAGATGCCGGATGCAGAATCATATATGGAATTGACTATATTAAAGTTCATTCTAAACTGTGTATAATAGCATACAAGAGTAAAAATGACGAGTTAAAACGGATTACTCAGATTGGTACCGGAAACTATAACGAAAGCACTGCAAAACTCTACACAGACCTTTCTCTTATGACTGCAAGTGAAGCCATTGCCCTTGAAGCAAATAAAACATTTACAAAACTGTGTATGGCACAGGTTATGGATGAAACCAATCATCTGCTTGTTGCACCAAAATGTCTTCAAAGCAAAATCCTGAATTTTATTGATGAAGAAATCACCCAGGCTAAAGAAGGCAATGAGGCTTATATTGGAGTAAAGGTTAATTCTCTCACAGATAAAAAAATTATTGATAAGCTTATTGAAGCCTCTATGGCAGGAGTTAAAATTGAGCTTATAATCCGCGGTATATGCTGTCTTATTCCGGGAATCAAAGGAATGACAGAAAATATACAGATTAGAAGTATTGTTGGCAGATATCTGGAGCATTCAAGAATCTATATATTTGGTTTAAAGGAACGTGAGAAAATATTTATTTCCTCAGCTGATTTTATGACAAGAAATACTTTAAAACGTGTTGAAATTGCAGCTCCTATATATGATCATGCTATCAAAGAACGTGTTCGCGAAATGTTCTCTATTATGATGCATGATAATGTTCAGGCAAGAGAACTGCAGTCAGATGGAACATATGAATTATGTACTCCAAAAGGAACCCAGACACCTCTAAATTCACAAGAATATTTCTTTGCAGAAAGCTATAAGGCCCTAAATAAATCTCTTTAAATTTCTCTTGGCATTCTCTTTTTAAAACCGATGGCTTGTGAAAAATCACTTTCCATCGGCTTTAAAATAATAACTTCGTTAAACAAGACTTTAGCGAATAAAATGATATCATTCTAAAA
>JAUNPT010000015.1:7592-22988 GCA_030536565.1 Eubacteriales bacterium | reverse complement strand
CGAAGGAATCCATAGCTGCACTGATAGATAAAGGTGCAAACATATCTACAAGTGAATTAGCCTATTATTTTGCAAACTATAATAATTCAAGTGCTATTTTGGACTCAATCAATTTTGGAGAGAATGTTTCCTGCGGATATAACCCTGATTTTAAGGAGTATGGGGTTATTTCCTTTGAATTTAACGGGAGCAGGCAGGTAGTGCCTAATTATGCAGTACCGAAAATCAATACAAGCACTCTGTCTGGCATTTGTGCTGTAAATAATTCTCTGATACTAAGTAATAAAAGCTATTATTTATGGACATCATCAAGCGGTGGTAAATACACGTGGACTGTCAATAACGGAAAGATAGGCTGGGCAGCTTCGGAATCGCTGCTTGCAGAGAATACAAATCAAAAAGGTACAAATTATAAGTGGGAAATGCGGAAGGCAAGTAATATCTTGTCAGATCTGGCACAGGGAAAGAGTGTATGGGGCTATCTCTACAGCAATGAGGAGGTACTATCAGTCTGTGAGAAAGTCGGAATTTCACCAGGTTTCTTTTCCATAGATGCGGGAGCAGGAAAACATACATATTTATTGCAGGAATCAGGAAAGCTCACAAATGTTGACAAAAAAATTAAACAGCTAAACGATATAAATTGGATAGAAATCGGGTATAAAGAAGGGGATACTTTCTCTGTTTACGGCAAAGAGTATGCCATTGACAGCAGTGGACACATCAATGTTTCGGCAGAAGATGAATTTACATCAACGGAAATTAAATATCCAAGCCGTTCGATATAATAGAATTTATTTTAATGGGAGGTAAGAATATGGCAATTACAGGTATCAATAGCAACGGTTACACATCATATTATGCTGCAAGTTACACGAAAACTGCCCAAAAAGCAGATTGTGAAAAAGATAGTACAAGCAAAAAAGAAAGCAATGTGATAACAAGTACGGTTGAACTAAAAACATCAACTGCTGGTGTGACAAAAACCGAGAAGATTAAGACGGGCTATAGTAACGTAAATGATTATTCTAAATATTTGCAGGACAAATACAGTTATATGAATACAGGGACAATCTCCATGCAGGGCGTTCCGACAACGGTATCTGTTTCAAGTGCATTTTTACAGAAGTGCATGAAAGACCCGGAAAAAGCAAAATATTTGGAGGAAAATTTAGCGGCTATTCCGGATTGTGTAAAATCCTTAGATGCGTATACAAGGATGATGCCGGGAAATCCAGTATGTACTTATGCAAACTATATTATTGATGATAATGGAAATATATCGGTGATGAGTGGATGTACCAATGATCCGGACGGTAAAATAGCAAGAGAAAATGCGGAAAGAAAGGTAAAAGAGAAAAAGGCGGCACAAGAAAAGGCGGCTGAGAGAAGGGCTGAAAAGAAAGCAGCAGAAGAAAAAGCCGCAAAGAAGCGTGCAGAAAAAGCACAGACAGAGGAGTATGTTGCGGGACTTGGTGCAAATGAGGTAAGTATTTCTGCTACGGGAAACAGTGTGAAAAGCGTTACACAGTCGATATTATCTGCTATTACAAATATGGGAGCAGTAGGCTTTGATGTAAAAGCATAAAATTAATGAGGTGGTATGTATGTGAAGGTTTTAATTCTTTCTTTTGAAGATTCAGAGGAACAGGTTTTTCAGCAAGAGGCTGAATTGTGAAGCACTTAGGAGCAGTAAACTTAAGTGCTTTTCTTATGCAGAAATTTACAGCGTGACGGGAAGAAAGGAGGTAGGGGATATACAATCGAACATTAGCAGTTCGATTGTCAGGCATTGCAGAAACCAAAACGGATAAGGGCAGTTTTGGGACGGTGGCAGATTAAAATGCCGCTGCTTTTATGTGAACATGGCGGTTGGTATGACATGGCAGAAGGATGGAATGATTTTTTAATTACAGTTGACAAGTATGCTGTTTTTAGAGTATAGTAACGGAGTTGAAATTAAATAATGAGAGGTGATAGACATGGACAGCAGCAGTGATGCGTACCGAAGTTGGAGTGATTGGAATATACTGAAATATTTAACAAGCCAGTTTTCGGACGATGCAGTTCTGCAACTGGTCTGGTCTTGATGCCATTAAATATTTTTCTTTCTAATCGCTCTTGAAAAAGGGCGATTTTTTTCGCCTGAAATTAAGTGAAAAATCCGCCATGGCTGTCATATGTACATGTATGTATGGTATGCTGCCGAGGGAAATAAAGCGAGGGCAGAATAATGAATGAGAAAATTATAAACACAAATTATGCACAGCAGATTGAAGCACTTGTTAAAAATGCGGCCTCATTGAAAGAGTTGAAGGCCTCATTGGGAGATTTCCATGAAAAGGATATAGCAGCTGCATTTGAATTGCTTACAACAGATGAGAGGAAAAAGATATTTGAGGCACTGGATAACGAAAATTTATCCGAAATAATGCCTTATGCTAAAGATATAGAGCAGTATATTGATGAAATCGGTTTAAAAAGGTTTTCCCATATTATCAGTATTATGGATGCAGATGATGCGGTTGACATTATTGAAAATATTGATGATAAAACAAGACAGAAGATTGCAGAAAACATGCAGCAGGATTCAAGGCAGGACATCAGGCTTATCAGGTCATATGATGATGAGCTTATTGGAAGCCAGATGACAACTAATTTTATCAAAATCAGAGAAGGCCTGACGGTAAAGCAGGCTACAAAAAGCATGATTGAGCAGGCACGCAAAAACGATAATCTTAACACAATCTATGTTGTGGATAACGGTAATCATTTTGCGGGCGCCATTGCTTTGCAGGATTTAATTACAGCAAGGGAGTATGACAATCTCGAGGATATAATTGCAACCTCCTATCCGTTTGTGTATGCTGCAGAAGAAATAGAGAAATGTGTAGATGAAATCAGGGATTATGCGGAAGATTCCATACCAGTTTTAAATAATAAAAATGAACTGGTGGGGGTTATTACATCGACAGACATTATTGACATGGTAGATGATGAGATGGGGGACGACTATGCCAAGCTTGCAGGTATGACAGAAGCCTCTGACCTTAAGGAAACTGTTGGGCAGGGAATGAAAAAAAGAATGCCATGGCTTATACTTCTGCTTTTTCTGGGTATAGGTGTGTCGTCGGTAGTTGGCCTGTTTGAAAATGTTGTATCACAGATTGCACTGGTTGTATGTTTCCAGTCTCTTATTTTAGACATGGCGGGGAATGTTGGAACACAGTCGCTTGCTGTAACTATTCGGGTACTTGTAGACGAGAATGTTTCAGTGAAAGAAAAGCTGCATTTTATTTTTAAGGAACTGCAGATTGGTGCAACTAATGGTTTATTATTAGGTTTTATGGCGTTTGTATTTATTGGAATATATATTATGCTTGGAAAAGGAAAGGCGGTCACATATGCATTTATGGTATCTGGCTGTGTTGGGATATCGCTGCTTGTTGCAATGGTTATATCCAGCCTTGTAGGAGTGTTAACGCCAATGTTTTTTCATAAAATAAAAATTGACCCGGCAGTCGCATCAGGTCCTCTTATAACAACTGTAAATGATTTAGTTGCAGTAGTGACCTATTATGGCTTAGCGTGGGTATTATTGATTAATATATGTGGGATTCATAGTTAAGGGTTCAATTTTATGTTACTGTAAATATGCACTGCTATTTGTGCCGGAGCATTACAAATAGTTTTGATGGCAGATGAGAAACTGCGTTTGCAGCTTCCTTACTGCATCGCTGCACAAAGTGCTTTGGAATGGAGGTTAAGATGATTTTAGCAGAGAAGTTTTCATATTCATATCCGTATAAGGATTTATATGAAAATGTTACATTTACAATTGAGGATTATAAACACTGTGCTTTTATTGGGAGTAACGGAACAGGTAAAAGCACACTGGTAAATATTTTGATGAATCCAGAAAAATATCTTTATGATGGCAAAATAGAGATAAGCGAAGGCACAAGAATTGGCTTTGTAAGTCAGTTTTATGAACCAGATGAAAATAATGAGACTACAGTGTTTGATTACCTTTGTGAGGATTTTGTCAGGATTCAGAATGAATTAAATGACGTGTGCAGCCAGATGGAAACATCTCAGGATATTACTTCTCTTTTTGAAAGATATCAAAATATATTAGACCAATTTGATTCAATGGGAGGCAGTGATTATGAAATTACGATAAAAAAACAGCTCAAAACAGCCAATCTGAAGCATTGTGAGAATTTGAAGCTCAACGGATTAAGTGGCGGAGAGTTTAAGCTGGTGCAGATATTAAAGGAAATGATAGTTATGCCTAATCTTTTAATTATGGATGAACCAGATGTTTTTTTGGATTTTGATAATTTAGATGGTTTGAAGAATCTTATTAATTCATTCAAGGGAACACTGCTTGTAATTACTCATAACCGTTTTTTGTTAAACAGCTGCTTTAATAAAATTTTACATCTTGAAAATAAGGAAATTCAGGAATTTGACGGAACATACGCTGAATATAATATTACTCTCTTGAAAACCAAAATTGAACTTCAGGAGCTGGCAGCAAAGGATACAGAGGAAATAGAAAGAAATAAGAAGCTTGTTGAGAAATTGACAAAAGACGCAGCTGACTTTAATAATGCGGCTCTGGGACGTTCTTTAAAAGCGAGAAAATCTATAGTAGAAAGACTTGAGGCAAGAAGGATTAAAGCTCCATTCGTAGATATCAGGCAGCCACAAATACATTTTTATACAGATACTTCCGGTTTGTCTGAGCCTGTTATAAAAGTGGAAGATGTTAATATAGGTTATGATACAACACTTCTTGAACATGTTACATTTGAAATTGGAAATAATGATAAAGCCGCAATAGTAGGGCCTAATGGAACAGGAAAAACAACCCTTTTAAGAGAGATTTTTAAAAATGAACACAAGAGAATAAAAGTCGGGGAAGATGTCTGTATGGCGTATCTTTCCCAGAAACATACTGAAATGTTTGATGGAAAAGAGAAGGTGTCAGATATTTTTTTAAAGCTTGGGTTTGATACGAAACTGGAAATAAAGGAGTATCTGTCGGGCTTTTGCTTTGATGAGGATATAGTGGAAAGCTCAGTGGATAAGCTTTCCGGCGGTGAAAAAAATTTATTGCAGCTTTCCATTATAGCAAAGGGAAACGCAAATGTTCTGCTGCTTGATGAACCGACAAGCCATCTGGATACCTATGCACAGCTTGCTATGGAAAAGGCAGTTGAGGAATATAATGGTGCTGTTCTTATGATATCCCATGATTTTATAACCATAGCAAATTGTGTGGATTATGTGCTGCTTGTAGAGGATAATTCAATACGGAAGGTCAGTGCAAGAAAATTCAGAAAAATGATTTATGCCAATCATTTTGATAAGGATTATCTGGAAAAAGAGCAGAAAAGGAAAGAATTGGAAAATAAAATAGCTTCTGCGCTTAAAGATAATGATTATGAGAAGGCGGAGCTGCTGATACAGGATATGCAGGTCTAAGCGGGCGTATCTGCAGCAGATAATGATAAAATACTTATTGAACTTTTTCTTCTGAGGTGTTATGATTAGAAAAAATTGAACTTGCGATGAAATTGAACTTATGGGAAAATTGAACTTTCAAAAGCCGGCTGGAGGTAATTTATGCAGAAAGAAACATTTGCGGACAGATTGAAAAGAGCCATGTCTAAGGAGAAAAAGAAACAGGTAGATTTGGTTATGGCGGCAGCTAAGTCAGGAATAAAGCTGGGAAAGAGCCATGTGAGCCAGTATGTCAGCGGGAAAACGGTTCCAAGAGAAGATATAATGAAATTTTTAGCAGAGACACTTAATGTTGATGCAGAGTGGTTAAGGGCTGGAAATACGTCAGGTCAGATGGAAAATAAAAGTGAAGCTGCAGATAGTATATCAGGAGGAAAAACAATGCGTGAATTTAAGAAATCATCTAAGTTAGACAATGTATTATATGATGTAAGAGGGCCGGTAGTGGAGGCTGCCAATAGAATGGAAGAAGCAGGAATGCATATCTTGAAACTTAATATTGGAAATCCGGCTCCATTTGGCTTTAGAACACCTGACGAGGTGGTTTATGATATGTCAAGGCAGCTGACGGAATGTGAGGGATATTCGGCGTCAAAGGGGCTTTATTCAGCACGTAAGGCTATTATGCAGTATGCACAGACCAAGCATATACCGAATGTATCTATTGAGGATATATATACAGGCAATGGAGTAAGTGAACTGATTAATTTAAGTATGTCGGCTCTGCTGGATAATGGAGATGAGATTCTTATACCTTCACCTGATTATCCGCTGTGGACAGCTTGTGCTTCACTGGCGGGGGGAAAACCAGTTCATTATATATGTGATGAGCAGGCAGAATGGAATCCTGATATTGATGATATTCGTAAGAAGATTACTGACAGAACCAAGGCAATAGTTATAATTAATCCTAATAATCCTACAGGTGCATTATATCCAAAAGAGGTTTTAATGGAAATTGTTGAGATTGCCAGACAGAACCAGCTTATGATTTTTTCTGATGAGATATATGACAGACTTGTAATGGACGGAGCAGAACATGTTTCTATTGCTTCACTGGCACCAGACCTTTTTTGTGTGACCTTCAGCGGCTTGTCAAAGTCACATATGATTGCAGGTTATCGTGTTGGCTGGATGATTCTTAGCGGTAACAAAAGGATTGCGAAGGATTATATTGAGGGAATAAACATGCTTTCTAACATGAGACTTTGTTCAAATGTTCCAGGACAGTCAATTATTCAGACAGCTTTGGGAGGGCATCAGAGCGTTAAGGACTATGTTGTACCGGGAGGCAGGATATATGAGCAGAGGGAATACATTTATAATGCGATGAATGATATACCGGGTATTTCTGCGGTTAAGCCAAAGGCAGCATTTTATATGTTTCCAAGGATTGATACAAAAAAGTTCAATATCACAAATGATGAGAAGTTCGCATTAGATCTGCTTCAGGATAAAAAGATTCTTATGATTCATGGGGGTGGTTTTAACTGGCACCAGCCAGACCATTTTAGAGTAGTTTACCTTCCAAGAATAGAAGTGCTGGAGGATGCAGTAGGAAAGATAAGGGATTTCCTAAGTTACTACAGGCAGTAATAATGAAAGGTTATGGGAATGAGCAGAAATATATATTCAATTAGAAAGACAGATGGTAAGGCTTTGGGCAAATGGCAGGATGGAATGGTGTTAGGTAATGGCAGGACTGGGGTTGTGTGCGACTGCGCGCCATATAATGAGTCCCTTGTGTTTCAAAATATGGATTTTATAATACCAAGACAGCAGCCAAGATTTACACCACCAGAAGTGGGAGGTCAGCTATATGAGGCAAGACAGGCGGTAATTAATCTTGACGACAGCTGGAATGTGCATGACAGACAAAGAACAGAGATGTATTGTTATCACCCGGGTGCCAGAATGCTGGTATTGCAAAAGGAAGAAGAACTTGAGGATTACAGATGTATTCAGGATAACAGTACAGGGGAGGTTATACTTAACTTTTCAGACTGTAACGGTGGCTGGACAAGAAAGCTTTTCGTTTCAAGAAAAGATGATGTGGCAGTAATGCAGCTTAAGCAGTCTTCAAGAGGTATGAAGCTTAGTGTTGATTTTAAGATTGATGATATTGAAAATATTCCAAAGTATGGGAAAAATAAGCGTGGAATTACACCTGAATGTAATATGAAATACCATAAATTTTCCATAGATAATGGAAGCTGCATAGGAATGATTGCTCATTACCCGGACTATGAAGGAAGCGAGCTAAGGGAATGCGGATATCTGACGATTTCAAGGATTTATGTGAAGAATGATTTTGAGGAAATTATTGTTCTTACCAAGTCAGAGCGTCTTACTAACTTAGGAAAGGCAGAAGCTTTTGATACATTTGACTATTCTGGAATTGTAAAGGAATATTCAGATAAGCTTGATGAAATTGCAGCAAACTATAAGGAAGAATCGGGAAATCTGGATTATGACAGAATTTTAAAGCCACACAGAGAACTTCATGAAAAGCTGTTTAATGCTGCTTCGCTGCAGCTGGGAGATGATGACAGCCAGAAGGAGTTATCAAACGAAGAACTTATAGCAAAGCAGAAAGAAAGTAAAGAGCTTATAAATGAGATGGTAATGCGAGTTTATGCACAGGGACGTGAAGCTATGATTTCCTGTGGTGGATATTCTGCACCAAGACTGTGTGGGTTGTGGACAGGAGAGTGGAATCCTGGCTGGAATGGTGCATATACTATGGATGCCAATGTAAATATCCAGGTTGCGGGAATGAACACGGGACATGTGTACGATTCGGCAGTAGGATACATTTATTTTGTTCTTAAGCAGATTCCTGACTGGATAAAAAATGCATCAGATGTTTATGGAATGGAGGACGCGCTGCAGATACCAGTTAATACAGATGGAAGCCGTGCCATGATGGTAGAATATGACAAGCGTTATCTGTTCCAGTATTGGAATGCGGGCGCAAGCTGGATGATGGTTCCGTTATACGAGTTCTGGCAGTGCTATGGAAACAGAAAGATTCCGATTACCAGCAAAATCAGCCACCTTTATCCTAGGGAAAAGTATGATAATGGAATGCTTGATTTAGAGGAGGACATTTTAAGACCACTTCTTCGCAAGACCCTTAATTTCTGGTTACAGATATGTACGCCAGAGTATTATATGGATTCAGATGGCAAGCCTCATTATGAGAAAGGAAAGACAGGTCTTAAGGATAATGAAAAATATATGATTGTGCCAGCCTATTCTCCTGAAAATATACCAAAGGATTATAACAGTACAGTTACAGCTAATGCAGCAATGGATATAGCTGCTGCAAGAGATTGTATAAGTATGGTAAAGAATCTTGAGGAAAAGAATCCGTCACATGATTCTAAGGCTATAATCGAAAGCTGTGACAGACTTATAAATCAGCTGCCGGAGTACGAATTTGATTCTACTGGTGCATTGAGGGAATGGTCATACCCATATTTTAAAGAAAATAACGAGCATCGCCACATAAGTCACCTGTATCTGGCATGGCCAGCTTATGAGGCACAGAACAACATTAAGCTTAGAGAGGCCTGCAAACAGGCAATTGAAAATCGTAACCGTGAAAATAAGGGCATTGATGATACGGCATCACATGGCTGGATTCACAAGGCACTTGTAGCAGCAAGACTAAAGGACAGAGAGTGTGTTGAAGATATTTTAAAGCTCTTGTTTAGCAGTGATATTTTTTTCAAATCATTTATGACAGACCATAATACAGACAGGGCAAAGGGGGTATACTGCACAGACACGATACTTGGACTTGTAGGAGTTATTAATGAGATGCTTTTATATTCTAATGATGGAGAGCTTGAGCTTCTTCCAGCCCTGGCACCATCGTGGAAATGTGGTGAAATAAAAGGTCTTATGGCGAGGTCAAGAGCCTGCGTTGAAAGCCTTAAATGGCAGCTTTCTGACAATGGCAGATCGGGTACTGTCACTGCAGTTATTGTTTCTTATGTGGAGCAGGAGCTTAAAATTCACTGTCCTATAGTTGAAGCTGATTTAAAAGCATCTAAGGGAATTGTAAAAAAAGGAAATTCAATAAGCTTTGAAAAGGACGAACGTATTATAGTTACATTTGAAGCATAGAAAGATATTTTACACAAAAGTTACATGCATTTCAGAGAATGATGATAGTTTATTTTTCTGTTGGAATATAATCTTATGGTAGAAGCAGGTGTTTGCTGCTTTTTTGGAGTGAACATTTGCAAATAAATAAGATTGGCAGGTGCTAATATGAAAAAAACCTATGTAATTGACACTAATGTATTTATTCAGGCTCCATATGCTGTGGAATGCTTTGAGGATAATGATGTGATTATCCCGTTAGTTGTTGTTGAGGAGCTGGACGGACTTAAAAAATCTGAGGGAGACAAAGGAGCCAGTGCCAGAGCGGCTGTTAGAAGCCTGGAGGGTTATCGTGCTCTGGGTAATCTTTTAGAGGGTGTCAGGTTAGATAGGGGCGGAACATTAAGGATAGAAAAGAATTATGTGAATGTAAATCTGCCAGAGGATTTGCCGGATAATAAGCCGGATAACAGAATTCTTAAAGTCTGTAAAGGATTATCAGAAGAGTTAAATACACAGGTCATTTTAGTTACTAAGGATTTGGTGCTGCGCTTAAAGGCTCAGATTATAGGTGTCAAGGCAGAAGACTTCACAACTGAGCAGATTACGGAGGGGGACGCAAGGTACACTGGAAGATGTGAAGCATACATTCCAGAGGAGCTTGTCAAAGATTTTAAGAAAAAAGGCGTTTCGGTCACTGATATATATCAGGTAGATGAAAATGGTGAACCAATGCCAGTTTCATTGGTAGAGAATGAATTTTTATTACTAAAGGCTGACCAGTCTGCAAAAAAAACACTGCTTGGAAGAGTGTCAGGAAAAAAAGCTGTTCCATTGGAATATAAAAAGAGTAAGCCATATGGGGTTTCACCTAGAAATGTTGGACAATACTTTATGCAGGAAGCTTTAATGGCAGATGCAGAGGAAGCACCGCTGGTTATTATAAATGGAATGGCAGGGACCGCAAAGACATTTTATTCACTGGCAGTTGGAATGGAAAAGGTATTTAACAATCCCAACAGCGAGTATAGAAGGATTATAGTATGCCGTCCTAATGCCCAGTTTGATGATGATATTGGATTTCTGCCGGGTGGAGAGCAGGAAAAGATTGCGCCGCTTATGCGGCCTATTGTGGATAATCTTGAACAGCTTTTAGATTCAGATGAACAGAGCAGATATGAAGATGAAACGCTGCTTAGTGATAAGATTGCTGAAATTTTTGAACGCGGCATTATTCAGGCAGAAGCCCTTAATTTTATAAGAGGACGTTCAATTGCCAAGACCTATCTTATTATTGATGAAGCTCAGAATATGACGCCTAATCAGGTTAAAGGAATTATTACAAGGGCTGGAAAGGGAACTAAGATTGTTTTGCTTGGCGACCCAAACCAGATTGATAAGCCATTTATTGATGAGCGTACAAACGGATTAAGCTATGCAGCAAAGCATATGAAAGGTTCAAAATTGTGCTGGCAGATTACGATGTCGGCAGATGAGTGTGAACGCTCAGTTCTCGCCATGGACGCTGTAAAGCGGCTTTAGAATTATTATATTTAAAGGGAGATTGGATATTTGAGATATGAAGATTTAAGAAAAAATCCTGAAATAATGGCATATATTAACAAAGGAGATGCTAATTTGGGAGTGCTGGGATATACAGATCATTCCCAGATTCACACGACTATAGTAGCAGAGCATGCGGCAATGATTTTAAATGCACTTAAGTATCCTAAGCATGATATTGAACTTGTAAAGATTGCAGGTTTTATGCATGACATAGGTAACGCAATAAACAGGGTACATCATGCGGAATATGGCGCACTGCTTGCCAATGATATATTAAAAAAGACAGATTTGCCATTGGAGGACAGGGTTATAATAGTATCTGCAATTGGAAATCATGACGAGTCTACAGGCGGAGCAGTAGACCCTGTATCTGCAGCATTGATTATTGCGGATAAAACTGACGTGAGAAGGGACAGGGTGAGAAGTACAGATAAAGCTGCATTTGACATACATGACCGCGTGAATTATGCCGTTACAGAATCAAAGCTCAAAATAGAACCGGAAAAGAATGTTATAGCGCTTAATCTTCAGGTTGATGAGAATATATGTACCATGTATGAATATTTTGAGATTTTCTTAGGAAGAATGGTTATGTGCAGGAGAGCCGCAGAGATGTTTGGCATGAGATTCAAGCTTACAGCAAATGGACGAAAGGTATTATAATAGAATGAGTTGTGTTCTGACGGACTGATTTGTCACATTACACCCGTCATATGGAACACAGCTCATTTTTTATTAAAGGGTGCGGCTTACTGTTAAAATGTGTGGCTTATTGTTGGAAGATGGCTGAGGTTGTTATTTTCTGTTCCGTCTGGCAGAGATTTAAGATAAACAGTATCTTTTTTATGGGCAATTCCAACCCCTTTTATCTCTCCACGTCCTGCCATGGAAATACCTTCCTCCTTTGAAATGACAGAGCCATCTGATAGCTGGTATCCAGTGACGGTGCCGCTGGATTTTACCAGTGCGATTATATTTTTTGCATCTGGTTTTGCCTCGGGAATCTCATCGAGGGCCATCATGGGAAGAATTTTGTTCATATTATACATACCTCCTGATATATTGATGTTAATATTATGAGTGGCAAAGCAGTAAACTATACATTCTGGAGGATTATGAATGGCATGGCTGAGTTGTTGCAATATCGCAAAAAGGATTTGCCGGGATATGTTGAAAAAATAGGTAGAAAGTACTATAATGAAATGACTTTGATAATTAATAAACATATTATTTGGAGAAGATAACATGAAGTACAAAACAAGTGAATTGGCAAAATTATTGAATGTTTCAACTAATACGGTAAGGAGATATGAGGAAAAAGGATATATTCATGCTGTTAGAGATGAGAATACTTCCTACAGATATTACAGTGAGGATTGTGTATTTGGAATTGTAAATGCGGGATTATTGAGAAAATATGGATTCTCACATGAAGAACTGGATGAAATGCAGAAATATGACCTTAAGGATACTATAGATGCATATAGAAATCGTTTGAAAGCAATGGACGAAAAGATAGAATATCTGACATACGTACGTCACAGAATCAAAGACGATTTGGTATTGATGGAAAAAGCCAGAGGACTGCATAACATATATGAAAAAGACTGTGTTAACCAGACATATGTATTATATCAGTCAGGTGAGCGTCTGCTTAATGAGCCCGGGCGAATGGAAAAGGTTCAGCAGTTTGTTTATGATGCACCGGAGGTTCAAAGAATCTATATCATAAGAAAAGAGGATATTCAGGCTGGGAAATTAACAATTAATATTGGCTGGTCAATTAAAAATATTGACATGGAAAAATACAATATAGAAAGTAACGAGTACACAGAGCATTATGCAACAAAACGCTCCGTTATGGGAATGGTTAAGCTTCCGGTCAAGTATGCAGACATGCCGGAATATACAGATGAAACCTTAAGGGAGCAGCTGCTTGGCAATCATTTGAAATATATAAAAAAGAATAATCTTAAAATTGCGGGTGATGTAAAAGGCGTTGTAATTACAAGGGCGCTGGAGAATAATGTGGATATGATGTATCTTTTAATGGGCATTCCAGTAGAAGATATAGATTAAAAATATATTTTGTAAAACTATTGACTCTTACATAGTGTAAGGCTTTATAATTCAACTTGTTCGGAACAGCATTTATGCTGGTTTTGGGAGGTACTTTGGGGAGAAGGTAGTAAGAAATAAAAAGCAGCAGGAGGCTGATTCTGTTTGAGACAGAACGCCGTTAGCTGCTTTTTATTTCTTTATATAGTGTATTTTTTTGTGTTATAGGCAAATATTAACAAGATTGACTTGACAAACAATGCACAAAAAGCCGATAATTATAAAAGAATTTTTAATAAAAGGAGAAAATATAAACTATGAATACTGTAGCAGATAAGTTTGAAGAATTAGGCGTAATTCCTGTAGTAGTATTAAACGATGTAAAGGATGCTCTTCCATTAGCTAAGGCTTTGGTTGAAGGCGGACTTCCATGTGCAGAGGTCACATTTAGAACAGAAGCAGCTGAGGAGTCAATCCGTTTAATGCATGAGGCATATCCAGAAATGCTCATCGCAGCCGGAACAGTTCTTACAACAGAGCAGGTTGACCGTGCTGTAGCTGCTGGTGCTTCAATCATCGTAAGCCCAGGTTTTGATCCAGAAGTAGTTGATTACTGTATCTCAAAGAACATTGAGGTATGCCCAGGTATTGTAACACCTTCAGAGTTAGCTCAGGCTGTTAAGCGTGGATTAACAAGGGTTAAGTTCTTCCCAGCTGAAGCTGCTGGTGGACTTGCTATGATTAAGGCTATGACAGCTGCTTATACATCTGTAAGAATTATGCCTACAGGCGGAATTAATGCTAAGAACATTTCAGAATATCTTGAGTGCAGCAAGATTTTCTGTTGTGGTGGAAGCTGGATGGTTAAGGGAGACTTAATCAAGGCTGGTGAATTTGGCAAGATTAAGGAAATGACAGAAGAAGCTGTTCAGTTAGTAAAGAAAATCCGTAATAAGTAATTACTGAATTAAATAATAGTAATTTGATAAAAGAGGCATTGGATAATTTCTAATGCCTCTTTTTAGTGTGTATGTAATTGCGAACATAAAATGCAGCATATGGGATATTGACGTAAAAGGTGCATAGGGTATATGTTTAGTAGAAAAGCAGGAAAGGTAAGGTTATTAAATGGCGCAGAAAAGACAGATTTCAGAATCTTTACAGCTTGGAATAGTTCTTGCTTTAGCGGGCGGATTTATGGATGCCTATTCATATGTATGCAGAGGTCATGTGTTTGCCAATGCACAGACAGGGAATATTCTATTATTCGGGATAAGCATGTCAGAGGGATACCCGCAAATTGCGGCAAGGTATGCAATGCCTGTAATTGCGTTTGCGTTTGGAATTGCAATTGCGGCCACAATCCGGCATTATCTTAGAATTGCCAGTCTGCTGCACTGGAGGCAGATTTCTGTAACAATTGAAATTGTATTTTTATGCAGTGTGGCATTTATGCCGCAGTCGTGGAATCTGCTGGCTAACAGTGTCACATCTCTAGCCTGTGGAATACAGGTTCAGAGTTTTAGGAAAATCAATGGAAATGGAATGGCAACAACCATGTGCATTGGGAATTTAAGAACAGCAACTCAGGCACTCTGTGATTACTGGCATACAAAGGATAAAGCGCATGCAGAAAAAGCGGGGCTTTTTTATGGAATTATCGTGTGTTTTGCAGCCGGTGCAATAATTGGAAATAAATGTGTAGAGATATTTGCTGAAAAAGCCATAATAGGAAGCGCAGCGTTTTTGGCAGCTGGATTTTTCATTATGTTTATTGACAGAGAACAGAAAATAAAAGACAAGGGAGAATTATAATGGACTTAGCAATGATTACTTTTAAACAGGTATTTATTTTATTTGTATTGATATTTGCAGGATTTATAGCAGTGAAAACAAAAATTGTCAAACTGGAGGACAGAAAAATCTTCTCTAATTTATTGTTGTATCTTGTTACGCCAATGATGGTTATTCACTCTTACATGATAGATTTTGACCCTGATATTTTAGGCAATATATTATTAGCATTTGGGCTGAGTGCAGCACTTATGATACTGGGAATTATTATTTCATTTATTATTACAATACGTATGAAAAATGACAACACACCAATTATACGTTTTGCATGTA
>JAUNPT010000015.1:0-7582 GCA_030536565.1 Eubacteriales bacterium | reverse complement strand
AGAGGGAATGATTTATGCAAGTGCTTTTGTTACTATGTTTAATATATTATTGTGGACTATAGGCTATGGTATGGTGAGCCATAAGGTTAGTCCTAAGGATATTGCAAAAAGTGTTCTTACAAATCCTGTACTTTATGCAGTTGTAATAGGACTTGTTATTTACCTTGGAAGGATTCCTGTACCTGATGTGTTAGAAACGCCAATTAATTCTATTGGAAGTATGAATACTCCTCTTGCAATGATAGTTACGGGAATGATTATCGCAGGAAGCAAGTTAAAGAGTATCCTTTTTAATAAATACATATGGTTTATTATAGCAGTTCGTATGTTTATTGTGCCAGTCGCATGCCTGGGATTATTTTCGCTGTCAGGCGTTGGCGGAATGGCGGCACAGGTGGTTCTTTTGTTAGAGGCATGTCCTACAGCTGCAATCACGTCTGTGTTTGCAGTCCAATTTAATTATGAGGAGGATTTGGCAGCAGGAGCAGTAGTGTTTACAACATTTTTAAGTATTATAATACTTCCGGTTTGTGCAATGATTCTTACAATGATTATGTAAAATTATGCAGATTGCATAAAAATATCCAATTAAATTGTACAAGCAGAATATAAATTAATGCTTGACAGTATACTGATATACCGGTATACTGGCTGTATAAGATATAACAAATTGACAACCATATTTTTTTGGAGGTATTGCAAATGAACAGTGTTTATGAAATGGGTAATTTAAGAATCGTGGATTTAACAAAGCAGCTAGATCCTGCAACAGAGTCAAGAAGATGTCATATGTATCGTTTTAATACAGGTGGCCCTATTCCTGATTTCCATACAATTATGGATCTTACAAGCCATCTGGGAACACATTGTGAGTGTCCTTATCATCATGATGATACATGGCCAAGTGTTGCTGAACTTCCACTTACAACATTTATGGGGAGAGCAATTTATGTTGATTTTAAGGATACGGTAGCTCCTTATACACATATTACAGCTGCTGACCTCGACAGAGCAACTGAAGGATTGATTCAGGAAGGTGATATCGTAATTCTTGACTCATCATATAAGATAGAGCCATTTACACCAGCTACTAATACTGATGCAGACAAGAGACTTCTTATCAACAAAGAGGTTGCTGAGTGGTTCCGTGATAAGAAGGTTAAATGCGTAGGCTTTGGTGATGGAGTTTCAATTGAAAATTCTAATGAAGATGTTAAGCCTTTCCATGATATCCTTATGGCGGAGAACATAGTATTCCTTGAGGTTTTAAAGAATCTTACAGAATTAAAGAGCAATGTATTTTTTATGAGTTATTCACCACTTCCAATTCTTGGACTTGATTCATGTCCAGTTCGTGCATATGCAATTGAGGGATTGGCAGAGTTCTCAAAGTAAGTAAATTCAACAAAGTCAGGTTAATATGAGTATAACCTGACTTTGTTTTTTCGTAAAATGCATTCAGCTGTTTTGCTTCTAGTGAAAACAGACAGTAATATATTGTGGTAGAAAAGAGGTTTAATTATGAAAATAGTTGTAATTGGAGCAGGTGCCATGGGGTCAATCTACGGAGGACACCTTTCACTTAATAATGAAGTATATATTGTTGATACAAACAAGGCAGTAGTAGATGCAATCAATTCTAACGGACTGCTTATCGATGAAGACGGGGTTACTAATGTATATCATCCGAAGGCTGTATCAACAACAGACGGAATAGAAAATGTAGACTTAGTTATTCTTTTCGTAAAATCAACATTTTCAAAGATTGCGCTGGAGGGTAACAAAAATATTATAGGTGATAATACAAGACTTCTTACGTTACAAAATGGTGCGGGACATGAGCATATTCTTATGGAATTTGCACCAAAGGAAAGAGTTATTATTGGTACGACAGAAGATAATGGAGCAGTTTTGGGAACTGGACATGTACGCAGAGGCGGAGAGGGCAGGACTAATGCAGGTATGCTTGTTGAAGACAAGGAAGGCTTTCTTCTAAAAATGAAGGAAAGCTTTGACAGCTGCGGATTTAAATTAAAGCTTCACGAAAACATACAGCAGCTGATTTGGGATAAGCTCTTTACAAATGTTTCATTAAGTGCTGTGACAGGTATATTACAGGTAGATATGGGATATATTGCTGGTAATGAATATGCATGGAAGCTTACTTGTGCACTTATTCATGAGGCAGTCCTTACAGCTAAGGCTATGGGGCTTACAGCAGATGAACAGGCTGTTACAGCAAAGGTTAAGGAGACATCATTAAATAATCCTAATGGCTGTACATCAATAAGAGCAGATTTAAGAGACGGAAGGAGAACGGAGGTAGATACCATAAGCGGTGCTGTTGTAAAGGCAGCAGAAGAACTGGGAATCGAAGTACCTTCACATAAATTTGTTGTAAATATGGTTCATGCAATGGAGCAGAGAAATATATGAGATTACCATTTAAAGTAGATTTATCGGGAAAAACAGCAATTGTCACAGGCGGCAGCGGAACATTGTGTTCTGCTATGGCATGGGGGCTTGCAAAAAATGGTGCCAGAGTGGCATTGATTGGAAGAAATCATGACAAGATGAACAAGGCTGTAGAGCCGATGAGAGCTGAAGGACTGCAGGTTAATGGATACTGCTGTGATGTTACGGATAAGCAGGCACTTATAGAAGCCTACAGCCATATAAAAGAGGAGCTGGGTGCCTGCGAGATACTTATAAATGGAGCAGGTGGAAATAAACCGGGTGCAATATCTGGTATTGAAAGGCTTGGAAAGGAATTTAAGCCGGAAGATATGTCATTTATGAATCTTACAGAAGAAAATGTTTTGGAGGTTATGCAGATTAATTACCTTGGGACATTTCTGCCAATTCAAGTGTTTGCAGAGGATATGATTAAAAAAAGAAAGGGAAGTATTATCAATATAGCTTCCTGTGCGGGGATTCTTCCGTTGTCTAAGGTTGTAGCATATGCTAATGCAAAAAGTGCTATAGTAAGTCTTACACAATGGCTTTCCACGTATCTGGGAGAAAGCGGGGTAAGGTGTAATGCAATTGCACCAGGCTTTTATGCGGCAGAGCAGAATCACGACCTTTTATATAATGAAGATGGTTCTCTTACAAAACGCGCGGCGGATATAATAAGGGAGACGCCTATGGGCAGATTCGGAAATCCGCAGGATTTAATCGGACCCGCACTTTTTCTTGCAAGTGATGAGGCTTCAGGCTTTGTAAATGGAGTTGTATTGTCTGTAGATGGAGGCTTCTGTGCCTGTCCCGGAGTGTAATATGTTGCAAAAATAACAGAATTTGATATATTATATAATATATTTGTGAAAATTCAAAAAATTGTAATATAGATATGCAGACAGGAGATTGTTATGAGCGGCGAAGAACGTAGGAAAATGATAGTACATATATTAAAGGACAGTAAAACACCAGTATCAGGTGTGGCACTTGCAAAGGAGCTGAAGGTAAGCAGACAGGTGATAGTTCAGGATATTGCACTGCTTCGTGCTGCTGATGCAGATATATGTTCTACATATAAAGGATATATCCTTCAAAGTAAAAAAGAGTTTGAAAGAGTATTAAAAGTTGTTCATGACAATTCAGATGTGGAAAATGAACTTGGTGCTATTGTTGATATGGGCGGCAGAGTAAAAGATGTGTTTGTATATCATAAGGTTTATGGTGTTGTCAGGGCTGAGCTGAATATCAGGTCAAGACATGATATTGATGAATATATGAAAGAAATAAAATCTGGAAAATCCAGCTTATTAATGAATGTGACATCTGGATATCATTATCATACAGTGGCGGCAGACAGTGAGGCGATTCTTGATTTGGTTCAGAACAGGCTGCAGCAGTTAGGCTTCCTGGCCAAGCTTCAGGAATATGAGCCAGTAGATTTTTGGAATGAAAAGTAAATAAAATTTTTGGATTGATTTTTGGAATGAAAAAGTAAATATATTGACATGAAAGGTTTTGGTGTGATACACTAACTTTCGTGTGAAACGGAATATCTATTTCATGCAAATATGACCATCTGCAAAAGCAGAAAATGCCTAACGGACAGGCGGGTCAGTTGCCGGTGTGGTAGCCCCACGTTATTGATTGAGTTAGAAGCTCAAATTTTATAAGTTGATTACTTTATAATCTGCGTGCTTAATGCACATCATCTTGTGAAACGGTCAATAAAGAGTGACGTATATTTGCGGAATTCCAGATATTTGCAGTATTAATATACCAATAATAAAAGACCATATACAAAAAGGGTGATTGCATAAGCGTTCGCCCTTTTATTTTTTTACAATATATGAAAGCGTGGTATAGATATGACAAATCAGAGAAGGGCTCCAATTTATGAGGCATTGGAGAAATTAAGAAAACAGAGGGTGGTGCCTTTTGATGTCCCCGGACATAAAAGAGGCAGAGGAAATCCTGAGCTGGTTGAACTTTTAGGGGAAAAATGTGTTGGAATTGATGTCAATTCCATGAAACCCTTAGACAATCTGTGCCATCCGGTATCTGTTATTCGTGATGCTGAAGATATGGCAGCGGCGGCATTTCATGCGGAGCATGCGTTTTTGATGGTTGGGGGAACTACATCAGCAGTGCAGAGCATGATTCTTTCAGTATGTAAGCGCAAGGATAAAATTATTCTGCCAAGAAATGTACATAAAAGTGCAATTAATGCGCTTGTTTTATGTGGTGCAGTTCCAGTGTATGTAAATCCAGAGGTAAATTCACAGCTGGGAATATCGCTGGGAATGGAGGTATCCTGTGTTGAACAGGCAATTATAGAGAATCCTGATGCGGTTGCAGTGCTGGTCAACAATCCAACATATTATGGAATATGCTCTGATTTAAGAAGTATTGTCAGGGTGGCGCATGAACATGGAATGAAGGTATTGGTTGACGAAGCTCATGGTACACACCTTTATTTCCAGCCGCAGCTGCCGGTAAGCGGTATGGAAGCAGGGGCGGATATGGCGGCGGTATCAATGCATAAGTCAGGTGGAAGCCTTACACAAAGCTCTATACTTCTTACTAATAAAGGAGTTAATGCAGATTATGTAAGACAGATTATAAATCTTACACAGACTACGAGCGGCTCATACCTGCTGCTTTCAAGTCTTGATATATCAAGGAGGAATCTGGCATTAAGAGGTGAGGAATCATTTGCACAGGTTATGAAGATGGCAGAGTATGCAAGGAAAGAAATCAATGAGATTGGTGGTTTTTATGCATATGGAAAAGAGCTGGTAAATGGAACGAGCGTATTTGATTATGATGTAACTAAGCTTTCTGTGTATACACTTGGAATGGGACTTGCGGGAATTGAGGTTTATGACCTGTTAAGAGATGAATATGATATACAGATAGAGTTTGGCGATATGAGTAATATACTTGCATATATATCTATTGGAGACAGGCTTCAGGATATTGAAAGACTTGTAGGTGCGCTGGCTGATATTGCAAGGCTGTATAAAAAAGACAGTACGGGAATGCTGACTGGAGAATTTATCAGCCCTAAGGTTGTAAGCTCACCTCAGGAGGCGTTTTATGCGGAAAAGAAATCTCTGCCAATAAAAGATACAAAGAATATGATTTCAGGGGAATTTGTCATGTGTTACCCGCCAGGAATCCCTATTCTTGCGCCGGGAGAGATGATAACAGAAGAAATTATAGAATATATTATATATGCCAGGGAAAAAGGCTGTTCTATGCAGGGAACGCAGGATCCCGAAGTAAGGAATCTGATGGTGCTGGTGTGAGAGGAGTTATAAATAATGGAAATGTGGTTTTCAGAGCTTCATACAAATAATGTGAAGCTGTCTATGAGAGTAGAAAAACAGTTGTTTTCTGGGAAAAGTGACTGCCAGCGGATAGATGTATTAGAAACAGCAGAATTTGGAAAGATTTTAGCGCTGGACGGAGAAATACTGTTTTCTGGAAAAGATGAATTTATATATGACGAAATGGTAACGCATGTGCCTATGGCAGTGCATCCTTGTGTTAAAAGCGTGCTTATTATAGGAGGTGGTGATGGAGGCGTTGCCACAGAGCTTACACGCTATGATACAATTGAGAAAATTGATGTTGTTGAGCCTGACGAAATGCTTGTAGAGGTATGCAGAAAGCATTTTACGGAGCTGTCTGCAGGACTTTCGGATTCCAGAGTAAATGTATATGTTCAGGACGGATTAAGGTTTCTTAGAAGCAAATGTAATGAATATGATTTAATAATAAATGATGCTACAGACCCATTTGGATACACGGAAGGGTTATTTACAAAAGAATTTTATGGCAATTGCTTTAAAGCCTTAAAGGAAGACGGGATTATGGTATATCAGCATGGAAGTCCGTTTTATGATGAGGACATGGCTGAATGTATGAAGATGCACAGAAAAGCATACCGCTCATTTCCGGTAAGCCGTGTGTATCAGGCCCATATTCCAACATGCCCGTCAGGATACTGGCTTTTTGGATTTGCTTCAAAAAAATATCACCCTATTAAGGATTTACGTGCCAGGGAATGGAAGAAGCTTGGAATTGAAACAAGGTATTATACAACTAATTTGCACAAGGGGGCTTTCATGCTTCCAAAATATGTAGAAAACATGCTTGAGGAGGAGGAAAAATAATGAGCAGAGTATTAGTTATAGGTTGTGGCGGTGTTGCAGGAGTAGCAGTCAGCAAATGCTGCCAGAACAGTGATGTGTTTTCAGAAATATGTATCGCCAGCAGGACTAAAAGCAAATGTGACGCTTTGAAGGAGAAGCTTTGTAAGACAACTAAGACAAAGATAACAACTGCACAGGTTGACGCTGACAAAGCAGATGAGGTTGCTGCACTTATTAAGGCTTATAAGCCTGATGCAGTGTTAAATGTAGCACTTCCGTATCAGGATTTAACAATTATGGATGCCTGTGTGGCTGCTGGTGTTGATTATATTGATACTGCCAACTATGAGGCTGAGGATACACAGAATCCACAGTGGAGGGCAATTTATGAGAAGCGTTGTAAGGAAAAAGGCTTTACGGCATATTTTGATTACTCATGGCAGTGGAACTATAAAAAGAAATTTGAAGATGCAGGAATTACTGCAATTTTAGGCTCAGGCTTTGACCCGGGCGTTACCAGCGTGTATGCGGCATATGCTTTAAAGCATTATTTTGATGAAATCCATACAATTGACATTTTGGACTGTAATGGTGGTGACCATGGCTATCCGTTTGCTACTAACTTTAATCCTGAAATCAATCTTCGTGAAGTGTCAGCTATGGGTTCTTACTGGGAAAATGGACACTGGGTAGAGGTTGAACCAATGTCAATTAAAAGGGAATATGATTTTCCACAGGTAGGACGAAAGGATATGTATCTGCTGCATCATGAGGAGATAGAATCCCTTGCAAAGAATATTAAAGGTGTTAAAAGAATCCGCTTTTTTATGACATTTGGGCAGAGCTATCTCACACATATGAAATGTCTTGAAAACGTAGGTATGCTTTCAACGGAACCTGTTGACTTTGAGGGACAAAAGATAGTTCCTATTCAGTTTTTAAAGGCACTGCTTCCAGACCCTGCA
>JAUNPT010000178.1 GCA_030536565.1 Eubacteriales bacterium | reverse complement strand
AGCTTATTTTAAGAAGTGTATTGCATAAAATTCTGAAAGGTTCATATATTGCGCTACAAGGAGAAGAAGATGACGAAATCAGGGTTATTGACTTAACCGGAATACAAACCACGTATAAGATAGCGTTAGATAATTATAGGGAATATAAAGTTATGAATATGTCAACTGGAGAATTTGTGTATAGAAAGATGATTATTATTATGAATCCATAATGAAATTATAACAAATATTTTCGGCAGGACAGTATCGTATTCAGGGATAAAATAAAACAACAAAAGACCTTCTTCAAGTTGGCTGTAAAACTTGGAGGGGGTATTTTTTTATGAGAAAGACGCAATTGTTAATGTATTCACATACTATGAATCAGGTTTCAACATGTAACCGCGTACTCTTGAACGGTGATATACAATACGATTCAAATATCATGGCAGGTGTATTGAAAAAAACATATAGGGCATTTATACTAATGCTGTTAAGTTATGCTTATAGAATAGTGTAAGTATTTTGGGAGTACTACAAATGACGAAATATGATGGATAGAAAAGAGAAAGGAATAAAGAAATAATGAAAATAAAACAAGTATATAATCCGTATCTTCCCATAAACGAGTATATACCAGACGGAGAGCCTCATGTGTTTGAAGACAGGCTGTATATTTTTGGTTCACATGACAAGGCTGGTTCAGATACGTATTGCAGTTTGGATTATGTGGTCTATTCTGCTCCGGTTACTGATTTGACGGAGTGGAGGTGCGATGGAGTGATATACTCAGCATTGCAGGATCCTCATTCTAAAGAAGAAGTTTTGGGGGCTGGAAAGAGAGAGTACCTTTTTGCACCAGATGTGGTTCGTGGAAATGATGGCAAATATTATCTGTACTACTGCTTGTCCGCTAAGGGCGGTGCAGGAGGATTTGACGGGCCTATATCAGTTGCAGTCAGTGACACTCCTGCCGGCAGGTACACGTATTATGGTGATGTGAAATATCCAGATAAAAGACTGCTCAAAAGATATGTACCATTTGACCCGGCAGTGATAAATGATGGCGGCAGGATATACTTGTATTATGGCTGGGCATTTATGGCAAAGCATTCTAAGGACAGCGATGAAAACAATTTAAGAAGAATTAAGAAAATGTTTCATAAAGATGACGACGAAATTGCCAGAGATGGTCTGAATATTATGGGTGCAAATGTTGTTGAGCTGGAGAGGGATATGCTTACGGTAAAAAGCGGGCCTGAAAGAATTATTCCGTGTCACAGGCTGGCAGCAGGGACGGAATTTTATGAACATGCTTTTTTTGAGGCAAGCTTGATTAGAAAAATTGGAAATCTGTATTATTTTATATATTCAACAATGGTGCAGCATGAACTGGCATATGCGGTAAGCCGCTATCCTGACAGAGAGTTCCATTTTGGAGGAGTAATAATATCCAATGGAGATGTTGGATACGATGGCAGGAGTGAGAGTAACAAAACTGCAAATACAGGAACTAATCATGGAAGTATAGAATGTATTAATGGACAATGGTATATTTTTTATCATAGAAACACGAATTTAACAAGCTTTTCAAGGCAGGGAATGGCGGAAAAGATAGATATAGGGACAGATGGAAGTATAAAACAGGTAGAAATGACTTCATGCGGGCTGAATAAAGATGCACTTTTGACGGACAGGATATATCCGTCAGTAATTGCATGCAATCTTTCAGATGGCAGCATGCCTCACAATGGCAATTATGAAGACGGAAGGATAATACCAGTTATAGTTGAAAAAGATGACATATGTTATATTGAAAATATTCATGATGGCACATATATTGGGTACAAATATTTTAGCTTTCAAGGACACTCAGGCTTAAGTATTGTCTACAGGGGGATTGGAAATGGTGTGTTAAGGGTATATACAGACAAAGCTATGTCCGATGAAATTGGCAGATACAGTATCACTCCAAATCCTTACTGGACAGAGCTATGTATTGATATATATGAAAATGGAATAAAACCATTATTTTTCGTTTATGAGGGGGAGGGAACCATTCAAATGCTGGAATTTGGGTGGAAGTAATGCGTTGCTCTGTTTTTTTATCAGAACATTTCATTAAAATATTGAAATTCAATTGAGAGAGTGTTATTGTTTTAATAAGGAAGATTGTTAAATAAATAACTAACACAAACAAGGAGGATTTTAATATGATGGAAAGATTAAGAGCAATGAGAGAGCCGCTTAAGTATGTACAGGGCAGAGATGCATTGCTTAAATTTCATGAGGAAATGGGATATATGGGCAAGCGCTGGCTGTTTGTATGTTCAGGAAGTGGATATAAGGCTTGTCATGACAAGATTGAAGCAAGCTTTGGGAATCTTGAGGATTACAGACGTTACGAGATTTTTGGCGGGATTTCAAGTAATGGTGAAATTGCTAAGATGAAATCAATCGTGGAGGAAGATGGAATAGATACAGTTGTTGCAGTAGGTGGAGGAAGTGCAGTTGATACGGCAAAGGCAACTGCATATTATACTGGAAAACATATAGTTATTATTCCTACAGTTGCTGCGACAGATGCACCATGTACAGGTCTTTCAGTTATATACAATGATGACCACAGCTTTGATAAATATCTTTTCTATCCAACTAATCCAGATGCAGTTATGGTGGACAGTAATGTTATTGCCAATGCTCCTGTTAAGTTTTTAATTGCCGGTATGGGTGATGCACTTGGTACATACTTTGAAGGAAGGGCATCTATCCGTACAGAATCAGCAAGTCTTGAGGGAACAGGGATTACAAGAGCAGGACAGGCTCTTGCCAGACTTTGTTATGATACCCTGAGGGCCTATGGAAAGCAGGCAATCGAAGCATGCAAGGTTCATGCAGTTACACCAGCATTAGAGGCCATTATTGAGGCAAATGTATACCTTTCCGGGGTTGGTGCAGATAATGTAAACTGTGCGGCTGCTCATTCATTTTACAATGGTGTTACATCAATTGAAGGAAAACATGCAGACCATGGCTGCTGCGTGGCATTTGGTACATTGGTTCAGCTTGTACTTGAGGGAGCTGCAAAAGAAGAATTTAAGGAAGTTCAGGATTTCTGTCTGGAGGTAGGTCTTCCAGTAACACTTGAAGAAATCGGAGTTACCACTTTAGAGCAGATAAAGACTATTTCTGAAAATGCCTGTGTTCCAGGAGAGACAATACATAATATGGCTGGTGATGTTAAGCCAGTTGAATTGTATGATGCAATTCTGCAGGCAGACGCAATGGGAAAGCTTGCGCTGAATAGAGAGTAGTGAAAAAAATAAATGTGCTGATAAGGATTGGATTGTAAAGGACTGGTGCAGTATGCGAATATAAAATCACCTGTAAAATGCAGATATATGAATTAATATTGCGTTTTACAGGTGATTTTTGTTTTACATAAGTTCAACGGAACCAGTTTTATCATCGCAAACGTAATAGGCTTTTCCATCTTCGGGTTTAATATAAATATTGAGATTTTTAGAATCATTTACCATAGTTTCAATCTTGTTTATAAGCCTGGAAACGTCTAATTCTTTTCCCTCATATTGAACATAAATATTAGCATTGCCAGAATGTTTCTTGGTAGCCAGCCGCTTTGTTACAGGTTCAGCTTTTGTAGTTGTCAG
>JAUNPT010000177.1 GCA_030536565.1 Eubacteriales bacterium | reverse complement strand
ATACAGGGTATGTATTTGATAAAGCAGCAACAGGTGATATTCCTGCAACAGCAAAGAATGGAGATACAATCAAGGTATACTATACAATTAACAGCTACAAGCTTACAATCAATTATCTGTATGCAGATAATACAGTAGCAAGTGCACCATATAGCGAAACATTAAAGTATAATACATCATATGATGTAGCAAGCCCTGCAATTGAAGGATATACAGCAGATAAGATAAAAGTAGCTGGAACAATGGGAACAGAGGATATAGTTGTAAATGTTATTTACACTGCCAACTTATATGATTACACAGTTAATTACTATTATGATAATGGAAAAGATGATGCAGCTGCAGTGACAGCAGAAGCTGCATTTGGAACAGAAATTGCATCATATGCAGATAAGGTAAAGACTGGATATGTATTAGATAAGGTGGAAGGAAGTCCGCTTAAAGTAACAGCTGATAGAACAAAAAATGTTATCAATGTATATTATGTAAGAGCAGAATTTGGTTACACAATCAATTACTTCTATGATGGTGTTAAGGACGAAAAAGCAACAGTTACAGGAACTAAGAAATATGCAGAAAGTGTTGATGCATATGAAAATAAGTTAAAAGATGGCTACAAGCTTGAAAAGGTTGAAGGCTTAGTAAATGGTAAGCTTCCAATAACAGCTGACCCGGCTAAAAATGTCATTGATGTATATTATGTAAAAGATTCATTTAATTACACGATAGAGTATTATTACAACAATGTGTTAAATGCTGATGCGACAGTTACGTCAAAAGCCTTATTTGGAAGCAGTGTAACAGCATATACAGACAAGAATATTACAGGTTATAAGCTTGACAGAGTTGTGGGAACACCGCTTACAATCACATCAGATGAGGCCAAGAATGTTATAAGAGTATATTATGTACCAGCTGAATATACAGTGACAGTTCAGTATTATACAAATAACGCAATTGTAAACAACTTAACTTACACATTTGATGCAGTCTTTGGAACAACTGTAAACACATATAATCAGGTGACAATAGATGGATTCGTGTTTACAAGAGTAGAAAATCTTGGACTTAAAGTTTCAGAAAATGAAGCTGACAATATAATCCGGGTTTACTATACAGAGGTAGCAGCAGATGAAGAAGAGGTTACAAAGCCAGCAGAAAAACCTTCAGGAGAGGTAGCGGCAGATGAAGATGAGGTAGTAACTCCTTTAGCAGAAGTAGCAGCAGATGAGGATTCAGTTCAGACAGCTGATATGAATAATGTACTTGTTCTGATTGCTATGATGATAGCGGCAGGCTGTGCAGTTATTGCAACAGTAAAAAAGAGAGTACAGGAAAAGTAATTTAATTAAATAGTAAGTATTCACTCCTATAGTTTAAGGCCGCTGGCATACAGAAGATGTATTGCCAGCGGTCTTAATTTTTTTAAATCAGTCTTTTTTTAAGCATTTCTGGGTTAGTAGAGTACATAATGGCAGTTTCTTTTGTTATAATGCCTTTTCGCATCATATTAATAAGATAAGTATCCATAGAAATCATTGTAGGATCATTCATAGAAGAATATAGAATACCATCAATCTGGGGAAGCTTATTATCACGAATCATGTTACGTATGCCCGGATTTAAAGTAAGAATTTCAAAGGCTGGAACAAGATTTCCATTTATATCAGGCACAAACTGTTGTGAAATAATTACCTGAAGAACCAGTGATAGCTGCATTGCCATCTGTGACTGCTGGTTTGCAGGAAATGTGTCAATGATTCGTTCAATAGTATTAACAGCACCTAAGGTATGAAGTGTGGAAAAAATAAGATGTCCGGTTTCTGCTGCAGTTGTAGCAACGTCAATTGTCTCATAATCACGCATTTCACCCAAAAGAATAACGTCAGGGCTCTGCCGCAGTGCAGCTCTAAGTGCCTGAATGTAGCTTTGGGTGTCTGTTTGGATTTCCCTTTGTGTTACAATGCTTCGGTCATGCCTGTAAAGATATTCAATAGGATCTTCCAGAGTTACAATATGTTTATCCGCAGTGTGGTTAATATTGTCAATAATACATGCAAGTGTAGTTGATTTGCCGCTTCCGGCAGGTCCGGTTACAAGTACAAGCCCCTTTGGAAGATTACCTGTGTTTATAACGTCGTCAGGACTAAAAAGAGATTTATAATCAGGGAGTTCAAATCTGATTACACGTATGACTGCGGCTAAAGAACTTCTCTGCTTATATGCATTTACACGGAATCTGGACTGTCCCGGAATAGCAAAGGAAAAATCATCATCGCCGCTGTGGACTAACATATTCATATCCCGATGGGCAAGAGTATATATTTCACTGATAAGCTGGTTAGTGTCTTCTGGCATTAAAATATTTTCACCATGAGAGCATATTTTGTCATTTTTCCGGTAGGATATGGGACGTCCGGCGATAATAAATATGTCCGATACATCTTCTGAAATAAAGTTTTCAAGGATTGCTGAAATTTTCATAGTAAAGGTCCTTTCGATACAAAGTGTTAATTTTTGGAGGTTGGGAGAGGAAGAAGGTTGTTATCTCCGTCCCAGCTTGCAGTTGTTGCAACTTCAAAACGTGTGATTGTAAAGGCTGGAAGATTATTGTTTTTTAAGTATTGATTGGGTGATAAACCATCAAGGTTTGTATCTTTATTAATAGAGGGTACAATTGTTACATAAAGAGTATGGGATTCACCAATAGTATATTCGTAGTTAAATTCATAAGGAATTTCGTTCAGCTGTATGTTATTATAAAAAACACTTAAATTTTTAGCAATAGCTGCAATCTGCTGATTAGCCTGATTAGCCGCATCATAGTATTCTTCGTTGTGTGCTGAAACCTGCCTGCTTAGGTTATAGTCATTTTTTGCATTGACATATGAGAGTGAGGCAAATGTAACCAGACTTAATACAATAAAAACAGTAATTATAGTTGCAATTCCAATATTAGATATGGAAAGCCGGTCTTTATAATTATCCATAGTTAACCTCCTTGTCAGATAAAGAATAAGGTTCTGGATTTTTGGCGTGGTCGACATGCAGAGAATAAATTTTGCCGGGCTCATTGTAGTCAGCCGGGCTTTCAGCTTTCCTTATAAAAATGTCTGCACAAACCATAAAACTCTGATACTGAATAAATACATAGGCTGAGTAGGAGCAGCTGCTTGCTGTGCAGGGCTGGAAATTTTCGTCATAATAGATAGTAACTGACGGCTGGTTTTTATAGGAGCTCTGAGTATAAGTGGAATCAGGTATCATATAATTAGAACCATTAAAGCTGCTGGAAATATAACTTTCGAGTTCGGTCTGACAAGAGGAGACCCCGGATTCAAAAACTTCTGCAATATTTTGTGCAGCGGTAACAGATTGTGTAAGGTTATAGCTGTCACTGGCTGTAATTCGTGCATTTATAAAAAGACGTATACAGATAGCACTGCAAAGAGACAGAAAAAGCACAGCGATAATTAGTTCAATTAAAAACATACTTGACTGGCGTATGTTTGAGGTTTTATTATCCATAAAAATCTCCATTTCTTGAAAAGTTGTTAGTCATCTGAGGAAGCATGGACAAAAAGTTCATGTGTCTGGCTGTTGGTATCAGTCAGAACAATTTTGATTAAGGCCCCATCTTTGGTGATTGAAAAATCATTGATGTTGGTTAT
>JAUNPT010000176.1 GCA_030536565.1 Eubacteriales bacterium | reverse complement strand
ATGGCAGCTGTAGCAAAAGCAAATCAGGAGGTGGTTCATAATGAAAGACTTTCAGATGAGCAGATTAAGATGATTTCTAATAATGTCGAGAGTATTTGTCGGGAGATGCATCGCTCACTCAGTGTAGAGGAGATTCAGGATTTAGTGGAAAACCAGATTATGAATCTTAGGGCATTCGCAGTGGCAAGAAAGTATATTACTTATAGATATAAGAGAGCTTTGGTTCGTAAATCAAATTCGACTGATGAACAGATTTTAAGCCTCCTTGAGTGTAATAATGAGGAGGTTAAGCAGGAAAACTCTAATAAGAATCCAACTGTAAATAGTGTACAGAGGGATTACATGGCAGGAGAGGTAAGCAAGGATATTACAAGAAGACTTCTTCTTCCATCTGACATTGTCGATGCTCATGAGCAGGGACTTATACATTTTCATGATGCTGATTATTTTGCACAGCATATGCACAACTGCTGTCTGGTTAATCTTGAGGATATGCTTCAGAATGGTACGGTTATAAGTGAGACAATGATTGAAAAACCACACAGTTTTTCAACAGCATGTAATATTGCAACACAGGCAATTGCACAGATTGCGAGCTCACAATATGGTGGACAGAGCATTTCTCTTGCACATCTGGCTCCATTTGTTCAGGTCAGCCGTGAAAAGTTTATTAAACAGGTCAGAGAAGAATTTGAGAAAACAGGAATTGCTGCAAGTGAGGAAAAGATAAAGGAAGTTGCAGAGCTGAGAGTGCGTGATGAAATTAAGCGCGGTGTCCAGATGATTCAGTATCAGGTTATTACTCTTATGACAACTAACGGACAGGCTCCGTTTGTAACGGTATTCATGTATATAGATGAGGTGCCGGAGGGACAGACAAGAGAGGATCTTGCACTTGTTACAGAGGAAGTGCTGCGCCAGAGAATACAGGGCGTTAAGAATGAAAAGGGTGTATGGATTACACCTGCATTTCCTAAGCTGATTTATGTCCTTGAGGAAGACAACATCACAGAGGGCTCAAAATACTGGGAGCTGACAAAGCTTGCCGCTGAGTGTACAGCAAAGAGAATGGTTCCTGATTATATCTCAGAGAAGAAAATGTTTGAATTAAAGGACGGGAATTGTTATCCATGTATGGGGTGCCGTTCATTCCTTACAGTATATCATGATGAAGAAAATAAGCCTAAGTTCTATGGACGTTTTAATCAGGGTGTTGTAACACTGAACCTTGTAGACGTTGCATGCTCCTCTGCAAAGGATATGGACAGGTTCTGGAAAATCCTTGATGAAAGACTTGAGCTTTGTAAGAGAGCACTGATGTGCAGACATTACCGCCTGAAAGGTACACCTTCAGACGTAGCACCAATTTTGTGGCAGAATGGTGCACTTGCAAGGCTGAAAAAGGGTGAGACAATTGACAAGCTTCTCTATGGAGGCTACTCAACAATTTCCCTTGGATATGCAGGATTGTGTGAGTGTACAAAATATATGAAGGGTGTTTCGCACACAAAGCCGGATGGTACAGAATTTGCATTAGAGGTAATGCACTATCTTACAGATACATGTAAGAGATGGGCAGCTGAAACAAATATTGATTTCAGCTTATATGGAACTCCGTTGGAGTCTACAACATACAAGTTCTCAAAGTGCCTTCAGAAGCGTTTTGGAAAGATTGAGGGAGTTACAGATAAGAACTATATTACTAACAGCTATCATGTTCATGTAACAGAGAATATTGATGCATTTGAAAAGCTGAAATTCGAGTCACAGTTCCAGGAGCTTTCACCGGGAGGTGCAATCAGTTATGTAGAGGTTCCGGATATGCAGAATAATATCCCTGCAGTAATTTCTGTCATGCAGTATATTTACGAAAATATTATATATGCAGAACTTAACACAAAGAGTGATTATTGCCAGGTGTGCGGTTATACTGGACAGATTCAGATTATTACAGATGATGATGGCAAGCTGATTTGGGAGTGTCCACAGTGTAAGAACAGGGATCAGGATAAAATGAATGTAGCCAGAAGAACCTGTGGGTACATCGGTACGCAGTTCTGGAATCAGGGACGTACACAGGAAATTAAAGACAGAGTGCTTCATTTGTAAATATATATTAAATAAAATCCAGATGGGTGTGGTTTATATAAGATGAAATCATCAAATATAAACCACACCCATCTGGATTATGACTGCTGTTTTTTAATAAAAAGCTTTCTGTAATCCACCACGTAAACAAGCAGGTACATAACAAGCATAAGAGCAATTCCTCCGACTGCATCTATGATAGAGTGCTGCTTTAAAAATACGGTTGAAAGGCATATTAAAATGCATAAAATCAAAGAGCTGTAACGAATTACATAATGCTTTTTTAAAGCTTCACATTTGTTTAAAGCAATGTGTACAGCTAAGGAATTATATACATGTATGCTTGGAAAAACATTCGTTGATGTGTCTGTGGCATACAGGCCTGCAACGATTCGTCCAAAGAAATTATCCGGAATGGAATCAGGACGTAATGTAATTCCGTTAGGATAAAGCATACAGATTGTCAGTGCCAGAGACATTCCAACAATAAGAGAAAGTGCAAAACGTAAAAACTCACTGTTTGAAGATTTTATTACCATATATACGCAGGAGGCTGCTATATAAAAAAACCACAGTATGTACGGTATAATAAAATATTCACAAAAAGGAACCGCATTATCTAATTGGAAATTGATAATGTGGATTCCAGGTGATTCCAGCGTGATTGTCTTTTCAAGGTAGAAAAACCATGGAAGGTAAATAAAAACATATAATCCAAATAATATTCTCCAGCTATTCTTTTTTAGTGTATTCATATCGCTCCATTTCTTTAATAAAGTGTTGTTTAGTTTACATTAAAATGTTTTTGAATTATAGCATTTAGATGTAAAAAAAGCAAATAGACTGAACAGTTCAGCCATGTTTTAATGCCCTGTGTGGTTTACAAAAGCCATGTACATGTAATATAATTATAAATATAAAGATGAAAACGTCAGGGGTTTATAAGTATGCTTCAATTGGAACATTTAAAAAAATCATATAATAAAACAGAAATATTAAAAGATATATCATATACATTTAATAAGGGGCAGTTATATCCAGTTCTTGGTGGACAGGGGGCAGGACGCACTACGCTGCTGGAATGCATTAATGGAGATTTACCGCTGGATTCTGGAGAGATAATAATTAAAGAGAAGGGTAAGATATTTCTTGCTTCAAAGCAGAGTGTTCTGCCTATGTATATTACAGGCTATGAGTTTATTGAAATGCTGTGTGATATGGGCAGGAAAACCAGAGAACCTGAATATTATTTTGGGAAGGTGCGCCTTTCAGAAGACGCCAGGGATATGCTGATATGTGATTACAGCTTTGAGGAAAAAAAGAGGCTGCAGCTGGCTGCCTTTCTTGTACAGAAACCATATGTCATGATGTTTGATGAGCCTTTGGACTATTGTACAGAAGAATATATATCTGATTTTTTGAATGTGGTTGAGGCAATGAAGGACGACCATATAATAATTATTACGACAGGGCTTTTAGACATATCACAGCGTATTTCAGATGATGCGCTTGTGCTGAACAATGGGGAGCTGAATGTGGTGTCAAAGGAAACAATGGAAATTCCAGAAATAAAACAGGCGGTAATGG
>JAUNPT010000175.1 GCA_030536565.1 Eubacteriales bacterium | reverse complement strand
CTTAAGCATATTGTTACGCTTATCTTTAAGATAATATTGCTCTGCAATAGCATTGTTGGCAAGAAGCAGAATTACCACAAGACTAATCACAATAACACTAATCATTAATGTTATTTTAAATTTTATTGAATGTCTTCCCATATTATCTCCATCACTGCACATAAAACTATTTATATTATCCTCTTACATCAAATCTCAAACTTATAACCCATTCCCCAGATAGTTTTAATATAATCTCCCTTTTCTCCCATTTTTTTACGGAGCTTTTTTACATGGGTATCTATTGTTCTTGCATCACCAAAATAATCATAATTCCATACATTGTTAAGAATTTTTTCTCTTGAAAGAGCAAGGCCTTTATTTTCAACAAAGTAAGTCAGCAATTCAAATTCTTTGTAGCTTAAATCAATTTCCTGCCCGTCAACACGCACGATATGCGCAGCCTTATCTATTTCTATTCCGCCTATTTCCATACAACAGCTTCTGTCCATACTATAGACACGTCTCACCAGAGCATCAACTCTGGCTGTTAGAATCTTAGGACTGAAAGGCTTGGCTATATACTCGTCAGCACCACACTCAAACCCATTAAGCTCATCGCGTTCCTCTCCCTTTGCAGTAAGCATAATAATAGGAACCTTCGAATTCTTTCTAATCTGGCGGCACGCCTCCAGACCGTCCATTTTGGGCATCATTACATCTAATATAACAAGCGCAATATCCTTATCTGCATAAAATTTATCAATTGCTTCCTCTCCGTTTTCGGCTTCAATAACTTCATAATCTTTTCTTACAAGGAAGTCACTGACAAGCTTTCTCATTCTGCTTTCATCATCAACCATCAAAACCTTTATCTTATCCATCACAAACCTCCATATACATCTCAGTCTACATAACATATATCTTACTGGTAACTTATGTTCAAAATGTGTCCTTTGGGTAAAATAAATATATACTCACTTCTTCTGGTTAAGCTCATCCTGCCTTGCCTTTATTGATTCCTCCTGAGACTCAAGCTGTTCCTGCCACTGGGCATATTTATCCTGTATATTCACCTCATAATTTACAATATTGGGATTAGAGCTTGTCCTTAACATTAAAAACATTATAATAACAGCAATAAACAGCACAACATTTACAATTAAAAGTTTCATGTAATTATTCTTATATCTTGCAACCTGTATAGAAAGCTCATGAAGTTCACTTCTATGCTCAATGCGTTCCCTTTTCTGCTCTATAGCAAAATGCGTTTCGTTTTTTATCGGAATTGGACGGATTTTTTCATTCGGAATCATGTCTGATATATACAAAAACTGCTGCAGCTCTTTCAAATAAGCAAGTCCCAGCGGCGTCTCAAATAACTTTCTGTCAATAAGCTTGTTATATAAAATATATACCTGTTTAGGGTCATTTCCATTAGTCTTTGCAGACACATACTTAATCGCATTCAATTCATCTTTTGCCGCCTGTGCGTTCTCTTTGGAATGGAAGGTGTATCCTCCAACCACATACTCATTCTTCTTATGTATCACACTGCCCGATGCCATAATTTCCTCCTCAACTTCTTATTCCTATCTTAATCACACAAAATAATTCATCAGCTTTTAAAAATGGTGAACTTTCGTCCACCATCTGTATAAATACATATAATTATTACATATCTACAAGCTCAATAGATATTTTCTTGCCAAGAGCATTGGCATACTTCATTAAGACATCTAATGAAGGTGTATATTTACAGGATTCAAACCTAGTGACATTAGGAGTCTTCATACCCGTTGCATCAGCGATATTCTGCTGTGTCAAACCCTGCTTTTTTCTTTCCATGATAAGCTGTCCGACAATATATTTAGCAGTCTGATTTTTCTGCTGTTCAACCAGAATCTGACGTCCTTCAGCCTCAATTGTATAATCTGTATTCTCCATGATTCGTACTCCCTTCTAATGCCATACCATTTTTTACATGCATATCAATCTTCATTTAAAATCCTAACAGGTAAATCATGCATCATATAATAAGCATATTCTTCGCCATATTTTTTTGCAACATACTGATAACACTTAAAAAGCTTCGGTTCCCTGCTCTTTGCATCATGTGCATCCGATGCAATTATGTCTACAAGTTCATTTTTTAAAAGCCACTTTACAACTCTTTGAATTGAAAATCCATTTTCTCCTAAAACAGAATCCGCATTAATTTGAATATATGCACCCATGCTTTTTAAATCTTCAATTAAATGTTTATTTTCTATAGTACAGCCATATCTTTCCACATGTGCAACTATAGGCGTAAATCCCGTCATTATCACATTTGATACAGCATGGCTCACAGCCGAAGCTGATGCAGCTGTTGAAAATTCAATCAGGACATTTCCACCGCCGCATATTCTAAGCTCCTCATGGTTTTCGAGCATATCAAGGCTTTCAGATGTAAAATACACCTCTCTGCCAAGATACAGCTCCATATCTGGAAGCTCTTTATTTACTCTTTCCTGCAGCACTTCAAATGCATCATATATATCATCTGCAGCAGCCATTCCTCTTCTTGGATGAAAATGTGGTGTCAAAAGAACTTTCTTAATTCCATCTTCATATGCCGTTTTAAGCATATTAATACTTGTTTCTATAGAATCCGCTCCATCATCAACACCAAACAAAATATGATTATGCATATCTACAAGCTCGACTTTTTCTCTTTTCATATTAATCCTCATTTTTTATCTGTCAAATATAAAGAAATAAAAGCGGCCTATATAAACAGACCACTTATCTTATTAAGTATAATATATTATTTGTATAAATTCAACCATATTTACCTATTAAGCCTTTCTTAACATTTACACATTCAACATACCTCCCAGCATTATTCCAATATTATCTTTATAAATACCACTAAATTGTGAAACCGGGAGCGGATTTTCACCCAATCCGGCTTCAATCGTATATCCAGGTCTGTTATATTCCATGATAAACCAGTCCTTATATCCTGCATATGCTGAAAATGCGGGTGTTTCAGAAACTGTATATCCACTTACCCTGTGAAAATATTCAGCAATTGCTCTGGAATTGGCAGGCTCATAATCCAAGTACTTCCAGTATATTTCCCTTCCCTGCGAATGATATGCAAGTATCAGCCTAAAGTCATGCTCTATTGTAAAATCGTATATTGCTCTGCTCTCAGGTTCCGTTAATGGTGCATTTCCTGGAAAGTCCCTTGGCCCTGGTAATATAATTCCTGCCTCCTCCTTATTCTTTTTTGCCTGTTCCCAGCCTGCTGGAAACTGAAGGTTTAAATCAACACCACGTCCATTTGCTTTCCATTGTGGATAACAGCCGGCAAAGTCCACTCCGTCAGGATTTACCATAGGAACAACAAAAAGCGTATATTCCTTGAAAAGCTTAACAGCATCTATCCCATAAAAATCCCGTCCCATTCTGTAATGATATGCATATTCTTCCAAAAACCTTAGCAGTACTGGCGTTGTCAGCCATTCATTCCCATGAAATGCTCCGCTGTAAAATATCTGTTTTCTCCCTGCTCCGATACTAAGTCCAACTAAATCAGTCCCCATAAGGCTTTTTCCAATAACAAAATATTTTATAAACGGATACTCTCTCACCAGCCTTTTCACAATACAAATAAAATGTGCCGAAGAATATACTATATCAGTCGGCACAATATATCTGCTTTCTCTTTTCATAGATGTCCCTGC
This sequence comes from Eubacteriales bacterium, assembly GCA_030536565.1. GTDB lineage: Bacteria > Bacillota > Clostridia > Lachnospirales > Lachnospiraceae > Lachnospira. The sequence continues at coordinate 71 of JAUNPT010000175.1, read as the reverse complement.
ACTTATAGATTATTCACTATAATTATATAATAAGCTGTGACCTTCTATTACAAAATATCCTTCAGCACTCT
>JAUNPT010000174.1:3328-3794 GCA_030536565.1 Eubacteriales bacterium | reverse complement strand
CCGGGGAGAGGTTAAAGTTTTTCCTACAACGGACGAGCCGGCGAGGTTTAAAAAACTGAAGAAATGTGTAATTGCTGGTAAGCGGGACAATGTAAATGTTGAAGTGCAGTCGGTGAAATTTTTTAAACAGTTCGTTATTTTGAAATTTAAGGAATTTGATAATATTAATGATATAGAGCAGTATGTAAAAAGTGATTTGCTGGTAACAAGGCAGAATGCTGTACCACTTGAGCCCGGTGAATATTTTATCTGTGATTTAATAGGTCTTAAGGTTATTACAGATGAAGGCATTGAGCTGGGAAGATTAAAGGATATATTGGAAACAGGTGCAAATAATGTCTATATTGTTGATGATGGCAGAGGAAAAGAAATACTGATTCCTGTAATTGAACAGTGCATATTGGGGCATGATTTGGAAGCAGGGACAATTACGGTACACCTGCTTAAAGGGTTATTGGATTTATAA
>JAUNPT010000174.1:0-3318 GCA_030536565.1 Eubacteriales bacterium | reverse complement strand
GGTATTATTTTGAAGTTGTGAAAAAAGAGATGGTCCTCTGTTACAGAAGTTGTATTAAGAACATCCGAATATTAAGGAGGTCACACATGAATAACATTATTAAGAACATTGAAGATGCTCAGATGAAGGCTGAAGTTCCAGTATTTAACGTAGGTGATACAGTAAAGGTATCAGCTAAGATTAAAGAAGGAAATCGTGAAAGATCACAGATTTTTGAAGGAACAGTTTTAAAGATGCAGGGTACAGGTGTCAGAGCTACTTTCACAGTTAGAAAAATTTCTAATGGTGTAGGTGTTGAGAAGACTTGGCCATTACATTCTCCAATCGTAGAGAGCGTTACTGTTGTAAGACGTGGTAAGGTTAGACGAGCTAAGCTTAACTACTTAAGAACAAGAACAGGTAAGGCAGCTAAGGTTAAAGAATTAGTTAAATAATAGATTTAACAGACTATAAGGGGCGGTGCAGTAATGCACTGCTCTTTATTTTTTTGCTTGTTCCAATGTGTTCCGATATGATATAATTATCAGGATAAAATTAAAATACGGAAGGTTATTATGGTACGTTTTCAGAGAAGATATCAGGAGAATGAGGTTCTCCTTAAAATATGCAAAAATGCCGTTGATATAATAATGGTTATTCTTGCCGCATATGTATTGGTACATTTCGGCTGTGCAAGGGCATCTATATCGGGAGGCTCAATGGAGCCGGCGCTGGTTAATGAAGATACGGTTATGGTAAACAGAATGTCTTATTCAATACTTAATCCGGCCAGATATGATGTTATTGCATTTAAACCAGAAGATGTTGAATCTTCAAAAGTATATATTAAACGTATAATTGGACTGCCGGGAGAAACAGTACAGATTATAGATGGAGCAGTACATATTAATGGAAATCCATTAAGAGACGATGCTGCGGATATAGATATTCTTACAGCAGGCCTTGCTGCTGATGAAATTATACTTGGCAAAGATGAATATTTTGTGCTTGGTGATAATAGAAACAACAGTGAGGACAGCCGTTTCTCCAACATTGGAACCGTTAAAAAAGAAAATATTGTTGGAAAGGTCTGGCTTATTTTTTCACCGTTTAAAAGATTTGGTGTTGTAGGCTAGCATCGTCTAAATTGGGCAGCAAGCTGCATTTGCGAATAAAAATACAGAATGGAGACAGTATTTAAAATGAATTATCAGTGGTATCCTGGTCATATGACCAAGGCTAGAAGAATGATGGAAGAAAATATCAAGCTTATTGACCTTGTTATTGAGGTTGTTGATGCAAGAATCCCAATGAGCAGCAGAAATCCGGATATTGATAACCTTGCAGGAAACAAAGCAAGAATTATTTTACTTAATAAATCAGATTTGTCTGATGAACGCTCTAATATAAAGTGGATGGACTATTTTACGAAAAAAGGCTTTTACTGTTTAAAGATTAATTCAAGAAGCGGTTTTGGAATAAAACAGATTAATGCACTTGTTGCCACAGCCTGTGCTGAAAAAATAGAGCGTGATAAAAGAAAAGGAATACAGAACAGACCTGTAAGAGCTATGGTTGTTGGTATTCCAAATGTTGGAAAATCAACCTTCATAAATTCCTATGCAGGAAAAGCATGTGCAAAGACAGGTAATAAGCCGGGGGTTACTAAGGGAAAGCAGTGGATTAGACTTAATAAAAATGTAGAACTGCTTGACACTCCGGGAATCCTATGGCCTAAGTTTGACAACCAGGAGGTTGGCATGAGACTTGCCATGATAGGCTCAATGAACGATGAGGTTTTAAATACACAGGAATTGGCATTAGATATAATTAAATACACTTTAAAGGCATATCCGGGGCTTTTAAAAGAACGATTTGACACAGATGAAAATCTTAACCCGATTGAAGTGTTTGAAGGTGTAGGTGCAAAGAGAGGCTGCCTGAAAAGAGGTGGAATTATTGATTATGAAAAAGCAGCCGGAATAATACTTGATGATTTCAGAAGTGGAAAGCTTGGAAGAATTACTCTGGAAAATCCGGAAGATATATAGTCTTTTAAGCTTTTACTTTGGGGATAAGGGGAGAAAATGATGACTAAAAAAGAAGAAGCGGCACTTAAAAGACAGCTGAAGCTGGAGGCTGAAATACAGCGTGTTGAGGCATTGTGCCAGTTTGAAAAGGAATACTCTGCATTTTCATATATATGCGGGATAGATGAGGCGGGCAGAGGCCCGTTGGCAGGCCCTGTTGTTGCAGGAGCTGTAGTTTTGCCAAAAGACTGCAGAATATTATATATTAACGATTCTAAGAAGCTGAGTGAAAAAAGAAGGGAAGAACTGTTTGAACTTATTCCTAAAGAAGCTGTAAGTGTGGGGGTTGGAATTATTTCCCCAGATAGAATTGATGAAATAAATATTTTACAGGCGACATATGAAGCAATGAGAGAGGCTGTTAAAAAGTTAAGCTGTATACCGGACATTTTATTAAACGATGCGGTGACAATTCCAGGTCTGACTATGAAACAGGTTCCAATCATTAAAGGCGATGCCAAGAGTATTTCAATTGGAGCAGCCAGTATTATGGCTAAGGTAACAAGAGACCATCTTATGGAGGAGTATGGGCAGAAATATCCTGAATATGGTTTTGGAAAACATAAGGGATATGGGACAAAACAGCATATTGAGGCACTTAGAGAATATGGACCGTGTCCAATACATAGAATGACATTTATTAAGAATTTTATAAAATGAGGATTACTATGGCAATTAATCTTTCTAATTATCTTAATGGGAGCGGGCAGCTTAAGCAGCAGGTTAATAATTCAAGTGATTCTGCGGCAATGCAGATATTAAAGAATGCCGGGAATACTTCTGCAGTATCTGATAGTTCAACAGGAAACCTGCTGCTTAAAAATATGCTGGCAGGAGAAACATTTACAGGACTTGTTCTTGGAGTTAAGGGCAGTCAGGTATCTCTGGCAATGGGGGATAAAACTACGCTGACGGCGTCTCTTTATGATAATGTCCAGCTTCAAACCGGACAGACAGTCACCTTTATTGTCGAAGAAAATAATAATAATCATATTAAAATAAAACCGATGGAGACAGCTGACCAGCAGGCATTTATAATTAATAAGGCTTTAGAGGGGGCGGGACTGCCTTTAACTAAGGATAATATATTGATTATAAAAGAACTTTTTTCTTTAAACATGCCTGTAAGTGCAGAAAAAATCACAGAAATGATTCATCTTGCCACAGCATTTCCTGATTCTGATTATCATACCCTTGCAAATATGTTAAGACTGGAAATCCCTGTAACGCAGGAAAATATTATACAGTA
>JAUNPT010000014.1:10376-23727 GCA_030536565.1 Eubacteriales bacterium | reverse complement strand
ATTCTACAATTAGAAACATTGCAAGATTGTATCCTTATGATTTGATTGACGAGGATGAAGATGAGACAGGCAAGAGTGAAAAATCTGAAAAAACACTTCGTGGAAGCAGTATTGAAATTGCAGAAAGCATGAAGGAAGAACTTCAAAAGAAGGTTGAAGAATCTGGTATTAAGATTATGGAAGTTAAGATTACCCATCTTTCATATGCTGAAGAAATCGCTGCAGCAATGCTTCAAAGACAGCAGGCAACAGCAATTATAGCAGCAAGGCAGAAAATTGTTGAAGGGGCTGTAAGTATGGTGAAGATGGCAATTGACCAGTTGAACGAAGATGATGTTGTAATCCTTGATGAGGAAAGAAAAGCTGCTATGGTAAGTAATCTTTTGGTGGTATTATGTGGTAATAAAGAGGCACAGCCAGTCGTAAACAGCGGCTCTATTTATTAATATGCACAAGCTATAAGTTGTATGACTGATTAGTATATCAGCTTCTTATGGTGATATACTGTCAGGAAAGTTGGTAGGAAAAATAATTATGGATAATGAAAAATCTCATGATGAATTAGAATTAAAAGAAGATATGCTTCAGAAGAAGCTGGAGCATATTTTGCAAATGGAAAAACAGATTAAGGAAAAAGAAAAACGTATAAGGGATAAAGAGAAGGCAAAGAAACAGGTTCCTTTGAGATTATCAGCATCATTATGGGAGGATTTGGCTGCATGGGCTGAAGAAGATTTCAGGTCAGTGAATGGACAGATAGAATATCTTTTGGCTGAGTGTGTAAAAAAACGAAAAAAGGAAAATAAATAAAAGGATTCCATTGAATACACGGACATGTCTATGATAATATATAAGAAAAATGTTTATATTAGAAAAGGACATAAAAGATATGGTAGACAGCAGAAATTTTAAGAATTATGGCAGCAATGGTAACAAGAAAAAAAATCCTCTTATTCCATTGATTGTAATTATTGTTTTAGCATTGGTTTTGGTGGCAATTCAGTGGTTTCTTATTGATATTACATCAGCATTATATTAGAATAAAAAAATCATGTCAGCATATATGTCTGACATGATTTTTTTATTCAGTACGTCCATTAATTGTATTATGCAGTAATAGTAGTTCCAGTCTTTCCAGCAAGTCCGTCCTTTGCTTTGTCAAGATTGGCGATGACTGCTTTACGTGATGGGTCAGCAGTAACAAATCTAATAGATGCATCTACTTTAGGGAAGGTAGTGATTGCTGGGAAATGTCCTTCTTTTATATATTTATGAAGTTCAGAAGCTGAAATTGTGTCAAATACTTTTTCAGAAGGAGTATCCTTTCCAATTGTTAATTTGTCATAGGCTGTGAGGAAAAGTAATGTTCCGGCACCTACAAGTTCAGCAAGCTTTGCTGCTGTGTAATCTTTTTCAATAATTGCACTGGCACCTTTTAAATGACTGCCCTGCTGAAGAACTGGAATACCGCCGCCGCCGCCAGCTATGACTACCTGACCTGCCTCAAGTAATGCTTTAACGGCGTCAATTTCATAAATATCAATTGGCATTGGGGCAGCAATAATTCTGCGGAATTTGCCAGGTTCTTCTTCAATTACATGGTTTCCCTTTTCTTCTTCTGCGTCAGCTTCTTCTTTGTTCATGAAGCGTCCGATAACCTTAGTAGGTTCACTGAAAGCCTGATCGAAAGGGTCAACACGAACCTGCGTAATAATTGTAGTTACAGTTTTATAAATACCTCTGTTTAAAAGCTCCTCACGTATTGCATTCTGTAAATCATATCCAATATAGCCTTCGCTCATGGCACCGCAGACAGACATAGGTGCAACAGTTCTGTCATCTGGGTTTAATCTGGCAAATTCAGTCATGGCAGTTTGAATCATACCGACCTGTGGGCCATTACTGTGTGTAATTACAACCTGATACTTAGCTTCTACCAAATCTGCAATTGCAACAGCTGCTTTCCTGACATTTGTTTTCTGTTCTGGGAAAGTTGCTCCAAAAGAATTACGTCCAAGAGCAACTACGATTTTCTTGTTATCCATACAAATCTCCATTCCGCCCTCCTCCATTGGCTTTTAATATAGGTTGTTTTTTATGGGAGGAATATTGCCTTAAATAAGGCTGGTAATATGAAATATTATAAGATATTTGCAAGTAAAAAGCAAATAATTTGACAAAACTGTAAAATAAAGAAAAAAGGAGAATATATTATATATTTCATGGCTTTTTTGTGTTGTATAATGCAGTTATAAATGAAACGTGATTATACAGATGAACGGTCAGAGCAATAAATGAAAGGGTGGAAAATGCTATGAATATAATGAAGAAGATTATTGAACAGTCAGAAAAAAGAGAAATTTTTCAAATGGAAATCGTAAATGATACTAAAGAAGATATATGGCTTAAGGATGTACTTATGTTTCATGCAGATTCGTTGTCGGAGCTCGGATTAAAAGAGGATAACTGCAGGCTGTTTAGGAGTGGGCGCCACAAAAATGATATGCCTTCTGTATGCACATTTGGAATTATGGACGAAAGCATGAAAGACACTCTTTCGCAAATGACTGAGAGCGGGGATCAAAAGGAAGAAGACAGGCATAAAAGAGTGATTGTAAGCGACCATCTTACTATACTTGGAGGTGAGGCTGACTATGTATTACTGGGTTTTCTTACAGGACAAAATCATTTGTTTCGTACAGAAATAAATATTGATGAGAGGGGAGGCTTTGTAAGCCTCGATGTTTTTGCAGAGTTTCGTATCAGGTTAACTTTGGATAAACATATTTTTACAGAAGAACTTATGATTGAACACATTTCAAATCCAGAGAAGGCAATTGATGAATTCGCAAGAATGAAAGCTGAAAGGTTTGGCAGCAGAAATAAGAACAATATGGCAGTCTTCTGTACATGGTATTACTACGGACTGACTGTGACATATGAAGATGTACAAGCTAATTTAAACTGGATGAGAGAGCATAGGCTGCCTTTCGATGTGTTTCAGGTAGATGAGGGCTGGGAAGTGACATTGGGAGAATGGGAGCCTAATGGGAAATTCCCTGTTTCTATGAAGCAGGTTGCAGATGAAATCAAGGAGGCTGGATATATACCGGGAATATGGACAAGTCCATTTGTGGCAAAGGAGACTGCAACAGTGTGGAAGGAGCATCCGGAATGGATATTGTACAGGCAAAGCGGTGAACCAGCGCTTTTTTACATGAATGATACTACTTATTATATATTTGACATTACTAATGCTGAAACATGGAAATATTTTGAAGGTCTGTATCGTAAGCTGACGTTTGAGTGGGGGTACAGGTATCATAAGCTTGATTTTACAAGAGCTGCGGTTATTGTAGAAGATGGAGTTTATTTCGATGATACAATAACGCTGGCACAGGCGTATACGCAGGCGGTAAAAGCAATCAGAAGGGGAATGGGGGAAGAATCTTATTTTCTTATGTGCGGTGGATTATATGACCCTTTAATAGGAATTGTTGATGCACAGAGAACAGGCTCAGATGTTCTTTCCATGTGGAGCTCTAATATTAATAAAGATGGTAAAACTGCGCCATATACTATTAAACAAAGCCTGCTCAGATATTATATGAACAGATGGTGGAATAATGACCCGGACGCACTTATGGTCAGGATAAATCCAAAGATGGAAAGAGGCTTAAGACTTACATATGGACTGCTGAATGATGAGGAGGTAAAAACAGTGGTCTTAAACCAGCTGACAGGCGGAGGTATCGTATGTTCAACAGAACCATTAGAGAAGATTGCACCGGAAAGGCTGTACCAGCTAAGACATATTTTACCTATTATACCTCTATATTGTGTACCAATTAATATAATGGACTGCGGTCGCTTTCCGGCGTGTGTCCGGTTAACGCTGAATAAGCGTGACAGCAGAAATAGCAATAGATATAGAACAGGAGAAAATAGCGTATACTATGTGTTTATAAACTGGTCTGACACGGAGGAAATGAAGCTGGAGCTGCCTATAACAGAGCAGCTGCTTACATCAGATATGGATTGCAATGGGAAGTTTGCTGTGTCTGAATTTTACGGAAGGGAATTTGTAACGGATTTGACATTGGGGCATAAGATTGGGTTTAAACCGCTTAAGCCGCATGCTTCAACGATTATTAAAATAACGCAGCAGACAGGAGAACCTGTGGTAGTGGCCTCAGACGGACATTTCCTTATGGGAGCGGAACTTGAAAAACTGTCGGTAACAGATGGAAAGCTTAAAATATCGGGAAATAATTCTTTTCCAGTTCCAATTAATTATACAGTACTTATGCCAGATGGAAAAATTGAGAATAGAATAATATGATACAGTTATTAAAAGAAGGAAAAACATGAGAGTTGGCGTTGCGGTTATTGATACAGGTATATACAGGCATGTTGATTTTGATAACAGAATTATAGGCTTTCAGGATTTTATTAATGGAAAGTTCAATCCTTATGATGACAGCGGCCATGGAACGCATGTTAGTGGTATTATAGGGGGAAGTGGAAGGGCGTCACGTGGGAAGTACAAAGGTATTGCTCCAGAGGCAGCCATTATAGCAGTTAAAGTATTGGATATGGCTGGAAACGGGAGAATTACAAATGTTATTAATGGTTCAAGATGGATTCTTAAAATGAAGGATTATTATAACATTAAGGTCGTAAATATTTCATTTGGAACGACAATGGAAAATCAGGAGGACGAGGCGGAGGAGCTTATACATGCGATTGATGACCTGTGGAGTGCAGGAATCGTTGTTGTAGCGGCAGCAGGCAACAGCGGGCCGGAAAAATATAGCGTGACTGCGCCGGGAATATGTAAAAGCATTATTACGGTGGGGGCTTATGATGACAGATCCTTTGGAGATGAAAAAAACAATGATAAGAAATATTATTCTGGAAGGGGGCCGACAAGAGAGTGCGTCATGAAACCGGAGGTTGTTGTGGCAGGCTCAAACATTATTGCATGCAGCAACAGGAAAAATGCATATGCAGTTAAAAGCGGAACATCGATGGCTGCACCGATTGTAAGCGGGGCAATTGCGAGGCTCCTTGGGGAGCAGTCATTAACACCGAAGGAAATAAAGAAAAGACTTATGAAATGCTGTCGGAAAATAGATGTCCCAGCAAACCAGCAGGGCTGGGGAATGCTTGACGTAATAAAGTTTATTTCAGATAAATAATACAAATACAACATTTTAGATGTCAAATACAACATGTTATCCAAAACAAAGTAAATATATAGTATATTTGTGTCAGGGGAATCTGTACGAAAGACAATGGGGGATAATATGTATTTGTTAAACAATTTAATAAGCAGTAAAAAGGGAATGGAGACAGTCATCAGCACACTTGCAGACATGAAAATTGTATGCCATGATTTAAGAAAGGAATTATATAATCATGGGGAAAATCAGTGTGTGGAAGATAAAACAGTTGGAATAATCCTCACAAAGGAGATGCTTTTAGACTGTAGTTATATGTACTGCCTGGAGGTGGTTCATTCGCTTTTTAAAAAAAGAAAAATGGAAGTGGTGACAGGACTTTACGGTGTTGAGATGGAAGAACTTCCAAACAGGGCACAATGGCTTCTCAAAACGTGTCTGCTTGTTATTCAGTGTGAGGCAGATGAGAAGGCTTTTGGCTATTTTTGTGCAGGAAGAATATTAAAGAGCATATATGAAAGAACAAATAATATATCAGGAGAAAATCAACACATATTTATAGAAGAAATAGAATAGAAAGGTGTGTTTTTACTTGCATTTCCTTGGCAGTAACTTTATAATGGAAAATAACTATGTGCATCACAGGTTACTGTTTAATGTAGTAATATTGTTTTTTGGAGGAAAAAATTAAATGATAAGTGCAAATAACGTGACACTTCGTATTGGTAAGAAGGCGCTGTTTGAAGATGTAAATATTAAATTTACGGAAGGCAACTGTTATGGATTGATTGGTGCTAATGGTGCAGGTAAGTCAACATTTTTAAAAATACTGACTGGGCAGATTGAACCAAGCAAGGGAGATGTAAGCATAACACCGGGGCAGAGGCTCTCGTTTCTGGAACAGGATCACTTTAAATATGATGAGTATACAGTCCTTGACACAGTTATTATGGGTAATGACAGGTTATATGCCATTATGAAGGAGAAGGAAGCAATCTATGCCAAGGAGGATTTTACGGAAGAAGACGGAAACAAGGCAAGCGAGCTGGAAGCTGAATTTGCTGATATGAATGGCTGGGAGGCTGAATCTGATGCAGCACAGCTTCTTAATGGTTTGGGGATTGTAACGGAGCTGCATTATAAGCAGATGGCAGAGCTGAATGGTAGTGAGAAGGTAAAGGTACTCCTTGCTAAGGCTTTGTTTGGCAATCCGGATATACTTCTGTTAGATGAGCCTACTAACCACCTGGATTTAGATGCTATTGCATGGCTGGAGGATTTCCTTATTGATTTTGAGAATACAGTTATTGTAGTATCCCATGACCGTTACTTCCTTAACAAAGTATGTACACAGATTGCTGATATTGATTATGCAAAGATTCAGCTATATGCAGGAAATTATGATTTCTGGTATGAGTCAAGCCAGTTATTGATTAAGCAGATGAAGGAAGCTAACAAGAAGAAAGAAGAAAAGATTAAAGAGCTGCAGGAGTTTATTCAGAGATTCTCTGCTAATGCTTCAAAGTCAAAGCAGGCTACATCACGTAAGCGTGCTCTTGAAAAGATTGAATTAGATGATATCAGGCCATCAAGCAGAAAGTATCCATATATTGATTTTAGGCCATCAAGGGAAATTGGTAATGAGGTTCTTCAGGTAGAAGGAATTTCAAAGACTATTGATGGAGTAAAGGTGCTTGATAATGTTTCATTTATTATTAACCATGATGACAAGGTTGCGTTTGTAGGATCTAATGAATTGGCTACAACAACACTCTTTAAGATTCTTATGGGTGAACTGGAGCCGGACGAAGGAACTTTTAAGTGGGGAATTACTACTAATAAGGCATATTTCCCTAAGGATAGTGCAGCTGAGTTTAACTGTGAGGATACGATTGTTGAATGGCTTACGCAGTATTCGCCAGACCCAGACCCAACTTATGTCAGAGGATTTCTTGGAAGAATGCTTTTTGCTGGTGAAGACGGTGTTAAGAAGGTTAAAGTATTATCTGGTGGAGAGAAAGTACGCTGCCTTATTTCCAAGATGATGATTATGGGTGCTAATGTGCTTGTATTCGATGACCCAACTAATCATCTGGATATGGAATCAATTACAGCGTTGAATAATGGACTTATTAAGTTTTCAGGTGTGACTTTGTTTACATCACACGATCATCAGTTCATTCAGACAACGGCTAACCGTATTATGGAAATAATTCCTAACGGACAGCTTATCGACAAGATTACTACTTATGATGAATACCTTGAAAGTGACGAAATGGCAAGAAAGCGTCAGGGCTTGCTTGAAAATTCATCAGATGATGAGGATTAAATAATTATAAGGTTTAAAGCGTTTGGAAATATGTACAGAAATGTAGTATTTCCAAATGCTTTTTTCGTCATAATCCAGAGTAAAAAGCAGCTGTGAAACGGGGGCATAAACTTGTGTAAACAGACGTATAATGATATAATACTTAAATATGCTAATAATGGGTGAGTGGGCATATATGTGAAATGGAGGACGAAACAATGGCTTCAGGTAAGACTTCTACAGCAGTAAAAAGCAGCAGTAAAAGTGGAAGTAAGAATATAAATGCTGGAAAAAAAAGGAATACGGGCAGGAAAAGGACAAGCAGGGCAGCAGAAACTGCAAAAAAGAATAAGATGAGAGATGATGTTATACTGCTGTTTACAACAGCATTTGCCATTATACTTTTCTTAAGTAACTGCAATCTTGCAGGTTCGCTTGGAGAACGGATAAAGTGGCTGATGTTTGGGGTGATGGGAATAGTAGCTTACATATTTCCTGTTGTTTTAGCTGCAAGTATTCTATTTCTTGTGGTGAACAGGGATTTAATAGGAGTCGCAAGAATTAAGACGGCAGCTGTATATGTACTTATGATGATTGTGTCAGCCTTATGGCTTAGAATTACAGAGAAACCGGATATACAAAGTCCTATTGGTATGATTTTTACATATAGCGCAAAAGAAAAAACAAGCGGTGGTTTTGTCGGAGGCATGCTTTGTAAGATGCTCAGCCCATTGGGGTTGTGGGGCTCATTAGTTGTTCTTTCTGTGCTTGGAGTGATTTGCATAATTGTGATTACCGAAAAATCATTTATAAATGGCATATATCATGTAAAGGACAGCGGAAGCAGATTTGTAAAGAATGCCAGAGAAGACTATACTGCATATAGGGAACATTCTAACGAAAGAATGGGAGAAAGGGCTGAATCCGAGGAAGAATTTTTAAAGAGGAGGGAGAAAGAAAGAGCAGCCCGAATTGAGGAAAAGTACAGAAGAAAAGAACAGCAGCTAAGGGAAAAGAAAGAACGCGAGGAGCGTATACTTAATGCCAGAATGAATAGGAAAGTCCGTGGTGTCACACAGGATACAACTCTTTGTAAGGAGCCTGAGGTTCAGGCACAGGACATAGATATTCATGAAATCGGGGCAGACCTTAACAGGCAGGATGATTATTCCAGGGATATATATGAACCATCAGATAAGCAGTCAGTACAAAATGATTCGTTTGAACCACAGGGAGTTTTGGATGCAGCTTTTGACGAGAAGAATCTGGATTATCAGGAACAGCAGGCTGAAGAAGTAATTCCATACAAAGAAATGCAGCATTTTGAAGAAACGCAAAAGCAGTCAGAGCAGCCAGCTGAAGCTTCTATTACATCAGCTGCAGAACATAAAACGGAAAAAAATCATAAAAAATATGTATTTCCGCCTGTCACACTGTTAGCTAAGGCCTCAGCTGCAAAGTCCGGTGGTCAGGATAGAGAGAATAAAGAAACAGCTTTAAGATTGCAGCAGACACTGCAAAGCTTTGGTGTTAAGGCCACAATTACAGATATAAGCTGTGGCCCGGCAGTAACAAGATATGAGCTTCAGCCGGAACAGGGAGTTAAGGTAAGCAGAATAGTATCGCTCTCTGATGACATTAAGCTTAATCTGGCAGCAGCGGATATAAGAATTGAGGCTCCAATTCCTGGAAAGGCGGCTATTGGAATCGAGGTTCCAAACAAGGAAGCAGGAAGTGTTTACTTAAGGGATTTATTAGAGTCGGATACATTTAAGAAACAGCCATCACCGATTGCTTTTGCGGCGGGTAAGGATATAGCAGGAAAGCCTATTGTGGCTGATATAGCTAAAATGCCGCATCTTCTTATTGCGGGAGCTACAGGTTCTGGTAAATCTGTATGTATTAACACAATTATAATGAGTATTTTATATAAGGCGACACCTGATGAAGTTAAGCTTATTATGATTGACCCTAAGATGGTTGAGCTTAGCGCCTATAATGGAATACCACATCTGCTTACGCCGGTTGTAACGGATCCTAAAAAAGCATCTGGGGCATTAAACTGGGCTGTTGTTGAAATGACAGAACGATATAAGAAGTTCACACAGATGAATGTAAGGGATATAAAGGGTTATAATTCTAAGATTGAAAAGCTTGAGACTGCTCAGGGAGAGGAAAAGCCTGAAAAGATGCCTCATATGGTTATTATTATTGACGAGCTGGCAGATTTAATGATGGTCGCACCCGGAGAGGTTGAGGATGCGATATGCCGTTTGGCGCAGCTTGCCAGAGCTGCGGGTATCCATCTTGTTATTGCGACACAGAGACCTTCGGTTAATGTTATCACAGGTCTTATTAAGGCAAATGTTCCATCAAGAATAGCATTTTCAGTGTCTTCAGGTGTAGACTCAAGAACAATTATTGATATGAATGGAGCGGAAAAGCTTTTGGGGAAGGGAGATATGCTGTTCTTCCCTTCAGGATATCCTAAGCCAGTCCGTGTACAGGGCGCTTTCTGTACAGATGAGGAAGTGGCAAGAGTAGTCGGGTTCCTTAAGGAGCACACCAGTGAAGATGTTACATATAATGAAGAAATAACAAACCAGATTGTTTCAGCACCATCAGTTGCAGAACAGCAGGGATTAAATAAAGAAGACGAAAGAGATTCGTATTTTGCGGAGGCAGGAAGGTTTGTTATTGGAAAAGAAAAGGGTTCAATTGGAATGCTCCAAAGATATTATAAAATAGGATTTAACAGGGCAGGAAGGATTATGGACCAGCTTGCAGAGACTGGTGTTGTTGGGCCGGAGCTTGGTACTAAGCCAAGGAAGGTCGAGATGACACTGGAGGAATTTGAGGATTATTTACAAAAGAATAATATTTCTTAGAATGCTTTTTAGAAATAAGGACAGGAGGATAATATGGGAGTTAAATCAGATATTGAAATTGCACAGGAGGCAAAGCTTCTGCCAATCAAAGAGGTGGCGGCGAAGGTAGGAATTGCAGAGGAAGAACTGGAATTATACGGTAAGTATAAGGCAAAGCTTTCAGATGAGGTGGAAGAAAGGCTGAATAAACAGCCAGATGGCAGGCTTATACTTGTAACTGCAATTAATCCAACTCCGGCAGGGGAAGGAAAGACAACCATAAGTATTGGACTGACAGAGGGGCTTAACAAAATAGGCGTGAAAGCCATTGCGGCATTAAGAGAGCCTTCATTAGGCCCATGTTTTGGGATTAAGGGCGGTGCTGCCGGGGGCGGATATGCACAGGTCGTTCCAATGGAGGATTTGAATCTTCATTTTACTGGGGATTTTCATGCAATTACTTCGGCTAATAATCTGCTGGCAGCAATGCTGGATAATCATTTGAATCATGGCAATGCGTTAAGAATTGATACAAAGCGTGTCGTATGGAAACGATGTCTTGATATGAATGACAGAGCTTTAAGAAATATTGTAATTGGAATGGGAGCTAAGACAGACGGAATTGTAAGAGAAGACCATTTTATTATTACAGTGGCATCTGAGATTATGGCAATTCTTTGTCTGGCTGACAATATGTCAGACTTAAAGAAGCGGTTAGGAAGAATTATTGCTGCCTATAATATGGACGGTGAGCCTGTAACTGCTGATGATTTAAAGGCGACAGGTTCAATGGCGGTTCTTTTAAAAGATGCCATAAAGCCGAATATGATTCAGACATTAGAAAACACACCAGTATTGGTTCATGGCGGACCATTTGCAAATATTGCACACGGCTGTAATTCTGTAAGAGCTACAAAGCTTGCATTAAAGATGGCTGATTATGCTATTACGGAGGCTGGCTTTGGTGCGGATTTAGGTGCGGAGAAATTCCTGGATATTAAGTGCAGAATGGCAGGATTAAAGCCAGACGCAGTAGTTATTGTGGCTACGGTTAAAGCTTTGAAGTACAATGGAGGAGTAGCTAAAGCTGACCTTGGAAAACCAGACATGGAAGCACTTAAGAGAGGAATTGTAAACCTCGATAAGCATATTGAAAATATGCATAAATTTGGCGTTCCGGTTGTAGTTACGCTTAATTCATTTATAACAGATACAGAGGAAGAAAATGAATTTATCCGTATGCATTGTGAAGAACTTGGCTGCGAATTTGCTCTTTCACAGGTATGGGCAAAGGGCGGAGAAGGCGGAATTGAACTGGCGAAAAAGGTTATTGCAACAGTTGAAAATAAAAAGAGCAATTTTGCTCCAATCTATAAGAATGAAACAGGCCTGAAAGAAAAGATAGAGATTATTGCCAGGGAAATATATGGTGCAGACGGTGTTACATTTGATGCTGCGGCAAAAAAATCTCTTGAACAGATTGAGTCAATGGGGTATGGAAATGTACCGGTATGTATGGCAAAGACGCAGTACTCATTATCAGATAATCCTTTACTGCTTGGAAGACCAAAAGGTTTTACTATCAATGTAAGAGAGGCTCAGATAAATGCTGGTGCGGGCTTTGTTGTTGCGCTTACGGGCAAGATTATGACGATGCCGGGGCTGCCTAAGGTGCCAGCGGCTGAAGCAATTGATTATAATGAAGAAGAACAGAAAATAGTAGGCTTATTCTAAGATATATTAGGGAAATGAGGTAATGTATGAAATTATCTATGATGCTGTCGGGACTGACTGCTGCAGGCTGCGGAATTAGGATTATTAAAGGCTCTCTGGAAACAGAGGCTGCTTTTCTGACCGCAGATTCCAGAAAAGTAACTGAGGGAAGCGTATTTGTATGTATTGTTGGCGCTGTAAGCGACGGCCATAATTATATTGATCAGGTTATAGAAAAAAATCCGGCAGCCATTGTGACACAAAGGGACTGTGTTAAAAGAGAATATCCTGATAATATTACGGTGGTTGAGGTTGATAATACAAGGAAAGCCCTTGCCTATATGTCTGCTTCGTATTTTGGAAATCCGGCAGAGAGGCTTTTCACAATTGGGATTACTGGTACGAAGGGTAAGACAACTACAACCTATATGATACGCAATGTACTTGAAGCCTGTGGTATAAAAACGGGGCTTATTGGTACAATTGAGACAATTATAGGTGAGAATACAAAGGCAGCCTGCAATACGACGCCTGAATCATATGAAATCCATAAGTCATTTAAGGCTATGGCAGATGCAGGCTGTAAGGCTGTTGTTATGGAGGTTTCCTCGCAGGGTCTGAAGCTTGACAGGACAGCCGGAATTATGTTTGACATAGGTGTGTTTACAAATATTGAGCCAGACCATATTGGGCCTGATGAGCATGAGTCTTTTGAAGAATATTTAAACTGTAAGGCAATGCTTTTTAGACAGTGTAAGATTGGAATTGTTAATGGAGATGATAAGCACACAAAGGATATTATTGCCAATGCTGTATGTCCTATAGAAAAATACGGGCTTGAAAAGGATAATGACCTGCGTGCTGCCGATATAAATCTTCTTCATAAAAGAGGACAAATAGGACTTACCTATAAGTGTCAGGGTGTTCTTGACATGAATGTGGAATTAAATCTGCCGGGAAAATTCTCAGTGTATAACTCTTTGTGTGCAATTGCGGTTACAAGACATTTGAATGTTGATGAAGCTGTTTTAAAAAATACGCTAAAGGCTGTTAAGGTAAAGGGAAGAATAGAGCTTGTAAAGGTTTCTGACAGATTTTCACTGATGATTGAACGAATATCAAACGTCACCACCAGCGTGCCCAGATATTCCAGGCTGAGATTCAGCCGTTCCCGAATATCTCTCCCGGACAATATGTAAGGATAATCCTCGGTCGGCAAAAGATACACATATCCGCCGTGTGCCTCTGTCGTCTTCTGAAGAATTTTCTCATACAGACCG
>JAUNPT010000014.1:0-10366 GCA_030536565.1 Eubacteriales bacterium | reverse complement strand
GATTGATTATGCTCACAATGCAAGGGCGTTAGAGAGCATTTTGGAAACTTTAAAGGAATATAATCCTAACAGGTTAGTATGTCTGTTCGGCTGTGGCGGAAACCGTTCAAGTAAGAGAAGGTTTGAGATGGGAGAGGTGTCAGGAAGACTGGCAGACCTCACTATTATTACGTCGGATAATCCGAGATTTGAAAGTCCAGAGGCGATAATTGAGGATATAAAAACAGGTATTGCAAAGACATCTGGCAGGCATGTTGATATTGTTGACCGTAAGGAGGCAATAAAATATGCGATTAAAAATGGCGAGCAGGGCGATATTATTGTACTTGCAGGAAAGGGACATGAGGATTATCAGGAAATAAGAGGCGTAAAGTATCCTATGGACGAGAGGGTGCTTATTCAGGAGGTCCTTGAAGAATTACATGCTGAGGGCTGGAGAGGATAGTTGATAAGAAATATAAATAGCATCGCAATCTTCTAAATTATTCATAGATAAGGAGACAGACGTTGTACGCGGATATAATTATAGATATCTCACACGAACAATTGGATAAGACATTTCAGTACCGCGTGCCTAAGCATCTGGAAGGGTGTATAGAGCTTGGAATGATGGTACGTGTGCCATTTGGAAATGGAAACAGGCAGATTTTTGGCTATGTAATAGAGCTTGGCAGTGAGGCTAAGTATGACCCTGAAAAAATCAAGGAAATCATTTCAATTGCAGAGGAAAAGGTTCATGCGGTTAAGAGGATTATAAAGCTTGCAGCATGGCTTAAGCATCAGTATGGCTCTACGATGAATCAGGCATTAAAGACAGTTATTCCTGTAAAGGAAAAGGTAAGACAGAAGGAAAAAAAGACTGTGGCCTTAGCTGTGACGTCAGATGAAGCGGTTTTATATCTTGAAACATTTGCAAAGAAGAACGCAAGGGCAAGATACAGGCTTTTGGAAGCTCTTATCAGGGATAATGTTATTGGATTTGACGTGATAAAAAATAAGCTTAACATTACAATGCAGACAGTTACAGCATTGCAGGAAATGGGAATAATTACTGTTAAGACTGAACAGATTTTGAGGAATCCAGTGAAAAATGCAGAGGTTACAGGAAGACTTTTTAAGCTTAATGAAGAACAGCAGAAAATAGCTGATGAGATAAAATCGGATTATGATTCTGGATTAAGAAAGACATATCTGGTTCATGGGATTACAGGAAGCGGCAAGACAGAGGTATACATGGAGATTATAGAGCATGTTATAATGCAGGGAAAGCAGGTTATTATGCTTATACCTGAGATTGCGCTTACCTTTCAGACTGTGCAGCGTTTTTATAGGAGATTCGGAAACAGTGTTTCTATTATGAATTCCAGAATGTCTAAGGGTGAACGGTATGACCAGTTCTTAAGAGCAATGAAAGGTGAAATAAACATCATGATTGGGCCGCGTTCAGCGCTGTTCACACCGTTTTCAAATATTGGCCTTATTGTAATAGACGAGGAGCATGAAGGTGCGTATAAGTCAGAACAGACACCAAAATACCATGCAGTGGATACTGCTAATTATATTGCTAAGGAATCTAATGCCTCAGTTATCTTAGGTTCAGCAACGCCTTCTGTAGAGTCTTATTACAGGGCATGTAATGGAGAATATAAACTGTTTACTATGGCAAACAGGGCAGGGTCAGGCCAGCTGCCGGTAGTTTATACAGCTGACCTGCGGGAAGAATTAAAAGAAGGAAACCGCTCAATCTTTAGCAGGAAGCTGCAGGAGCTGATATGCGACAGGCTTAAGAAAAAGCAGCAGATTATGCTGTTTCTTAATAAAAGAGGGTATGCGGGATTTATATCCTGCCGCTCGTGCGGTCATGTTATGAAATGTCCGCACTGTGATGTTTCATTGACAGCGCATAGAAATGGAAGGCTGGTCTGCCATTACTGTGGATATGAGGAGCCAGTGGTTCATAACTGCCCCAAATGCGGTTCTAAGTATATATCTGGTTTTAGGGCAGGAACACAGCAGGTTGAGGAAATGGTTAAGAGAATGTTTCCACAGGCAAGGACACTCAGAATGGATATGGATACAACCTCAGGCAAAGAGGGGCATGAAAAAATTCTTGCAGCATTTGCAAATGAAGCGGCAGATATTCTTATTGGTACGCAGATGATTGTCAAAGGACATGATTTCCCTAATGTAACACTGGTTGGCATTCTGGCAGCAGATATGTCACTTTATGCAGGAGACTACAAGGCTTCAGAGAAAACATTTCAGCTGCTGACACAGGCGGCAGGAAGGGCTGGAAGAGCCGGAGGCGGTGGCGAGGTGGTTATTCAGACATATACGCCAGAGCATTACAGTATAGCGGCAGCAGCCAGTCAGGATTACAAAATGTTTTATGAGCAGGAGATTGCATACAGAAAGCTTCTGCTATATCCGCCCGTACAGAATATGATGACAATAAGTCTTTCATCTGGGAATGAAGGAGCTTTGGAGGAAGCAGCAAAGGCAGCCAATATCCTCGTTAAAGCTGAAGCAGGCAAAGACAGGCTTTTTGTGATAGGGCCGGCTAATGCCTCAATATACAAGATAAATGACGTTTACAGCAAGGTGATTTATGTAAGGGCAGACAATTATGATAAACTTACAGATATAATGGAAAAAATAGAAAAGTACATACTGGGAAATACATTATTTAAGAATGTAGGAGTACAGTTCGATTTTAATAATTAAGCCGCACAGGCAGAAAAGAGGTTAGATATGGCATTAAGAAATGTAAGAATACTTGGAGATGAGATACTTAGAAAGAAAGCAAAGGAAGTTACAGAAATAACTCCCAGAATTGAAGAACTAATTGATGATATGTTTGATACAATGTATGAGACTAACGGAGTTGGTCTTGCAGCACCACAGGTAGGCATACGTAAAAGAATTGTAGTCATAGACTGCGGTGACCAGCCATTGGTGCTTATTAATCCTGTAATTCTTGAAACTAAGGGAGAACAGACTGGGAATGAAGGCTGTTTAAGTGTTCCTGGGAAGGTTGGTATTGTCACAAGACCGCAGTATGCAAGGGTAAAGGCGCTTAATGAAAATATGGAGGAATATATTATCGAAGGAGAAGACCTTCTGGCGCGTTGTCTCTGCCATGAAATTGACCATCTTGACGGAATTATGTATGTTGACAAGGTTGAAGGTGAACTGATGGAAGTGGAGCCAGATGAGGATTAAAGGGAGGATATTTCATGAAGGTTATATTTATGGGAACACCAGATTTTGCTGTAGGAACATTAGAGGCACTAATCAAGGCAGGTCATGAGGTAGTGGCAGTTGTTACACAGCCGGATAAACCGAAGGGCAGAGGAGGTGCTATGGCACAGTCTCCTGTAAAAGAAGCGGCGAAAGCCCATGGATTAACAATTCTCCAGCCGGTAAAAGCAAGAAATCCTGAGTTTATTGAGGAACTTAGAGCTTTTGGCGCAGATGTGATAGTTGTTGTTGCATTTGGGCAGATTCTGACAGAAGAAGTCCTTAATATGACAAAGTATGGGTGTATTAATGTACATGCATCGCTGCTTCCAAAGTACAGAGGGGCGGCACCTATTCAGTATGCCGTAATTGATGGCTGTGAGTATTCAGGTGTGACGACTATGCAGATGGATTTGGGTGTTGACACAGGTGACATACTTTTGACAGAGCAGGTAAAGCTTGATAAAAAAGAGACGGGAGGAAGTCTTTTTGACAGGTTAAGCATTGTTGGGGCAGACCTTCTTATAAAGACACTTGAGCTTGCACAGAAAGGGGAGCTTAAGCCTGTTAAGCAGACTGATGAAGAAAGCTCATATGTAAAGATGATTACTAAATCTATGGGTGAGCTGGATTTTACACAAAGTGCGGTTACGCTTGAAAGGCTTATCAGAGGTTTAAATCCATGGCCAAGTGCATACACACATGTTAAGGGAAGAATGTTAAAGGTGTGGGACGCAGATGTGGTAAGTGATGAAGAATTTAAGGAGCTTGTGAAGAAAGATGCACAAAGCTTTAAAGAGGCTGAGGCAGGAAAGACTGTAGGAATTACTAAGAACGCATTTTATATTAAATGTGGTGAGGGCTATTTAAAGATTAATGAAGTTCAGCTGGAAGGAAAGAAACGTATGTTTACAGATGCATTTCTTAGAGGAAATGGAAAGGAGCTATTAGCATGATTGGTTTATATGTAAGATATGGTTATGGATATGGGTACTATATGGATCCAACCTATATTTTGATTATTATTGCGGCGGTTATTTCGTTGCTTGCACAGTTAAAGGTAAAAAGCACATTTTCAAAATATTCAGCTCAAAGGAGCAGAAGTGGTATGACAGGCGCACAGGCTGCTGAGAGGCTTCTTAATTCGCAGGGGATATATGATGTTACAATACAGAGAGTAAGTGGGAAGCTCACTGACCATTATGACCCGGGAAATAAGACACTTAATCTTTCTGAAGGTGTGTATAATAATGCATCTGTCGCAGCAGTCGGAGTTGCAGCTCACGAGTGCGGACATGCTATTCAGCATGCAAAAGGCTATTTACCATTAGCAATTCGTTCTGCATTGGTTCCAATTGCGAATTTTGGTTCAAGGGTATCATGGATATTTATAATCCTTGGAATTATATTCAGCTTTAATCAAACTATGATATATATTGGAATATTTATGTTTGCTGCGGCAGTTCTGTTTCAGCTTGTAACACTTCCAGTTGAGTTTAACGCATCATCAAGGGCATTACAGCTGTTGAAAGAACAGGGGATTTTAAGCACTGATGAGGCCGGAAATACAAGAAAGGTACTTTCGGCGGCAGCTATGACCTATGTTGCGGCAGCAGCAACAGCAGTTTTACAGCTGTTAAGGCTTATTCTCTTATACGGAGGACGTGACCGTGACTAATTCGGTAAATTTACGTGCCGTTGTGCTTGATATTCTTATGGAAATCAATGAACACCACGGCTTTAGCCATCTTGTATTAAATCAGGCACTTTTAAAGTACCAGTATCTTGATAAGAGCCAGAGAGGTTTTATAACGAGAGTGGCACAGGGAACGGTAGAAAAGAAGATTCAATTGGATTACTGTATTAATCAGTTTTCCAAAACACCTGTAAATAAGTGTAAGCCGGTAATAAGATGTATTTTGGAGATGGCTGTTTACCAGCTGTTATATATGGAAAATATACCTCAGTCGGCGGTTTGTAACGAGGCAGTCAAGCTGGCAGTAAAGAGAGGCTTTTCTCCACTTAGAGGCTTTGTAAACGGAGTTTTAAGAAATATCGCAAGAGGACTTGATGATATTAAGTATCCTGATGAGAAAAAAGAGCCATACAGATATCTTTCTGTGAAATATTCTATGCCCGAATGGATTCTTGATTTATGGAAGAAGACCTATGATTTTGAAACAATTGTTGATATTTTAGAAGGCTTTTCACAGGATAAAAAAACTTATATCCGCTGTAATACAAGCTTAAAAACACCAGAAGAAATCAGGAAAGTGTTAGAAGCTGAGGGTGTCTATGTAAAAGGAGCCGCAGGACTTTCCTATGCCTATGAAATAGGTGGTTATGATTATCTGGCAGATTTGGACAGCTTTAAAGAAGGGCTGTACCAGATACAGGATATCAGCTCAATGAAGGCAGGAGAAATTGCGAATCCTGGGTTTTCAGATTATGTTATTGATGTGTGTGCAGCTCCGGGAGGAAAGTCTGTTCAGGCAGCTCTTAAGATGTATGAAAATGCAGCTGCATCAGGTAAAGCGGTAACAGGAAAAGTAGATTCCAGAGACGTATCGGATTATAAGCTTGGCCTCATTGAACAAAACATAGAAAGACTTGGAATCTCAAATATAGATACGAAGGTGTGGGACGCCACGGTTTTAGACGAGAAATGTGTTGGGAGGGCAGATATAGTTATTGCTGACCTTCCATGTTCAGGACTTGGTATTATAGGAAGAAAGCCTGATATTAAATATCAGGCTTCGATAGAAAAGCTTGAGGAGCTTGTTAACCTTCAGCGAAAAATACTCGGAACTGTTTATAAATATGTAAAAAAGGGTGGTTATCTTGTATATAGCACCTGTACTATAAATAAGGCTGAGAATGAAGATAACGCAGACTGGATATGTGAGGAATTAGGCTTTGAAAAGTGTGGCAATTACATTCAGATGCTTCCATCCAAAGAAGAATATGATGGCTTCTTTGTGGCAAAGCTTAGAAAGAAATGAGGATTAGTGTGAATAATACAGAATTAATAGATATTAAATCTCTTAATTACGATGAGCTGTGTAAGCTTACGGAAGAACTTGGAGAAAAGAAATTCAGGGCAGGGCAGCTTTATCAGTGGATGCATCAGAAGCTGGTTACTGATTTTGACCAGTGTACCAATCTTTCAGTGAGCTTTCGCGATAAGCTAAAGGAAAAGTGCAGACTGACAGCGTTAGAACCTATTCGGGTTCAGGAATCGAAGCTTGATGGTACGCAGAAATTCTTATTTAAGCTCTGCGACGGTAATCTGATAGAAAGTGTGCTTATGAAGTATAAGCATGGAAATTCGGTATGTATATCCTCACAGGTAGGCTGTAGAATGGGGTGTCGTTTCTGCGCCTCAACGCTGGATGGTATGGTGAGAAATCTTACTGCATCAGAAATGCTTGACCAGATTTACAGAATTCAGGCTATTTCGGGGGAGAGAGTCCGAAATGTAGTTGTTATGGGTTCTGGAGAGCCAATGGATAACTACGACAATCTTCTTAAGTTCATTGAGCTTCTAAATGACGAGAAGGGGCTTAATATAAGTGCAAGAAATCTCACAGTGTCAACATGTGGTCTTGTGCCTAAGATTAAGGAGCTTGCAGACTGCAGGCTGCAGATTACTCTTGCAATATCTCTGCACGCTCCTAATGATGAGCTTAGAAAGACAATGATGCCTATTGCCAACAAGTATTCTATTGAGGAGATAATGGCTGTATGCCGTTATTATCTTAATCAGACTAACAGAAGAATCTCATTTGAATACAGTCTTGTAAAGG
This sequence comes from Eubacteriales bacterium, assembly GCA_030536565.1. Taxonomy (GTDB): domain Bacteria; phylum Bacillota; class Clostridia; order Lachnospirales; family Lachnospiraceae; genus Lachnospira. The sequence goes on along the minus strand of JAUNPT010000014.1, from coordinate 3,320 downwards.
ATGTTAATGATACACCTGAGTGTGCCAGCCAGTTAATAAGTCTTGTACATGGAATGAACTGTCATATTAACCTTATTCCTGTTAATCCTATTAAGGAGAGAGATTACGAGCAGTCAGAAAAGAATGCAATTCACGAGTTCAAGGGAAGACTTGAGAAAAGCGGTGTCAATGTTACCATAAGACGAGAGATGGGCAGAGATATAGATGGCGCCTGTGGTCAGTTAAGAAAGAGCTACATTGACAACAACTAAATATAAAAAACTATGTAATGTGCTGTGAGTAGACCGGATTCTATGAGCAGCATTTTTAATATGCTTTTTATATTCATTTTAGAAAGTTTTACACTGTTATTACTTTGTAATTATATGAATTTAACCAACATCATTTAATATTCCTAACAGGAGATGTGTATATCAGGAAGCATACTTCTAAAAAACAGCCTGTAATAATGGTTTTAAATGAAAGAGGTAAAAAAGTGAGAGGAAAAGTAAGGAAAACAAAACGATTCTTAGGATTATTCCTGGCAGTACTTATGATGGTAGTTTCCTGTATTGGAAATGCTGCGTTAGTGGTAACATCTGCAAGTACATCAGGAAAACATGTAGTAATTCAGGAAGTGTATGGCGGTGGAGGAAACTCAGGAGCTGTATACACTAACGATTTTATTGTACTGTACAATCCAACAGATGAGGCAGTAACACTTGAAGGCTGGAGCGTTCAGTATGCATCAGCAGGAACTACAGGAGCATTTAATTCTTCTAATGTAACAAGCTTAACTGGTTCAATAGGTGCTGGTTCATATTATCTTATAAAGGAGGCGGCGGGCAGTAATTCAGTTAAGGAGCTGCCAGCTCCAGATGCTGCAGGAACACTTGCCATGGCTGGAAAAGGTGGACAGATAGCATTAGTAAAGAATTCAGAGGCTATTACTGGTAAGGACGATGCTGATGTTGTTGATTTTATTGGCATTGGGACTTCAAAGCAGTATGAGGGCGAGGCTGCAGCAGCAACAGCTAATGGAACATCGGCATCAAGAGACGAATTGGGAACAGATACAGATAATAATAAGAATGACTTTACAGTAGGAAAACCTAATCCTAAGAACAGTAAGTCAACAGCAGTAAGCCAAGATAAGGTTGCTAATGTTACAGCAACACCTGACAGCTGCGATGTAGTTGAAGGTCAGGAGCTTACATTAACATGTGATACAGAGGGTGTGGCTGTTTACTATACAATCAATGGCGGCGAGAAACAGACATATGATTCAAGTGCTAAGCCAAAGCTTAATAGTCTTCCTGCAACTGTAGTTGTATGGGGAGAGAAGACAGGTCTTAAGGACAGTGATAAAAATACATATCAGTATAAAAAGAAGGCTGTTGCTGCGGTGTCGGCAACACCATCAAGCTCATCTGTAGAGTTAGGAACTAAGGTGGAGCTTTCATGCCAGACAGAGGGTGCCATAATAGTATATTCTGTGGATAATGGCGCAACATGGAATAAATATACAGAGGCAATTACTCTCAATAAGCTTCCATCAACAGTATTAGCCAAGGCAGCAGCCACAGGCTATGATGAAAGTATCGTCTCAACATTTGATTACAAAGAAAAAAAGAATGATACAACACATACAGGGGATTACAACATTTACTTTGGACAGCTCCATTCACATACTAATCTTTCTGACGGAGCTGGAACTGTAACACAGGCATTCGAGCACGCATCAAAGGCAGCTAACTTGGATTTCCTTGCAGTTACTGACCATTCCAATTCATTTGAGGGAAGTACATATACTAATACATTGACAGAAAGTGCAATGGATAATGAAAAATGGAGTGAGGGTAAAAATGCAGCATCAGCAATTACTGCATCTAAAATAGCAAACACTGACAATGTAACAGACAGTGCCTCAACATTTTTGGGTATATATGGCTTTGAGATGACATGGAGTGACGGCAGCGGACATATTAACACATTTAACACAGCAGGCTTTGAGAATAGAAATAATTCAATATATGCCAATAAGAAGCAGTCAGCCGCAAATCCAAGCGGACTGCAGATGTACTATTCAAAGCTGGCGGCAGCAGATGGCAGTGTGTCACAGTTTAATCATCCAGGAACAACATTTGGTGATTTTTATGATTTCACAAATTACAGTGCTATAAATGATGCACGTATCAACCTTATTGAAGTAGGTAATGGAGAGGGTGCTGTCGGCTCAGGTGCGTATTTCCCTTCATACAGCTACTACACAAGAGCTCTTGATAAGGGCTGGCATGTGGCACCGACTAATAATCAGGATAACCACAAGGGTAATTGGGGAGATTCTAATACAACACGTTCAGTAATTCTTGCTGATGAGCTTACAGAAGAGTCTCTTTATGATGCACTGTCTAACAGAAGAGTATACGCAACAGAGGATAATGATTTAAGTATACAGTACACTTTAAATGGCTCAGTAATGGGAACTATATTAAATTCTTCTGCTGATACAGTTTCAATTGAGGCAAAGCTGTCTGACCCAACTGATGCAGGCATCGGCAGGGTCGAGGTTATTGTAAATGGCGGCAGAGTTGCTGCATCACAGACAGTTACAGAAAATAATGCAACAGTAAAATTTGATTTGAAAAATGATTACTCATATTATTATCTTAGAATAACACAGGAAGACGGAAATATTGCAGTTACAGCACCAGTATGGACAGGTGAGGTTGAAAAAGCGGGTATTGCATCTGTTACAACACAGACAGCACTTCCAATTAAAGGCGAGGAGCTGACAATAGAAACAAGTCTGTATAATAATGAAGATACTGATATGACAGTTGAGGAAATCAGTTATTCTGCAGATGGTACAGTGATTCATACAGTTAAGGGTGAAAACCTTGAGGGAGGAGCAGTTGTTGCAGCTCTCGGCGAAAAGACTTATGGATTTGCTTATACACCGGATAAGAATGGAGATGTAATAATAACTGCCACTATGAAGGCGTTGATTAAAGGTGTAGAGCATACATATAATGTTCCACTGACACTTTCAGTTTCAGACCCTAAGACAGTTACAAAGGTTGTTATAGACGGTACGCATTTAAATGATTATGTTAATGGATATTATAAGGGAAATATGACGAATTTTATAGACATCTGTGCGGCACAGGGGATTCAGGCAGTAATTGAAACAGAGAAAATTACGAAAGAGATGCTTAGCAGTACAGATATGCTTGTAATAACAGCACCTTTAAAGTATGACAAAAATGGTGAAATGACACCTGCCTCCTTCTCAGATGATTTTATGAAACTTGTGTCTGATTATGTAAATGGTGGTGGAA
>JAUNPT010000013.1 GCA_030536565.1 Eubacteriales bacterium | reverse complement strand
CTCCATAATAATCTTCTTAGTGGGAACAAAATGCTGACATGCACTTTTAGAAACAATACAGACAGTATACTACATTTTAAAAATATGTCAAAGGTTGAAATTATAATATTCAATGTGGTATTATTTTGTAAGATGTTCGTTGAAATTTTTATAAGATTTTTTGCTATAAATTATTTGTACAGACGTTGAAACATCTAAGTATGAAAGGATGGTAATGTAATCATGACAAATGCAGAGAAAGCACTTCATCTCCATGAAGAATGGAAGGGAAAATTTGAGACAGCACCTAAGATGTCTATTAAAACAAGAGAAGATTTGGCTCTTGCCTACACCCCTGGTGTTGCAGAACCTTGTAAGGTTATCGCACAGGATAAAGAGGCTGCCTACAAGTACACAATTAAATCTAACACAATCGCTGTTGTATCAGATGGCAGCGCAGTGCTCGGTCTTGGAAATATCGGAGCTCATGCCGCTATGCCTGTAATGGAAGGCAAGGCTGTCCTCTTTAAGGAATTTGGCGGAATTAATGCTGTTCCAATCTGTCTGGATACACAGGATACAGAAGAAATCATTAAAACAGTAGTAAATATTGCACCTGCATTTGGCGGAATTAATCTTGAAGATATTGCCGCACCTAGATGCTTTGAAGTAGAATCAAGATTAAAAGAGCTTCTTGATATCCCGGTATTCCATGACGACCAGCATGGTACAGCCATTGTTGTTCTTGCAGGTATTATCAACGGATTGAAAGTTACTGGCAAAACAAAGGAGGACTGTCAGGTTGTTGTTAACGGAGCTGGCTCTGCTGGAGTTGCCATCACAAAGCTTCTTCTTACATATGGCTTTAAGCACGTCTGCATGTGCGACAAATCCGGAATCCTCTCTAAGGGTGCACAGGGCCTTAACTGGATGCAGGAATCTATGATGGATGTTACAAATCTGGAACACAAAACAGGCTCTTTAGCTGACGCTTTAAAAGGTGCCGATGTATTCGTCGGTGTTTCTGCACCTAATATAGTTACAGCTGACATGGTTAAATCTATGAACAAGGATGCCATTATATTTGCAATGGCTAACCCAGTTCCTGAAATTATGCCAGATGCAGCTAAGGCTGCAGGCGCAAGAGTTGTAGGTACAGGGCGTTCTGACTTCCCTAACCAGGTTAACAATGTAATCGCATTCCCAGGCATCTTTAAAGGTGCTCTTGAAGGACGTGCACCTCAGATTACAGAAGAAATGAAACTGGCTGCTGCTCTTGCAATTGCTAACCTTATTCCTGATTCTGAAGTAAGCGACGTAAACATTTTGCCTGAAGCTTTTGACCCACGTGTAGCTGATGTTGTAAGCAAAGCTGTTCGTGACCACATTTCAAAATAATATGAGACCGCATTATTATTCTCTAAATGAATATCTGCAGGATACATATGGTTATAAGCTTTACAAAATAGCCCTGAATGGTGGGATGTCATGTCCCAACCGTGATGGGCTTATTGATACCAGAGGCTGCATATTCTGCAGCGCAGGCGGCTCCGGAGACTTTACTCCCAGCCCGTCGCTTCCTATTTCCATGCAGATTTGGCAGGCTAAAAAGCTGATTTCCTCTAAATATTCCGGCAAACGCTACATTGCCTATTTTCAAGCTTATACAAACACATATGCAGATATTTCCTATCTACGCAGGATTTTTATGGAAGCTGTCACACATGAAGATATAGCAATTTTATCTATTGCAACCAGACCTGACTGTCTAAGCCAGCCAGTTATTGAACTTATTTCTGAGCTTAACCAGATAAAGCCTGTATGGATTGAACTGGGACTGCAGACTATACATGAGCAGACTGCTGTATACATAAGACGTGGGTATACACTTGATGTTTTCAACGAAGCCGTTACTAAACTTCACAAGCATGGAATAAAAGTTATTGCACACATGATTATCAGTCTTCCAGGCGAGAGCAGAAATATGATTTTAGAAACTGCCCAATACATTGGCCATATGCATTTATTCGGTGTTAAATTGCAGCTGCTCCATGTACTGCAGGGAACAGATTTAGCAAAAGATTATATTAATGGTTTATTTTCAGTCATGGACATGAACGAATATATAAAATGTATAGGGGAAATATTGGAAATACTGCCACCAGATATAACGATACACCGCCTTACAGGTGACGGCCCTAAGAAGCTTCTCATTGCTCCTTTATGGAGTGCCAACAAGAAGCTGGTCATGAATACAATGAACCGGCATTTTCGTGACAATATGATTTTACAAGGACGGAACTATAGATGAACACGGAAGCAACTACTTTATATAAATTAATGGTTCTTTATATGTTAAACAAAGTGAATTTTCCTTTGTCCAACAACCAGATTTCAGAATTTATGTTAAACAAACAGTACACAACCTATTTCACCCTTCAGGAAGTACTTAACTCCCTTGCTGAAGATGGTTTTATTATTGTGCTTGCTTACCGAAACAGCACACAATACAAGCTTACAAAGGAGGGGGCAGACACAATCTCATTCTTTGACAGCAAGATTTCCAATGCAATACGTGATGAAATTGACCAATATCTCAAAGAAAATAAATACGATTTAAAATGCGAGGTTGGCACAACATCAGACCACTATCGTACTGTAAATGGAGACTATATCGCCCACTGTCAGGTTCGCGAAGGTGATACCAATCTGATTGAGCTAAATATTGCAGTTCCATTGGAAGAACAGGCAGATGCTATGTGCGCTAAATGGAAGGAAGCAAGTCAGGAAATCTATGATTTCATTATGCACAAATTGCTGTAAATTAAATTCAGCTGATTTATATAATAATACCTCACATACAAATATCAGCATGTGAGGTATTTCCTTTTTATTCTTCCTCTGGCAGCACATAGGAGTCAATCAATTCCCACAGCTCTTGTATTCCCTGTTTCGTTTCTGATGAAACTGGAATAAGAATATCATCTTTCTCAAGTCCCAAACCTGTTCGTACAGCCTTAACATTCTTTTGAATCTGGCTTCTTTTTATCTTGTCCAGCTTCGTCGCAATTATAACTGGTTTAAATCCGTTTGATACAATCCAGTCATACATCATCTTATCATTAGCTGATGGGTCATGACGAATATCTATAAGCAAAAACACTTGTTTTAACTGTTTGGATATTCTTAAATATTTTTCAATCATCTTTCCCCACTTTGCCTTAACTGCTTCATTAGCATTTGCATACCCATAACCCGGAAGGTCAACAAGATACATACAGTCATTAATATTATAAAAATTAATGGTCTGTGTTTTACCCGGCTGTGATGAAGTTCTTGCATATGATTTTCTGTTCATTAATGCATTAATTAATGATGATTTTCCTACATTAGATTTTCCAGCAAATGCAACCTCTGGAAATTCAGTTTCCGGAATTGCACTTGTAACACCAATAACAATATCCAGATTCAACTTTCTAATTACCATCTTTATCCTCCATGGCCAGTCTGTTTATTGAGCTTTCTTAGCAGCAACGCTGTCTGTCCGGTACTCAATCAATGGTTTTGCTGTTCCCTCTACTGCTTCCTTAGTAATAAGACACTTTGCAATAGAATCATCAGAAGGTATCTCATACATAATTTCATTCATGACTTCCTCTAATATAGAACGAAGTCCTCTGGCACCAGTCTTTCTTTCAAAGCTCTTTTTAGCTACTGCTTTTACTGCCTCATCTGTAAATTCAAGTGAAACCTCATCAAGTGAAAACAACGCCTGATACTGCTTGATTATTGCATTCTTCGGTTCTTTTAAAATCCGTACCAAAGCTTCCTCGTCCAATGAGTCAAGAGATACAATTACAGGTACTCGTCCAACAAACTCTGGAATCAATCCGAATTTAATTAAGTCCTGAGGAAGTACCTGCTTAAACATCTCTCCAACAGCGGCATCATTTTTTTCCTTAATTTCAGAATTGAATCCTATAGAACTTTTATCCATTCTTGATTCAATAATTTTTTCAAGTCCATCAAACGCACCGCCACAAATAAAGAGGATATTAGTAGTGTCGATAGGAATTAATTCCTGCTGAGGGTGCTTTCTTCCTCCCTGAGGCGGTACCGATGCAACCGTACCTTCTAAAATCTTAAGAAGCGCCTGCTGAACACCCTCTCCTGATACATCTCTTGTTATTGATACATTTTCTGATTTCTTAGTAATCTTGTCAATTTCATCAATATAAATAATACCATACTGGGCTGCTTCAACATCATAATCTGCCGCCTGAATAAGCTTTAATAGAATATTTTCAACATCCTCACCCACATAGCCGGCCTCGGTAAGAGTAGTAGCATCTGCGATTGCAAATGGGACATTAAGTAATCTTGCAAGATTCTGAGCCAAAAATGTCTTACCTGAACCAGTAGGGCCAAGCATCAATATATTGCTTTTCTGCAGTTCAACATCCAAATCCCTTCCAGACATAATTCTCTTATAATGATTATATACAGCAACAGAAAGCACCTTTTTTGCATTATCCTGTCCAATCACATAATCATCAAGAAAATCTTTAATTTCCTTCGGTTTTAACAGGTTAATGTTCATTCCTTCAACCACATCATCATCTCTGTCTAATCCTGTTTCAAATTCTTCATCTAAAATGTCACTGCATATCCCTACACATTCATCACAAATGTACGCTCCATTTGGTCCAGCAATCAGTTTTTTTACTTGATCTTGTGTCTTATTACAAAATGAACATCTTAATTTTTCATCATTATTTCTGCCTGCCATGAAAACCTCCTATTTTTTTATAATTGCAACGAAAGGGACTGTTGCGAAAAGCCACAGTCCCTTTTTAAACTATCTCTTCTCAACTACGCTGTCAATAAGTCCATAAGCAACTGCTTCCTGAGCTGTCATGTAATTATCACGCTCTGTGTCACGAGATATCTCTTCTACCGACTTTCCAGTGTTGGCTGCCAGTATTTCATTTAATTTATTTCTTGTCTTTAGAATATTCTCAGCAACGATTCTGATTTCAGTTTCCTGCCCTTTCGCACCGCCTGATGGCTGGTGAATCATAATTTCTGCATTAGGAAGGGCAAGTCTCTTTCCCTTTGCTCCGCCAGATAAAAGGAATGCTCCCATGCTGGCTGCCATACCTAAACAGATTGTAGATACATCACACTTAATATACTGCATTGTATCATAAATAGCAAAACCAGCTGATACTGAACCTCCTGGGCTGTTAATATAAAAATGAATATCCTTGCCAGGGTCTTCTGCCTCCAAGAACAACATCTGTGCAACTATTAAATTAGCAGATACATCTGTCACTTCTTCTCCAAGAAATATGATTCGGTCCTTTAAGAGTCGTGAGTAAATATCATATGATCTCTCTCCACGGCTGTTCTGCTCAATGACATAAGGTACAAAACTCATGAAATGACCTCCTTAAAAATTATTACTTTTCGACTACTGAATTAACTATAAGCTCAACAGCTTTCTGAATAGCAACATCTTCCTTAATCTGCTTTGATTCATACTCACCCATGAACTCCTTAATCTTATCAATTTCCATCTTATAAGCATCAGCCATCTTCTGTAATTCTGCTTCAAATTCTTCATCAGAAACCTGAATATCTTCTGCCTTAACAACAGCCTCAAGCACAAGTCTTGACTGGATTCTCTTTAAAGCCTCTGGCTTCATCTCGTCCATAATCTTTTCAGCTGTCATTCCTGTATACTGGAAATACTGCTCAATTGATAATCCCTGCTGCTGTAATCTCTGAGCAAAATCCTCTGCCATTCTGTTTACCTGAGTCTTTACCATAGCCTCTGGAATATCCATCTTAGCTTCTTCAATAATCTTAGCGATAGCTTCGTCTTCTTTCTTAGCCTTAGCCTCATTAACCTTACGCTCGCCGATTGTCTTCTTTAAATCTTCCTTGTACTCTGCAAATGTATCAAAATCTGAAACATCCTGTGCAAAATCATCATCAAGCTCTGGCAGCTGCTTCTCTTTAATTTCCTTAACAGTAACCTTGAACATTGCTGGCTTACCTTTTAATTCTTCTGCATGATATTCTTCTGGGAACGTAACATTTAATTCTTTTTCTTCACCGATGTTCATGCCAACCATCTGCTCCTCAAATGTATCAACAAATGAATGTGAGCCAATAGTTAATGGATAGTTTTCGCCCTTTCCACCTTCAAATGGTTCGCCATCTACAAAACCTTCAAAATCAATTACAGTCATATCGCCGTCTTTAACAGCTCTGTCCTCAACTGAAACTGTTCTTGAATTCTGATCCTGAACCTTCTTTAATTCTTCTTCAACGTCAGCATCAGTTACATCTGTATCACACTTTGAAACCTCAACGCCCTTATATGCTCCTAATTCAACTTCTGGCTTAGTTGCTACAACAGCCTCAAAGATGAAAGGCTTTCCAGCTTCAAGCTGCGTAACATTAATCTGTGGCTGTGAAACAATTTCAAGACCTGATTCGTCAGCAGCCTTAGCGTATGCATCCGGAATAATTGAATTAGCTGCATCTTCATAAAATACTTCAGCTCCATAAAGCTTTTCAATCATCTTACGTGGAGCCTTACCCTTCCTGAAACCAGGTACAGTAATCTTATTCTTATCCTTATTATATGCCTTGTTTAATCCTGCTTCGAATTCCTCTGCTGTTGATTCGATTACAAGCTTAACCATGTTCTTTTCTTCTAACTGTTCTACCTTAAAACTCATTGTTTATTACTTCCTCCTTAAAATATATGTAAAGTTTTTCTAGAGTACAACGTACATACTAATTAATTATAGCATACTACTTTTAATTTTACCAGCAAAATTTTTCAAAGAATTTCCCAAAAGACTTTCCAAAGTATTCCAAAGCAATTATAAATGTATAATTTCCTCCCATGATGTGATATTATATATGTATTAATTATAAAGGAGATTTCCTATGAAGAAATACAAAACAGTTGAAGACTCAAAAACAGAGGTTTCTCATCTCCTGTTTGAAAAAGATATGAATGGTGCAGGACGTTTATTTGGCGGACAGCTGCTTATGTGGATAGATGAAGTTGCCGGTATTGTTGCAAAAAGGCACTGTGAGGGAAGATGTACAACAGCCTGCATTGACAATCTTCAATTCAAGGAAGCATGCTATGTAAATGATGTTATAGTTCTAATAGGCTATTTGACCCATGTCGGAAAAAGTTCTATGGAAATCCGTATTGATACCTATGTAGAAAAGGACGATGGCAAACGTCATCCTGTAAACCGCGCATTCTTTGTGATGGTCGCTTTAGATGAGAATGACCTGCCTGTAGAGGTTCCCCGCCTTACTATTTCAACCATAGAAGAACAGGCAAAATGGGACGCTGCTGAAAAACGAATCGCCATGCGCAAAGAACGACGCACGGAAGGCTTCTAACATTTCCCACCATTAAAAGCTGCACTGCCAGACATTATTCATCTGGCAATGCAGCTTTTTATTATTGTGTCACATTTTAGTGATTATTAATCATGGTAAGATTACTTACCCTGAGACATTGCTTCTTCCTGTCTCTTAATCATCTTCTTAACCATATAACCACCTACAGAACCAGCCTCAGCTGAAGTAAGGTCACCATTGTAACCATCCTTTAAGTTAACACCGATTTCTGAAGCAACCTCCATCTTGAATCTGTCAAGAGCTTCTTTTGCTTCCTTCTTTGATTTAGAATTTGAATTTGTCATAATAACCTCCTTACAAAAATATTTATTGAATAAGTGATTGCTTATCCTGCTAATATTATGTGTAGGGTTAAATATATTATTATGACAATTTTTGCCTTAAATTGCGTAATCCCTAAAAAGTGCAAATGAATCAAATATGGTATGCCACTTGTCCTGTGCCCCCGCCTCGACAGTTACATAATGTTTTCCATTTTTTTGTGCAAAATTAACAAGGCAGTGGAGTGCTTCATTAGTAAAACCTGTTTTTCCTGCAGTTATCAAAACTCCTTCAACCTCATCTCCATACATTCTTGAAAACATTGTGCTGGTAAGCAGAATGCCTTCTGGATGCTGCGCTGTAGCTGATGTTGTATGCTGATATGTTGAAAGATACTTTGCACAGGTCGGATTACTCATTGCCACTTCCATTATCATAGCCATCTCTGCCGGTGTTGTATACTGTTCTTCAGAATGAAGCCCTGTTGGATTGGCAAAATGTGTATTTTTAAGACCCATCTCTTTTGCTTTCCCATTCATAAGTGATACAAAATCCTCCTCTGAGCCAGCGGCAATTGTTGCCACCGCAACTGCTGAATCTGCACCAGATGGAAGAATCAGACCATAAAGCAAATCATCTACACCAACCGTTTCTCCCTCAGAAAAACCTGCCACTGTGGCCTCCTCTATATATAGAGAATTGAGCAGCTCTGTTCCAAACGTATATGTTTTGCTGAAATCATCTATATTTTCTACAGCTACTAAAAGCGTCATTACTTTTGTCATAGATGCCGGATAAATAATTGAATCACTGTTCCTTCCGGCAATAAGTTTTCCGCTTTCAACCTCTATAACTGCAATATATGGACTAAAAACTGCCTCGTCCATCACTTCCTGATAATTTTCATTTTTCTGTGCATATGGAACCAGCGGAGCTTTCACCTCATTTACTTTATTCTGTGTGACATCATTATCCGCTGCAACTGCAATGGTTTCTGTCTCTACAAGCTCACTGGCTTTGTCAGTCTGTTCTTTTCCTGCAATTCCCAAATTCACAAAACCTGCCACAGCTGCAAACATCGCTGCCGCAAGAAAACATTTTCTGATAAAAATCTGCCTTTTGCGTTTCATTTTCATTCTCATTATATGCTGTCTTCTTGCATAATCTTTTTGTCGTGCCAAATCACCATATTTTTCATTATATGCCATTTGTTACCTCTATTATAAATTCATCTTTTATTATACAGTGCATAGTATCTTTATAAATATTGTACTGCCTTACCAATTCTGTCAGCTTCTTCCCTGCCAGCCAGCAGTCTCACCAATTCCAGGCCTAAATCAATTGAAGTTCCCATTCCTCTTGAAGTAGTAATATTACCATCTGTCACAGTCTTCTCAGGTTTTAAAATCACTTCTGCTCCTGCAAGGTCTTTTTCGTAACCCGGAAACGCCATTGCCTTTTTTCCATGAAGGAATCCAAGTTTTCCTAAAACACTTGGTGCCGCACATATTGCTGCAATTCGTCTGCCTTTATCATTATAATCTTTTAAAAGTTCCACAAGCTGTCCGCATTCCAGATAATGCGTATGTCCTGGTCCACCAGGAAGGAAAAGCAGTTCTGTACCATCAAACTGATACTCTGTAATAGTATACTCGGCATTTACCATTATATTCTGTGCACTCTTTACTTCTTTCTTCCCTGTAATTGATATTAAGTCTGTTTCAATACCTGCCCTTCTGCATACATCAACTACAGCAAGTGCTTCCACTGTTTCAAATCCATCTGTCAAAAATGTACATATCTTCATCTTTTTTCTCCATTTCACAAAAAACCGGACTGTAAATGTTAAAAATACTATAACATTTACACAATCCGGTTTTAGTATAACATATTTTTTAAAAAATAAAATATATTTTATGTATATTTAGTCCTTAAAAATGTTTTTTTTAGTACTCTGGTACCAAATTAACGAAGTCCAAATATCAGATATAATAAATTGTAGTTGTAGAACAGCACTGCTGCAACCAGTGAAACCGTTGACATAATCTTAATAAGAATATCCAGCGATGGGCCGACTGTATCCTTCAATGGGTCACCAACTGTATCTCCTACAACAGCCGCATCATGTGCAGGAGAACCCTTTCCCTGACCATCAACTGCACCGGATTCGATATATTTTTTGCCATTATCCCATGCACCACCTGCATTACCTGTGAATATAGCAAGCATAATTGCTGATAATGTAGCACCAATCAGTAAACCGCCTACAAAATATGGGCCAAAAAGGAAACCTGATACAACCGGAAAGACAATTGAAAGAATAGCTGGAACACGCATTTCCTTTAAAGCACCCTGAGAAGATATCTCTATACATGTCTTATAGTCTGGCTTTGCCTTTCCCTCAAGAATACCCGGAATTTCCCTAAACTGTCTTCTAACTTCTTCAACCATTCTTCGTGCAGCATTGGCAACTGCTTCAATTAACATACCCGAAAACAGGAATGGAAGTGCACCACCCACTAATGCACCCGCAAGAATTAACGGATTTGTAAAATTAAGCTCCAGCTGTGAACCTTCAGGCTGGAATGCATAAAGGAAAGAAACCATAAGTGAAAGTGCTGCCAGCGAAGCTGAACCAATAGCAAAGCCTTTACCAATAGCTGCTGTAGTATTACCAACTGAATCCAGTTTATCAGTAATTTCACGAACCTCTGGCTCAAGCTCTGACATTTCTGCAATACCTCCGGCATTATCAGAAATTGGCCCGTATGTGTCTACAGAAACCGTTGCTGATACAAATGAAAGCATACCAACAGCTGCCATGGCAATACCGAACATGCCGGAAACTGCATATGAAACATATGTTGTTACACCCAATATAATTAATGGATACATACAGGATTTCATACCAACAGCAAGACCCTGTGTAATTGTCAATGCCGCACCTTCCTTAGATGCCTGTGCAATCTTCTGAGTTGGCTTATAATCATAGCTTGTATAATATTCTGCTATAGCACCAATTACAACACCACTTACAACTCCCAGTGACGCTGCAATCCAAGGTGAAATAAACCCTATTTTAAAGCCTGCCACATCAAGCACAGACTTAGCTTCTGTATTGAACATAAGATACGTTGCCACAAATCCACCAACAACTGTTATTGCTGCAGCACTCCATGTAGAGATATTCAAATCCCTGTGCGGATTATCCGAGCCCTTCTTTATAAGGACATATGCAATACCAAGACATGAAGCAATCAATCCAATAGCCGCAAATACAAGTGGGAAATACATCATTTTAGTCAATAATGTGTCAGACACTTCAAGATTATTTGCAATATTTGCAAGGAATAAGCTTACTGCAAGAATTATTGCAGAAGATATAGCACCTACAAATGATTCCAGAAGGTCAGAACCAAGCCCTGCAACATCACCCACATTATCACCTACATTATCAGCAATTGTTGCCGGATTACGTGGATCATCTTCTGGAATATGTGCCTCTGTCTTACCCACAAGGTCAGCTCCCATATCAGCAGCCTTAGTATATATACCTCCGCCCACACGGTTAAACATAGCTACAATTGAACAGCCCAATGCATAACATGAAAGACACTGTGTAAAAATATGATTTCCATCTCTTAAAGCTTCTATTGAAATCATTCCTAAGCCGTAACCAAAAATAATATATACAAGGAATAATCCGAGCAGTGCAAATCCTCCAACACAGAGTCCCATTACTGAACCACCCTTTAACGCTACCTTTAATGTTTCACCAATTTTCTTAGTTGTCCGTGCTGTATTTGATACTCTTACATTGGCATATGTTGCAATCTTCATGCCAACCCAGCCTGCCAAAGCACTCATAAGCACCCCAATCAGAAAACAAACTGATGGCTCCCACGAAAAACTGCCATACTGAACCGTAAAAATAACTCCAAAAATCACTGCAATCAATGCAACTACTACAGCAATGATTTTGTACTCGTATATTATGAATGCATTAGCTCCAACACGAATTGCCGATGCAATCTCTGACATACGATCTGTTCCTTCATCTAACTTCTTAACGCTTACAAAGTTAAATGCTGCATAGCCAAGTGCAAGCACTGCTGCAACAATGACTAAAACCAATAAAGCTTCCATTTTTGTAACTCTCCTCACCAATATATATTTTCGACACTTCCAAAAAGCATCTTGGATAATTTTACTAAATTACAACACTAAAGTCAAATTATTTTGTCGATTTTTCACTATAATATAGCGTATATTTATAAACAATTCTTTTAGTGCGTTAAAGTTGTAGTTTATTTTTATTTCATACATTTTATCTTTTTATATCTTGTAGTCTTAAAAACTATATGTTAACATATGGTAAAACCTGTTAAATCGTATTAATATATACATTTAAAATTAACAAGTTTAAAATAAATACTATATTTCATTTTAAAAGAGGAACATTTATGTATAAAATTATTACAGATTCTGCCTGCGATATTAAAAAAGAATATTTAGACAGGCACAACACCGGACTGGTTCCATTATATGTAACCTTTGACGGAGAAAATTATGTAAAAGAGCAGATAGAAATTGGTTATGATGAGTTTTATGACAAAATGATTAATGACGGGGCTTTCCCTAAATCATCACTCCCCAGCGTTTCAGATTACATTGATGCATTTATGCCTTATGTAAAGTCAAACACTCCTATTATTGTAATCACAATTACAACTTTATTTTCAGGCTCATATAATTCAGCATGCACAGCTAAGGATACTATTATTGAAGATTATCCAGACGCAGAAATTACAGTTATTAATTCCCTGCAAAATTCCGCTTCTATGTCACTTTTTGTATACGAAGCGATACGAATGCAGGAAAATGGCGTTTCTTATGATGACTGTGTACGTGTTCTGAACGATATGAAAGCTCCCGGGAGGATTTTCTTTACTGTAGAATCTCTTGATTATCTAAAAAAAGGCGGACGTATCGGCAAGGTTGCCACAGCAATTACAGGCAAATTAAGCATACGCCCTATAATTGTCATGAAGAATGGCGAAATCTCTCTGGGCGGAATTGCACGTACAAGAAGCAAGGCAAAGAACAATGTAATAGAAATTGTCCGCAAGCATATTGCAGATAACAATATTGATATAAACAAATATGACTTCACCGTCGGCTACTGCACTAACCTAAAAGAAGCAGAAGAATACCGCAGCACCGTTGAGGAAGCCCTTGGAATCAAGCTAATCGAATCGCAGGAGCAGTTTGATACGCGCATAGGCATAGTAACAGCCTGCCATACAGGTCCATATGCGATAGGTATTGCATGTATGCCAAAATACGAAACATTACTGTAGCTGTATTTGAATCAAATATAAAATCCAATATATAATAAAAAATCATGTCAGCACATATGTCCGACATGATTTTTTATATTCAGTCAATATCAATATTCATTGATATCTGCATTATCCATTACAATATCCTGAGCCTGCATAATAAGCATATTCTTTACAATCTTATCCTTGCCAAACTTTTCCTCAAATGTTGTCTTATTAGTATATCCTAATTCATTGGCAAAGCTCTCAAGATTAGCCTTATAATCATATTCCATAATTGCCAGTTCTTCCTTCTCAACTATTGCCTGAAGAATAAGCTGCTGGTTTACGGAATTTTTTACATAATCATCAAACGACATATTAAACTTAGTCTGACAATACTCCTCTACAGTAAGCTTCTGCATGGTCGAATAAAAGCTTATAGACTTTGAAAGCTCCTCTGATTTACTTTCGAGCAGACCGTCCGGATATGAATTAATCGTGGCAGCACCCTGAAGCTGTGTGAGAATTGCCTCATTTTTTGCCTTAGTTGTCTGATTGTCTATTTCTTCCTGTACCTGACTTTTAACCTGTGCCTTATAATCAGCCACTGTACTGCAGTTGAAATACTGCTGCACATATGCGTCAGTAATCATAGGCACATCAGGCTGCTGTACATTTTTCAATGTAATATCAAATACAATCCTGCTTCCTGCAATATCCTTATCCTCCTCAAAATCTTCAGGAACCTGCAGCGTAACAACCTTTGCCTGTCCTGCCGTCATTCCATATAAAGCATCTGTAAAGCCTTCAATCGTAAATGGATCTGTTCCCAGAATCATATTATAATCCTCATAACTAAAGCCATCAACCTGAACTCCGCCTACTTTAGCATAATATGTCATAATAAGCTTATCACCATCCTGTGCTGGTCTTGTCACATCATGGTAGGTTGTATACTCCTTCTGGTCGTTAGCAATCTTCTTGTCCATAAGATTTGTTTCAATAGCTGATGTATTAACATCAGCCTTTAATCCCTTGTACTCGCCTAAAGTAACATAATCCAATGCCTTAAAATCAAACTTTGCATCTATTTTTGTGTTACACGCCGTAGTCATAAGCATTGCTGCCGATACAAATGCAACACCCAACTTTTTAAATACACTTTTTTTCATAATAAAATAACCTCTTCCCAGTATTGTGTTCTCTATTTATAACATATTTCAACAATAATTCATAGCATTATCCTGTTATTTTCACAATATTATCACAAAAAAGAGAGATGTCACACTATCTGTTCAGTTAGTGCGGCACCTCCCTGATATAAATACCAAGCCGAAAAATTAAGCTACCTTTGATTTAGCAACTTCTGCAAGCTTTGCAAAACCTTCTGCATCATTGATTGCCATCTCAGATAAGACCTTTCTGTTAAGGTCGATGTTAGCAAGCTTTAAACCATACATAAACTTGCTGTATGAAAGACCATTCATTCTGGCTGCAGCATTAATACGTGCAATCCATAACTGTCTGAACTGTCTCTTTTTCTGCTTTCTGCCCTTATATGACTCTGTAAGAGCTCTCATTACAGACTGTTTAGCAACTCTGTACTGCTTTGATCTTGCTCCTCTATATCCTTTAGCGAGCTTTAATACTCTGTTGTGCTTCTTCTTTGCGTTCATTCCGCCTTTAATTCTTGCCATTTCTTATATTCCTCCTTCTATACCATACCAACTCTTAGAGATAAGGCATAATCTTCTTCATTGTCTTAACATTAGTTGCATCAGTCATTGCTGCATGTCTGAGGTTTCTCTTTCTCTTAGTTGTCTTCTTTGTAAGAATATGGCTCTTGTAAGCTTTCATTCTCTTTAACTGGCCTGAACCTGTCAATTTAAAACGCTTTGCAGCTGCTCTTTTTGTTTTTACCTTTGGCATAATAATCCTCCTAAAATAATCTTTATGGAATGTAATTTATTTTAACGTTTTTCAGTTAAAAACATTGTCATGCTCCTGCCTTCCATCTTCGGAGCCTTATCAACGACTGCAATATCACTAAGCTTTTCAGCAAACTCATGAAGAATATGCTTACTGCTGTCTACATGCGCCATTTCTCTTCCTCTGAATCTTAATGAAACCTTAACCTTGTTTCCTTTTTCAAGGAACTTTCTGGCAGCATTGCTTTTGGTATTCAGGTCATTGACATCTATATTAGGTGACAAACGAACTTCTTTAACTTCAACAGTCTTCTGCTTCTTCTTTGCTTCCTTCTCTCTTCTTACCTGTTCATACTTAAACTTACCATAATCCATAAGTTTACAGACTGGC
This sequence comes from Eubacteriales bacterium, assembly GCA_030536565.1. GTDB lineage: Bacteria > Bacillota > Clostridia > Lachnospirales > Lachnospiraceae > Lachnospira. Next base: position 8,411 of record JAUNPT010000013.1, on the reverse strand, counting down.
GGCTTAGCAGATGGTGCAATCTTAATAAGATCAACATTTGCTTCCTTTGCAAGTTTCATAGCATCCTTTGGTGACATAACACCAAGCTGCTCTCCTTCTTCTCCTATAACACGAACTTCCTTATCACGGATTTGTTCGTTAATCATTAATTCACTAATAGTAGTGCACCTCCATATTAAGCATAAAAAAAGTGGATAGACAGGCTATCCACACTTTTAACAATAATGCAATCAATGCTGTTTATCATGCATAATTTTAAAATATAAACCCGAGACGCCTATGTGCGCTAAGGTGAGAGTGGATGCTCTGCTTTATTTAACAACTCAGTTAGTTTAACATCTCATATCATCAATGTCAACACATTTTTACATTTTTTCAAACATTTTTCAGTAACATAATTACAAGCTCTATTATAATACCACTACGGATTCAGCTCCGCAATACCTGAAAGCCTTACATATCTGTCTGAAATCTTATACCATGTCGCAAAATCCACAATACCCGTCTGTGGCAGATTAAAAATCTGCTGAAATTTTCTAACTGCCTGTGCCGTATTTTCCCCGTATATCCCATCTGGCACAAGAACAGGAATTGCATTATAAAACTCACCAATCAAATTGAGCTGTTCCTGCATTTGCCTTACCTTCTGGCCTGACGAGCCAATATCAAGATTATACCCTGGCCAGGACGACGGGATTCCAGCAATTTCCTCCGCTCTATTTATATACATGTTATCACCATAATAATATCGTATAATTTCAATAGATGAATAATTCTGGTCACCCAGATACTTACTTCCCCATTGACTCATCCAGTTCGGGCAGGAAACTCTTTTGCCATCACAATACTGCGTCAGAATAGGCTGCTTTACATTTGGTCTCGACAGATAATTATCAAATATATCATCAACCACCTCAGAAATATTCTGGAAAAAATTCCTGTCATGAATCCATTTATGGTCATATGCAGTAGAAGATGTTATCGTAAAATTTTTATTCTGGTTTCTATACCACTCTGTATAGACCCTGTTTAATGTAAATGACATGATAGCATATATATTTGCTTCAATTGTCTGTCTTGGCCATGTGGCATATATTTCACTGCTTGCTACATTTTTAATATAGTCCCTGTACGGAACATAGTAATCCCTTGCTGTAGAATCATCTGGCACACCGTCATGAACTACAATTATTTCCGGCACTACCACACGGCTCAGTACAATTTCACCCGACTGATTTGTAGGTTTAATTTCACTTTCCGGAATTTTTGGCGGATATTCCGCATATAAGGTATGAGCCGCTATCACAACATTTTCCGGCTGTCCTGGCGGAATATTTCTCTGAACAGGTACATTTTGAAGACTTAATTCTCCTGAAAGCACATTAGTTCCCGAAATAACCATAGGCTCATAATCTTCCGCCTCCACAGCAACCGTATATTCTGCATATGGCTGGTAAATTCCGGGCTCCATACTGTATTCCACCGGAGGTGCAGGCAGCATAATATTTTCTGTTTCCCCACTCTGGTCTGTAGTCATTTCTTCTATTGTACTTTCAGGATCTGCGGTATATGAAATCAAAACCTTCGCCCCCTGAATAGGCCTGCTGGTTGCCTGATCCACAACGCTTACCTTTAATCTCCCCCTGTCAATTGAATTAACAGGGGTTTCTAACGTATGCACATATCCAACATTCATACTACTCTCCATTCCGGAACACTTTATGAGACGGGGCGGTAAGAAATATGCAAATGCATTTTCTCATCTGCCATCAGGTCTATTTGTGATGCTCCGACACAAATAGCGTTGTAATTTTTCATGCCAATTTCCATTCCCGAAAAGCGAACAGTTTTTGCATTTATATAATATATGCATTTATTTTTGAAAATGTACCGGAATTTGTATCACATAATACATGCGTGAATATAATAGGGTAAATGCAATATTTAACGGAGGTTCTATGTCAGAAACCACAATTGCTCTTGATGCCGGTCATGGTGGCAGCGACTTTGGAGCTACCTATAAAGGCAGACAGGAAAAAAATGATACGCTGCGTCTTGTACAGGCAGTTGGAAAAATACTTGAGGATTCCGGTGTAAACATAGTTTATACCCGTACAAATGATATGTATGAAACCCCATTTAAAAAAGCAACTGATGCAAACAATGCCGGAGCCGACTATTTTATATCAATCCACCGCAATTCATCTGAAACCCCAAATCAGTACAGCGGCGCCGAGACTCTTGTATATAATAACGCAGGAATCAAAGCTGCAATGGCTGAAAATATTAATAAAAAATTAGAGGCTGTTGGCTTTAAAAATCTTGGAATCAACGAACGTCCTAACCTTGTAGTCCTAAAGAGAACACAAATGCCTGCTATTCTTATAGAAGCCGGATTTATTAACAACGATAATGATAATGAGCTTTTTGATGAGAATTTCCAAAAGATAGCACAGGCAATTGCTGATGGAATACTTATGACCTTATATGACCAGTCCCCAGGTAATTCCAGAATAACCTCCGTTCCTGATTCTGCTGATACAGAAAACGAAATATCATACGAGGAAGAACGCCCTATACCTTCTCCTTTGTCTCCGGTAAGCCTTGAAAATAAACAGCCGGAGGCATACCCTGACCTTGACCCGTATTACAATACAGGCAATCCGCAGACACCTCTATACCGGGTACAGGTTGGCGCCTTCAGAAATAAAGGCAATGCCGACCGTCTCCTAAATTCTTTGCTTATAGAAGGTTTTCCAGCCTTTATTATCTATGAGGACGGTCTGTATAAGGTACAGGTTGGTGCTTTCAGATATCTTGCAAATGCAGTTAAAATGGAGCACCGTCTTAGACGCTTCAGATACAATACTTTTATTGTGTACTCATAAATCAAAAATACTGCCGCTTTAAGATTTATCAATCGTAAAGCGGCAGTACCACATAACAAATATTTATCAGATTAAAACGAACCCCCTAAAATCAGCTGGTTAAACAAAGTATCTGAGACAAGCTTCTTTATTACATCTATATTCTTAAGCAATTCTTCAGACAATGCATTGCTCTGTTCAGAAGTTATTTTATACAAATCCATACTGTCCTTAAATGACGCTGCTGTCAAGGACATTGAGCCATATGTATCTGCACTCATCTGACCTGACACCGAAACATCTATTGTGTAGCCGTCACCCTTTCCCTTACAGGAAATATTATCTACAGTAATTTTATTACCTGATACAGACATGTCTGCTCCAATACTCAAAAACTCTCCCTTATTTGTTGTCTGGTCAGGAACAAAATCTAATGCAGCTGATATTTTACCATCTGATAATTTAAGCGTATACTTCACAGATGTGCCATCAATACCTGCCTGCATAACTACATGCTCCATCGGATTACCGCTGCCAATAAACTCCAATGATATATCACCTGCAGATGCAACTCCGATTGCTGAAAAATCCACAATTGCTTTTACAAGCTTATCTTCCCTGCCCACATAAATCGTAAAAGGAATATCTGACATAGAACTAAGGCCTTTCTGCACCTCTGCCTTAATTGTATCTTTAGTGCCACCTGTAAGTGAAGTAATCAAAGACATATATGAGGATACCTCTGTATCTGCATATAAAGCATCTATAGCTGCGTTAATTCCTTCAAGCAATGCGCTCTTTGTCAATGTAACATCAAATGTATTTACCTTAATCTCTCCGTTCTCTGACTGGTATGTACTTGCCCCTGTCTTTCTATATTCACATTTCTCTATCATCTTGTCAAATCCAGTCATAATATCCTTTATTACTGACTGTATTATTCCTGAATACTGTGAAATCATAGCAGGGTCAGCTGAATCTAACACGCTCGAAAGACTTCCAAGCGAGCCTGTAACAGAACTGCCGGCACTTAAATTACTGACTGGCATTTTAAATGACTCCTGGAACAATTCAGGAATCTTAAAGTATACATTATCAGCATCTGTATAAAACAAAACATTAATAACATTTGCAGATGTTCCCGATGCCAGACCTACTGTTCCTGAAACAACTTCCTTATGAATATCCGTCTGGATTACGTAATTAATTGTATCCACCTTTAAATAGGACATATAATTCATGCCATCTACCGCAGCGCTGTTAATCTTAAGGGAACCCTTAAGCTCATTCTCAGAAGCTGCTGATGTTGTTGATAATGATGAAACGGAATCCGTCAGCATAGACTCAAAATCCGCACCTGCATTCTTCAGTGCAGTAATTGCCTGATTTTTAGGTGATATCATATTTGCAATATAAGGATATGCAAAATATCCTGCCACACAAAGAACAGCTAAAACAGCTGCCACAACAGCCGCCACCTTAGGCCATTTCTTCTTTTTTACTGATACAGGCTCCTGCTGTGGCTGTCCCATTGCCTGTCCTTCAAAATAATTCATAGTATCCTGATTCTGCTGCACATGCTGCTCTGATGACTGTTGTACAGAGCCTCTATCTGCTATTGGTGTTCCACATTTAGGGCAAAACTTTGAATCCTGTGCGTTAAATCCGCATTTTGTACAAAACATATTATTTGTCCCCTCTCCTAGAGTCTTAAATTATTGAATAATTATACCATATTTACGTTTATATTTCAACTATCAGCGAATCCTTCTACTGTATACGTGTATACTCTGCAAATTCATAACATATGTCAAAATATGTCTTTTCCTCGCTGACACGTGAAATTTTCCAACTCTTATCTTTATCCAGATTGGGCATATAACAATCTGCATCATACGTATAATCCACTTTGGTAATATGTGCAATGTTACAGTATGGCAAAAACTGTTCATAAACTTCCCCTCCGCCTATAACATATATATCATCATCATTATATTGCTTAACATACTCCAAAACCTCCTCAACGCTGTGGCATATAACTGCATTATCCTTCTTATAAGACATATCCCTTGTAAGGACAATATTCCGTCTCTCATACAGCGGTTCACCTGCCGGAAGACTTTCCAGCGTCTTTCTTCCCATAATAACAACCTTGCCTCTGGTTTCCTGTCTAAACAGCTGCATATCCTCTGGAATAGAAACCAGAAGCTTTCCTCCTCGCCCTATTGCCCACTTTTTATCAGCCAAGGCTATAATCTTCATAATCTACATCTCCTCCCATACATTTTACAGCCTGTCATATATTTCCCTCGGAACATATGCCTTAACCTTAATACCGTCCTCTGTGTATTCCTCACTTTCAAGCTGTCCAGACTGTCTTATAAGCTGAAGCTTTCCTGCCTCGCTATATGAAAATACTCTTTTTATGCTAATCCTGCTTTCCATAATAATAGTTTGCAGTATATCCATGAGCTCGTCAATTCCATTACCACGGAATGCTGATATACTGGCAGTATACTTCGCCCTTAAATCCTTACACACAACTGGCTCGGAAAGCTTGTCGCACTTATTAAACAATGTCACGATTGGTTTATCCCCAACCTCAAGCTCTGCCAAAGTCTCATATACAGTCTCCATCTGTTTATCCATATCCGGATTAGAACAGTCCACCACATGAATAATTATATCAGCATACTTTGCCTCTTCAAGAGTGCTTTTAAATGCTTCAATAAGATTATGAGGCAGCTTTCTTATAAATCCTACTGTATCTGTAAGGAGTATCTTTTCTCCATTTGGGAGCTGTAAAGCTCTTGTCGTTGGGTCAAGCGTTGCAAACAGCTTATCCTCAGATAAGACATTTGCATCTGTCAGCCTGTTTAACAGTGTTGATTTGCCTGCATTGGTATAGCCTACAATAGCTGCCACAATAGTAGAATTACGCATTCTTTGCTGTCTTGCCACATCACGATGCTTCTTTATCTGCTCAAGCTCCCTGTTTAAGCCCGTAATACGTTCCCTGATGATTCTTCTGTCTGTCTCAATCTTTTTTTCTCCCGGTCCCCTTGTTCCAATACCGCCTCCAAGACGCGACAATGTTACTCCAAGACCTGACAAACGGTTCATTCTGTACTTTAACTGTGCCATTTCAACCTGTATCTTCCCCTCACTTGTAGATGCTCTTGATGCAAAAATATCAAGAATAACCATGGTTCGGTCCATAACCTTAGTATTCAATTCCTCCTCCAGATTCCTAAGCTGTGCCGGAGAAAGCTCATCATCACAAATAACTCCTGTTGCACCCAGCTGTGCAATTAAACTGCCAACCTCCTCAATCTTACCCTTTCCAATATAAGTTCCGGGATGATACGAGTCTCTTGGCTGGATAACCTTTGCCAGTGTTTCAGCCCCGGCTGTAGCTGCAAGCTCCTTTAATTCCTCCAATGACTGCTCGACCTCATCAACATCATTTATCTGTACACCAATCAATATCACACGTTCCTTTTCTTCCTGTGTCTCATAAATCTGAGCCATATAATTCCTCTCTTTCTTTACTATATTGAATTATTTTTTATTTAAAATGTAGTCTCCTAAATAGTTTGATATCTCCTTATCCGTATATAACTCCATAACCTGCTTTGCCACGCCTTCTGCCTCACTGCATGTCCAGTCCGCTATATTTTTTCTTGTATCAAGGACTTTAGATGCTGTTACACTGAACTCATCCAAACCAAATGCCAGCAGTAATGGAATCATTGACGGATTCCCTGCAGCCTCCCCGCACATTCCAACCTCAATCCCAGCCTCATGTCCACAGCTTATAATTCTTTTAATCATACGCAGCACTGCCGGATTAAAGGTTGAATACAAATAAGAAACATTCTCATTTGTACGATCCACAGCCATCATATACTGTGTAAGGTCATTCGTACCTATAGAAAAAAAATCAGCCTCATGTGCAAGAACATCTGCCATGGCTGCTGCCGCTGGAGTTTCAATCATTATTCCAAGCTTAATATTCTTGTCATACGATATTTCTTTTCTATCAAAATCCTGACATATTCCATGAATAATCTTCTTTACAGCCAGTATTTCCTGCAGCGCAGTAACCATTGGAATCATAATCTTTATGTGTCCATAAGCGCTTGCACGAAGAATTGCTCTTAACTGTACTGTAAATACATCAACCCTGTCAAGGCAGAAACGGATTCCCCTATATCCAAGGAAGGGATTTGCCTCCCTGCTAAGCCCCATATATGGAATATCCTTATCTCCGCCTATATCAAGTGTCCTTATAATAACCGGTTTATCCTTAAATATAACTGCCACCCTGCGATAGGCTTCATACTGCTCGTCTTCTGAAGGCATCGAAACCCCATTCATAAAAAGAAATTCCGTTCTGAATAGTCCGATTCCCTCCGCACCATCTGCTACAGCCTTTGCTGCCTCCTGCTCATTTCCAATATTGGCAGCCAGCAGTACCTTTTTACCATCTGCTGTCTCTGTGTTTTTATCAATATATTTTTTTAGTTCTTCCCTTTTCTCCAAAAAAGCGCTCTGCTTACGTCTGTAAATTTCTATCGTCTTTTCTATAGGATTTACAAATACCTCGCCATATTCCCCGTCAACAATAACCTGCTCGCCATTCTTTATTTTTGCACATACATCTCTAACACTTAGAACCGCTGGAATTTCCAAAGCTCTGGCTAAAATTGCCGCATGAGAAGTATCTCCGCCTTTTTCTGCCACAATACCTGCAATATGACTTGTATCCATAAGTGCAGTCATAGATGGGTGAAGTTCTCTCGCGACAATTATGGTCCCCGGTTTAATATCCTTAAAGTCAACCTCATTGACACCCATAAGAATACGAATCAGCCTGTTTTTCATATCAACAATATCTATTACCCTCTGATTCATAGCCGCATTTTCCATATTTGAAAATATATTTATATATAAATTACAGGTGTCCTCAACTGCTGCCTCTGCACAAATTTTTTGTGTTTTTATTAAATTTTCAATCCCTTCATTAAGCTCTATATCCTTTACCAGATACACCTGATTTTTTAACACAAGCGCTGTTTTTTCCTGTTCTTTCAGCTGCTTTGCCAAACCCTCTATAAGCTTGTCCGTATCATGCACAAATTGCTGCTTTGCTTTCCTATACCTTAATATTTCCTCCTCTGCATTTTCAACTGTCTCCGTCTTAATCCTTACATTCTGCTCAACAAGCACCAATGCATTTCCCATTCCAATTCCTTTTGATGTTCCAATTCCTCTAAGCATATATCCCCTCCTGTATTATAGAAGCCGCTGTCTTTAGCTTACTGGTTAAATACATACTTAAGCATATTTAACACAGTCTCGCTTGTATTCCTTGAATAAACTGTTTCAATTGCTAATATAGGATTATCCGTAATAATACTGTCAACACCCTTATTAGTAAGATTTCTTATGGCCTCCTCACCATTTACAGTCCATGCATAAACCTCCTTACCAGATTTATGAATAGCATCTACAATCCGTTTTGTAAGGAAGGAAGCATTA
>JAUNPT010000173.1 GCA_030536565.1 Eubacteriales bacterium | reverse complement strand
GAATCCGGGGTCTCCTCTTGTCAGACCGAACTCGAAAGTTATATTTCCAGCAGCTGGATTAAAGTTTAAATCATTTTTGATAAAAAGTTCTTTTAAGCTGCCATCATGGTAATAAATGTAAGTAACATAAAGTTTATCACCATAGGCAGAATACAGTGAAAGAGTGTCAGTACCATTGTGTGTTTCAACCTGAATAGAACCTTTATGGTCACACTGGTGAAGTTTCTCCTGGATATATGAAAGCGAGGTGCGGGTTGTTTCATTAACGTCTGCTTCTCTAGTTATTGTCTGATAAACATTTGCACCAAAAAGCACAAGTGAAACACCAGATATAAGGAAAATTGAAAAAAGAGTTACTATAAAAATAAGCTCTGACATATGTTTTTTTCTTGTCTGCATAGTTATTTCCTTTCAATTACTGTAATTTCAGGCATAATATTTGATGCGACAGGCTGATAGTCGATGTAGAATTTGCTTTTGTTGTAGCTGATAACTGAGCTTGAGAGCAATTCATTCAGGTTATCAGGATAATATCCATTGAGGGCATAATACTGAATGGTGCTGTTATGCAGGGCATTTTCAAGGGTATGCTGCTGTATTGAGAGGTTTTGTTTTAAAATGGAATCTGAACCATAAACACAGAGCATAATAATTACGATAAACGCAATGACAGAAATAAAGACTTTAATGTTAATATACCTTTTTTTCTTTGCCTGAAAGTAAACCATAATGACCTCCCTATTTTTGATTTATGTATTAAATATAATTAAAATCCAGATAAAATTCCTAAAAGCGGAAGCATAACAGATAAAAGGATTATTCCGGTTATGCATGAAAGCACAACAATAATCGTTGGCTCCAATGTGGAAACCATATTTATTAAATGTGACTGTAAATCAGAATCCATCTTATTAGCAATTTTATTTAATTCATCATCAATTGTGCCTGATTTAACGCTTATATTAATCATTCGTGCATCAATTCCAGAAAATATAGAAGCTTTTACAAGAGCTTCGGAAAAGGAAGCACCATCTTCCATTAGTTTTTTGCAGTTTACCAGCTTTTTATTAAAGGCTGTTGATTCGTTCATCTGCATAAACATATTTAGACCTTCTTCGGCTGAGAACCCGCTTTTTATGGCAATCGACATAACACCTGCAAATTGGCAGGCCGCCGACATATCAGAGGTCTTTCTGAATATTGGGAGAAAACCAGATATTTTATAAAAAATTATATTGCCCCTTTTAGTCCTTGCAAAGAAAAGAACGATTAAAATAATTACGCATAGAACAGTGACAAGCGCTATGGAATATTTATTTAATAAAGAACCAATATTCATCAAAGCAATAGAGGCAGAGTTCATTTGAGTTCCCAGTTGTGCAAAAACCTGATTAAAAATAGGAAGAACCTTTGTAATCAGAATTATTATGACGGCAGTCATCATAATAATCATTATTGAAGGATAGGTTACAGCACTTTTTACTGCATTAGAAATATTGGCCTTTCGGTTGTAATAGTCGGAAAGTGATTTTAGTATATTGTCAAGGCTGCCTGTCTTTTCTCCGAGCTTTACCATGTTTACCATGTATGTTGGGAAACATTTGGCAGTCATCAGCCCATTGTAAAGAGAGCCAGAGGATAATATTTCTTCATAGATGGAAGCAAGCAGCTTCTGTTCCGAGGCTGATTGTGCATCTTCTGCCATGAGGGAAATTCCTTCCATAGTTGAAATGCCTGCATGCAGAATCTGAGACATCTGCTGGCAGAAAGCGGCAGTTTCTTCATTAGATAATTGGTTATTAGTGGAAAAACTCATATAATCCTCCTTAATTTTTTATCGTGAATATTTGACGACATAATTTGAACCATCACCTATATAGCTTTTTACTGAGCTTGAACTGTTTGAAGCTGCAAGCGTAGGGTCCATAAGTGACCAGTTATTTCCGTCAAAATGTATTATATTTCCTATCCAGCCAGTTTCTTCTGTGTAGGTGCTTATCCATGCGTGATATACTTCACCTGAGTAACCAATTTCCAGTTTTGTCGGAATACCCTGCGAGCGGAGCATGGCAGTCATAAGTGCTGCGTAATCAAAGCATATACCTTTGCTTAATGATAAGGTAGAATCTACGTCCGGAAGGTATGAAGCTGTAACTGAGGCAGCTTTGTCATAATCATATGTAACATTTTTAATAACATAATTATAAATCTGTTCAATGGCACTAAGCGTATCTGTTGCAGTGGCTGTTAATTCAGAAGCCTTGGCAACAGCTTTATTGTCGTTTGTAAACCAGGTATACTGGTTAGGATACAGAAATGGACTAAATTCATTAGTCAGTGTGACATTAACAGTGCTATTGTAAAGGGCAGAATATTTATTATCAATTACCTGTTCCATAACCTCGATTGAATAGCTGCCATTGCCTCCAGTCAGAGGAAGGGTGCTGTATTCTGAGGCTGGCGTTAAATCATAAGTATATTTTACATGATTAGGTGTTGAAATAAAAAATTTAATTCTTGCAGCGCTCCCGGAATACATAACCATTAAATAACCATCAGACACATTGGAGGTATCAATTGTAATTATTTCGTTGCCAAGAGTTGTAACACCTGATGCAACAGGGGTAAGAACCTTTGGCGTGTTGTCCCATGAGGAATCAGGACCGGGGGTGTCAGTAGATGTATTATTGGAACATGCACTGATAAGTATCATACATAATGCCATAAACAGACTAATCATTTTTTTTAGGGATTGCTTCATAAATAGCCTCCGTTTTAAATGTTTTAGAATCTGTTGATTATAATTTTACCATAATTTACATCAATTATGTATATTTATTTGTTTGTATGATGTGGTAATTATTAAGGATATAAATGACGATATATTATATAAGAAAAAGGGGTATTGTCAGGTTTTTAAATTGATATAATTTATTTTACGTTATCGTAAAATTCCACTTGACAATACATTTCAAAAAAGTAAAATCATATTTATAGGGTACTCGCATTGTTTTGTCTTGAATTTGGATTTTATAAAGGAGTAAGTACTATGAAAAAACGGGAGAATAATAAGGTCAACAGCGCATTAAAGGGAGTTGCTTATGCAGGAGTTGTTCTTGGAGGGGCAAGCGTTGTACAGAATGCAGATGTTGTATTTGCAGCAGAGACACAATTACGCAATAATGATGAATTTGTTGTACAGTTAGAAGAAAATGGCAGTGAAGACGCTGCGTCAGAATCAGCAAGCCTGAAGTTAACATCAGAGAATGAGAGCCTGGCAGCGGCATCAACATCAGCAAGCACGTCATTGTCTGTGATGAATTCAGAAATAACGTCGGAATCAGTATCTGCAGCATTATCACTTTCAGCGATAAAATCACAGGAAAATTCATTATCATTATCGGCATCATCACTTTCTGAAGCTGTTTCAGGAAGTGCTTCAGAAAGCATGTCAATGGCTAATAGTGAATATGCGGCGGCAAGCTCAGAGGAGGCTTCTGCATCAATCAGTCTGAGTGCAGTCGCTTCAGAGTTTAATGAAAGCGGATATAATGACCCATATCTTGAAAAGCTTCTTAAAGAAATTGAGACTGCTAAGTCTGAAGTTGAAGCTGCAAGGCTTAATGCGATTAAAAATAATCAGGGTGCAGATCATAGTGAAAATGGCAACAATTATTATGGATATGCTGATAAATTGGCTAATTTACTTATTCAATATGCATTTTATCAGGAAGGCTATGTGGGAGAAATCACGTATAGCGACTGGTGCCATGATGGATATGTAAATAACAATGTTATTGTTACATATATAGATGTTAATACTAACGAAACAAAGACAGCATATTTTGATTATGTGACAGCAGATAAAGATGGAAATGTATTAT
>JAUNPT010000172.1 GCA_030536565.1 Eubacteriales bacterium | reverse complement strand
CTGGGCTTTATTGCTGGAACAGCTTATATATATATGGGGAGATGGGGGATTTTAATTACAGCAGCATCATTACTTCCGCATTTTATTATATATATAGCCGCTGTATTTCTGTTGATAAAATTCTTTCACAGGAAAAAATATCATTTAAAAAATACAGCGGCTATTATATGTATAATTATTATGATTGTGCTGGTGGGAACCTTTATGGAAAGCTTTGTAAATCCATATATTCAGCGCTGGATATTATACCAGCTCCGCAATATCATATAAAAGCTTTTCGGATTCATTCCAGCCAAGGCAGGCATCAGTAATTGATTTACCATATATGCCTTCGCCAACCTTCTGATTGCCTGGCTCAATATAGCTTTCAATCATAACACCTTTGACCAGCTTTTTAATATCACTTGAGTGGTTGCAGCTGTGCAGCACTTCTTTGACAATACGTACCTGTTCTTTGTACATTTTTGCAGAGTTGCTGTGGTTTGCATCAACTACAACAGCAGGATTTTTAACCCCCCATGACTGATACATTGTATTTAAACGGTTAAGGTCTTCATAATGATAGTTAGGAATGCATTGTCCATGCTTATTTACCGCACCTCTTAAAATAGTGTGGGTGAGGTCATTGCCAGGGGTGTTAACTTCCCAGTTTCTATATATAAATGTCTGTTTAGCCTGGGCAGCAACAACAGAGTTAAGCATTACAGAGAAATCACCACTGGTTGGATTTTTCATACCACATGGAACATCCATACCGCTGGCAGTCAATCTATGCCCCTGATTTTCAACTGAACGGGCACCAACAGCAACATATGAAAGTACATCAGACAAAAACCAGTAATTTTCAGGGTAAAGCATTTCATCTGCAGGCATAAGCTCAGTTCTATCCATAACATCAATGTGCATTTTACGGATAGCGATAAGGCCGCCTAACAAATCAGGCTTTTTTTCAGGGTCAGGCTGATGCAGCATGCCTTTGTATCCGGTTCCTGTTGTACGTGGCTTATTAGTATATACACGTGGTATAATAATTACCTTATCTTTTATTTTTTCCTGAACCTTCTTTAAACGGAGTGTATAATCTAAGACAGCATCTTCATTATCTGCCGAGCATGGCCCGATAATTGCTAAAAATTTATTTGATTTACCAGTGATTACATCTGCAATTTCTTTGTCCCGTTCTTGTTTTAACTGTGATATTTTTTCAGGAACCGGATATTGTGATTTGATTTCATGTGGGGCTGGCAGTTTTTTTACAAATTCAAAACTCATATATATACCTCTTTTTCTTGATTTATTCCGTAAATTATAAAACAATCCTTAGCAAATGTAAATATAATTACAAAATTCTACATTTGTAAAAAAATTTAAGAAAAAATATGATAAAATATGGGTATCATAAGGGCATAAAATTGGAAAGGACGTAGATGGCATGAAAAAGAATATTAACCGGGTGATATGGATTGTTCTTGACAGTGTGGGAATGGGAGAGCTTCCCGATGCTGAAAAATTTAATGATGAAGGTAGTGATACAATTGGAAATACCTCTAAAGCGGTTGGAGGCCTTGATATTCCCAATTTAGTTAAGCTTGGCCTTGGCAATATTGATTTTATCCATAATGTGGATTCATGTGATACACCTGTTGGCTGCTTTGGGAGAATGGCGGAAATTTCCAATGGGAAAGACACAACGATTGGGCACTGGGAAATGGCAGGAATATATTCACCGGAACCATTTCCGGTTTATCCTGATGGATTCCCGGATTACATTATTAATGAATTTATTAAAGAAAATAACCTGCCGGGAATTTTGTTTAACAGGCCGGCATCTGGAACAGAAATTATAAATAAACTGGGGAACATGCATGTAAAATCTGGGAAGCCAATAATATATACTTCAGCAGATTCAGTGTTTCAGATTGCAGCACATGAAAGTATAATTCCGCCTGATAAGCTATATGTACTGTGTCAGTCAGCACGTGATATATTAAAGGGAAAAGATGCTGTGGCACGTGTCATTGCCCGTCCGTTTATAGGTGAGAAGGGGAAATATACACGTACTGCTAACCGCAGGGATTTTTCGTTAAAGCCGACGACAGATAATATCCTGTGTCGTGTGGCAGACAGCGGCAGAGAAGTTATTGGTGTTGGAAAAATAGAAGATATATTTGCAGGTGTAGGCATTACCAAGGCTGCACATACAAAGGATAACCAGAATGGTATCGATGTTACAATAGATTATATGAAACAGTCAAACAAAGGAATAATATATACTAATCTTGTGGAATTTGATTCTGTATGGGGACATCGAAATGACTATGAGGGATATGCAAGGGGACTGCATGAATTTGATATGAGGCTGCCCCAAATAATTTCTGCCATGAATGAAGATGATATTCTGGTTATTACAGCAGACCATGGCTGTGACCCTACGACGCCAAGTACTGACCATTCCAGGGAATATGTGCCTTTACTTGTATATGGTAAATGTATAAGGTCTAATGTCAATTTATCCACAAGAAAAACTTATGCAGATATAGCACAAACAATTGCAGATTTATGGGATTTGAAGCCTACATCATGTGGCACAAGCTTTTTAAATCAGATTATTTAAACAGATGGGAGTTATGACCATGAGAATGTACGATGTTATTATGCGAAAGAGAAATGGGGAGAGTCTGACAACAGAAGAAATAAACGAATTTGTAAAAGGATATACAGACGGAAGTATCCCTGATTACCAGGTCTCAGCCCTGATGATGGCAATATATTTTAATAAAATGAATTATCGGGAAACCTTTGATTTAACTATGGCAATGGCTAAAAGCGGAGATATGCTTGATTTAAGTGCTGTTTCAGGAATAAAATGTGATAAGCACAGTACAGGCGGTGTAGGAGATAAAACTTCTCTTGTGCTCGCTCCAATGGTAGCAGCTGTGGGCGGTAAAATTGCTAAAATGAGTGGAAGGGGCCTTGGACATACGGGAGGCACTATAGACAAGCTGGAAAGCTTTGCTGGTTTGAACACCTCGCTTTCGGAAGACGCATTTATAAAACAGGTCAATGATATTGGATTTGCAATTACGGGGCAGACTGGAAATCTTGCACCTGCCGACAAGAAGCTGTATGCACTTCGTGATGTCACAGCAACTGTTGACAATCTGTCGCTTATAGCAAGCAGTATAATGAGTAAAAAAATTGCTGCGGGAGCAGATGTTATTGTTTTGGACGTAAAGTGCGGGAGCGGTGCATTTATGAAAAATGAAAGTGACGCATTTGCACTTGGAGAAGAAATGGTCAGAATTGGTAATACTGCTGGTAGAAAAACAATAGCAGTGATTACAGAGATGGACCAGCCTTTAGGGTATGCTGTTGGCAATACCCTCGAGGTAAAGGAGGCTGTTGAAACTCTTAAAGGCAATGGGCCTGAGGATTTGTATGAGCTATGCCTTACCCTTGGAGCATATATGGTTACGGAATCAGGGCTTTATAAATCAGCCAAGGAAGCTCGCAGCGCTCTTATTGATGCAGTTGAAAGCGGAAAGGCATTGGATAAGCTCGCTGAATTTGTTAAATGTCAGGGAGGGAATCCATCACAGGTATACGATACGTCGACAATGCCTAAAAGTAATATTATTCGTAATGTTTTTCTTGATTTGCAGGATAATAATGAAAAATTATCTGATGATAATAGGACTTATTATGTAAGCCATATTAAATCTGATGAGGTTGGCAATGCATCAAGGATTCTCGGAGGAGGCAGAGCAACTAAAGAGGATATTATTGATCTTTCAGTCGGTGTTATTCTGCATAAAAAAGTAGGAGACATATTAAATATCAATGAACCAGTGGCCACAGTTTATGGTAATAATGAAGAAAATGTATCCACTGCAATAGATGTATTAAAGGAGGCATATAA
>JAUNPT010000171.1 GCA_030536565.1 Eubacteriales bacterium | reverse complement strand
CTCCAAGAATGTAATCAACCTTAAGCCCCAGCCTGTAAGTGTGGAGAAGCCCCGAATCAGCTGCAATAACATAATCATATTCCCTGTCCTTAAGCCACTCTTTCGCCCACTCATAATCAACACTGCCACCAGTGACTATTAATGTTTTCTGATAAAATTTCATAAATACTCCCTTTTTCCAAACTTTTCAGTGTATTTTTTAAGGATTAAAATATATTATATTCTACCATAAAAACTTGCAAGATGCTTCTTTGACTTTTGAAAGAATTGCTTGAAGTTTCTTTTGACGAAATGTTTTACTTTTAATTTTCTTCCTTTTTTCACATTTATACTTTATAATTAAACATAAATTTGTTTGTATATGAAGCAAACTTAAATTGGGAGGCTAATATGATTGAAAAAAATACCGAATTAAAAACTGAAGATATGGAAAATGTGAAGCGTGAATCTCTAGCTTACCTCGATGAAGCTAAAGCCAACCGCCTCGCCGCATTCTTAAAGTATTCCAAGATTCCAGATGTTTCTGTTGAATATGATGAAATCAGCACTACGTATAATGTCACTGTACTTTCAACAGATTTTGACAAAGCAGAAAATTTATATAATGTCTTTGCTGAAAACGAATTAACAGAAAATAAATCTGATTCCGACAGTGAGAAAAAAATTAATGTTAATCTGTATGAAAGCTCAACTGAAAAGTACAAAGACAACCTCTCCTCTGCAGTCACCTTCTTCATCTGTGGTGCCGCTGGACTTATTGTTCTTGTGCTTAATGCCACTGGCATACTGAATTTTATTTCCAGAGAGAGTTCCTCCTTTATTCTGATGAACATTATCCTTGCTGCACTTTTTGTTGGATTCATTATAATTGGATTTTTATCTTTGAAATATTCAAAAAACATCAAAGAAAAAGCTGCAGAAGAAGAAGCTGCATTAAAATAAGTTATGGACTGGCTCTCCATGCATGTATCCAAGGCTGACATTGAAAACTCTTATGATTCATCTATTCCTGATGAGATGAAATACTTCAACAGAAGCGAATATATCAAAAAAGCTCTAAAAGAAGAATTTACAGATATGAATGATACAATTATCGACTTTATAAATGATAAGTATATTGAAAAATTGTTTTAAATTAGAAATTATCCTTTCAATATTAAGGACGAAATTTATAAAACAGGGGCTGTCACACTAAGAAAAATTAGTGTGGCGCCTCTATTTTATATAAAGGCAATATATAGTTTATGTAGTTTCAGGTGCTTTGAGCCCGCCGGTACTTAATGAGCGTAACGCGCGAATTTAGTATCCGCTGCGAGGCGAGAGCAGCGCAAGCGTGCCTGAAATACATAAACTATATATTGCCTTATTATGTCATTGATGGCATCACACTAATTTTTTCTTGGTGTGACAGCCCCTTCTTTATTTTACTTATTGCTCAAATACTCATCAATACCCTTAGCACCAGCTTTACCAGCACCCATAGCAAGGATAACTGTAGCTGCACCTGTAACTGCATCGCCACCAGCATAAACAGCTTCTTTAGTTGTCTTACCAGTATCCTCCTCAGCAATGATACACTGTCTCTTATTTACATCAAGACCGGCTGTTGTTGAATGAATAAGTGGGTTTGGTGATGTACCAAGTGACATAATAACCGCATCAAGCTCCATTGTAAATCCTGAATCAGGAATTTCAACTGGCTTTCTTCTGCCTGAAGCATCTGGCTCACCAAGCTCCATCTTAACGCACTTAATTCCGCTAACCCAGCCATTCTCATCTGTAATGATTTCTGTAGGATTTGTAAGAAGGTCAAAGATAATCCCCTCCTCTTTAGCGTGATGTACTTCCTCTGCTCTTGCAGGAAGTTCTTCTTCACTTCTTCTATATACAATATGTACCTCTGCACCGAGCCTTAAAGCTGTTCTTGCAGCATCCATTGCAACATTACCGCCGCCTACAACTGCTACCTTCTTAAATCTTGCAATTGGAGTATCATAGTCTTCCTTAAAAGCTTTCATAAGATTACTCCTTGTAAGGTACTCATTCGCTGAAAATACCCCATTAGCATTCTCTCCAGGAATACCCATAAATCTTGGAAGACCTGCACCTGAACCGACAAATACAGCCTCAAAGCCTTCTTCCTCTAACAACTGGTCAATTGTCATTGACTTACCAATAACAACATTAGTCTCAATCTTAACACCAAGCTTCTTAACATTTTCAATTTCGCTTGCAACTACTGTCTGCTTTGGAAGACGAAATTCAGGGATACCATATACAAGCACACCGCCTGCCTCATGAAGTGCTTCAAAGATTGTCACATCATAACCCATCTTTGCAAGGTCGCCTGCACATGTAAGGCCTGAAGGACCTGAACCGATAACAGCTACCTTCTTATTCTTTTTCTCTGATGGCATCTCCGGCTCAACCTTATTCTCTCTAGCCCAGTCAGCTACAAATCTTTCAAGCTTACCGATTGAGATAGGCTCTCCTTTAATACCTCTTATACATTTACCCTCGCACTGGCTTTCCTGTGGACATACACGTCCACAAACCGCTGGAAGCGCTGATGACTTGCCAATTGTCTTATAAGCCTCCGCAAAATTTCCTTCTTTTACATTGTGTATAAATTCCGGGATATTTATAGAAACCGGGCAGCCCTTGATACACTGTGCATTCTTACAATTAATACATCTTGTAGCTTCCTCAATTGCTTCTTCTTCATTATATCCAAGACATACTTCATCAAAATTCTTATTTCTAATGTCAGGAGCCTGTTCTCTGACAGGTACTTTTTTCATTACGTCCATTTTATAACCTCCATACTGGTATTAATTATTTTAGTTGCAGTTGCCACAGCCACCGTGATGTGTATCACCTTCCTGAAGTTTAAGCATTGCTCTGCCTTCTTCAGTCTTGTACATCTGCTGGCGTTTCATTGCCTGGTCAAAATCAACAAGATGTCCGTCAAACTCAGGTCCATCTACACATGCAAACTTAATTGCATCTCCAACCTGAAGACGACATGCACCACACATACCAGTACCATCAACCATAATCGGATTCATACTTACAACTGTTGGAATACCTAATTCCTTTGTTAATAGACAAACGAATTTCATCATAATCAATGGCCCAATAGCTATACATAAATCATATTTCATACCCTTTTCGTTAACCAGTTCCTTTAATACATCTGTACCCATGCCCTTGCGAACATAGCTTCCATCATCAGTTGTGATGTACAGATTTCCAGCCACTGCCTTCATCTCATCTTCAAGAAGAATTAAATCCTTGTTCTTTGCACCAACGATAACATCAACGTCAACGCCATGCTCGTGGAGCCATTTAACCTGTGGATATACCGGAGCTGTACCTACACCACCTGCTACAAACACAATCTTTTTCTTCTTTAATTCTTCGATATCTTCATGAATAAGTTCAGATGCACAGCCTAATGGTCCAACAAAATCGCTGAATGCATCTCCCGCCTGTAAATGTGCCATCTTTTCTGTTGATGCACCTACAATCTGGAAAACAATGGTTACAATACCCTTTTCTCTATTGAAATCGCATATCGTAAGAGGAATACGCTCACCCTTCTCATCCATTTTCACAATAATGAACTGGCCAGGTTCACAATGTTTAGCAACTCTTGGAGCTTCTACGTCCATGAGATAAATCTTCTCTGCTAATTTTTCAGCCTTTAAAATCTTGTACATCTTTTTACTCCTTTCAGGTATTTATATATGAAGCGCGATTATTCACGCAACAATGCATAGGTATTCTAAAAATTTAAAAATACGTCAGTGTATAGCTGTCCCCGTTCAAAGATACTATATAACAGGCTCCTGACTTAACATCAACCCCATAATATCCCTGTGTTGATAAGCTTCCATTATTTTTAACGTCAAATCTAATATAGTATATCTCTACATTCTGAACATTAATTTGTGACTGTAAATTAAATTCAGCAGCTCCGCCTGAGGCTGTTGTATTCCCATCTGATTTAA
>JAUNPT010000170.1 GCA_030536565.1 Eubacteriales bacterium | reverse complement strand
AAAGATATAATTATGTGTAAAATGAACTCAGTTCAACAGATAAATACAATATAAAGAACGTGTGTTTACATGTTTCATGTGAAACATAGCCTGTTTGTGACAGGAAAAGGGATTATAGTGATATATATTATAATACTTAATGAAGAATAGTAAACTAGCTGTGCTGCTGCACAAAATATCTTGTGCTGTAATATATTGTCTAAAAAAAACAAATCCGATAATATACATGTCAACAAGTTGCTAAACAAAGGCGTTGAGTAATCTAAAAAAGATTATTTAACGCCTTTCATTATGCAAAGAAATAGGAGGAAAAGCTATGGTTAAATACATATGTAAAAGAATTGTATTGATGATTCCATTATTTATTGGAATAACATTTGTAATTTACTTTCTTTCAAGTCTGGCACCTGGAAATATCGTTGATAATATGGCTTCATCAAATCCTGATATGACGCAGGAGCAAATAGACCAGCTTTATATTGATTATGGTCTAAATAAACCCATAGTGGTAAGGTATGTAAACTGGTTGAAGGATTTGGCTAAAGGAGATATGGGAATTTCATATCGGACAAGTCAGAAGGTGTCTATTATGGTGGGACAGAGAATAGGGCCAACAATAATGCTTACGGGTACATCGCTTATAATTGCATTATTAATAGGTATCCCGCTGGGTGTTTTGTCTGCAATGAAGCCTAAAGGTATTTTTGATAATATTGCGTCTGTATTAACATTTTTAGGCTCATCTCTTCCGAATTTCTTTGTTGCATTGGTATTGATATTCATATTTGCAGTTAAATTAAAGGTGCTGCCATCATCTGGTATGTATGCTTCAGGTCAGGCACACACTATAACAGCATTGGCAGTGCATTTAATACTTCCAGCAGGTGTACTTGGTTTCCATATTATGGGTAATTTTATAAAACAGACAAGAGGAAGTATGTTAGAGGTTTTAAATGAGGAATATATAAAAACAGCAAGATCAAAGGGAATATCAGAGGGTGCAGTTATAATAAAGCACGCATTAAGAAATGCATTGATACCGATTGTTACACAGATAAGCCTTATGGTTCCGTTTTTAATAGGAGGGGCTGTTGTTATTGAACAGATATTTGGATGGCCTGGTCTTGGAACTTTGATGAACATATCAATTACAGCCAGAGATTATCCAGCAATTATGGGCGTTGCAGTTGTTATTTCAATTGTAGTTCTTTTATCTAATATTGTTTTGGACTTGGTCTATGCAGCATTGGATCCAAGAATCAGTTACACATAGGAGGCAGAGGTATGGGAGAAAAAAATAAAAAAAAGGAAGGTTTTTTCTTTTATTTTAAAAAGAATAAGCTTGCCATGCTTGCATTGATACTTCTTACAATAGAAGTAATAACGGTATTGCTTTTACCAAGAATAATGAATCTTGATCCATATACATCTGACATGAAAGCATTTAACAGGGCACCTAGCGCAGAACATCTGTTAGGAACAGATGATATAGGCAGAGATTGTCTCGCAAGGCTTTTATATGGTGGAAGGGTTTCGTTGATGGTCGGTGTGTGTTCATTGATGATAAGTTTAGCAATAGGGATTCCGCTTGGGCTTATTGCAGGATATTACAGGGGCTGGGCAGAAACAATAATAATGAGGCTGGCAGATATATTTATGTCTTTTCCGTCAATGGTACTTATTCTTGTACTTGTAGCTGTATTTGGAGCATCAATTAACACCGTAATAGGGGTTATAGGAGTACTTGGCTGGACAGGTATTGCAAAGCTTATATATGGAAATGTGCTTTCCTGCAGAAGTAAAGAATATATTGAGGCTGCAAAAACAATAGGTATGTCAAACAAAGCTATTATTCTGAAACATATATTACCTAACTGTATTACACCGGTATGGGTTGCAATGCCATTTATGATATCATCTGCCATTGTTACAGAGGCAGCATTAAGCTTTTTGGGAATGGGTGTTCAGTCACCGCAGGCTTCATGGGGCAATATAATAAACGCAGCACAGAAATATGTGGTTTTAACATCAAGACCATGGATATGGATTCCAGCCGGAATTGTTCTTATTATTACGGTAATAATTATCAATTTAATAGGAGAAGGCATTAGAGATGCATTTGATCCTAAAATGAATAGGTAATTATACATAAAATAAAACTATAGGAGGAAAAGTGTATGAGAAAGAGAATAGGAAAGACATTAAAACGTATGGTGGTTGCCATGGCAGCAGTTATAACAATGTCATCACTAGCTGCATGTGGTGGTGCTGATAGTTCATCATCAGAGTTAGACACAGAGGCAGTAGTTACATTTGCCGTTGCATCTCCCTGGGACACAATGAATATTTATGCTTCAAATGGAGGAAGCTTTACGGGGTTAATATGTGACAAAATATATGACAGACTTGTATATGTAAATGAAAGCTTTGAAGTGGAACCAAGAGCAGCTGAAAGCTGGGAAATTGATGGAAAGACAGTAACATTTCATTTAAATAAGGATTGTACATGGCACGACGGAGCTCCTGTAACAGCAAAGGACTGGGTATTTACAGCACAGTTTGCATCATCATCTGAAGTTACGCTTGTATCAAGAGGTTTCTCACAGTATGTAGAAGGAACTAATGCTGCAGGAATAGAAACTTCTGCAAATTCAATAGCTATTGAAGCTAAGGACGATTATACGTTAGTAGTACATTTAAAAGATACATATGCTATGGATTCATTTTTAGTTACATCAGCAAGACAGTTATATGTGTTACCTGAACATATACTTGGAAGTATGTCAGACAGTGAAATAATGACAAATGCATATTGGGATGCTCCTATTGGCTCAGGTCCATGTATATATGAAAGCCAGATAGCAGGAAGTGAGGTTACATTGAAAACTTTTGATAAATATCAGCTCGGACAGCCTAAATTTTCTAAGCTGGTATTTAAGGTAACTGCCCAGTCTAATTTTGCAAATGCAATTATGTCTGGAGATGCGGATTTGACATATACACATATGACAGTTGAGGATGCACTGGCGTTGGAAGGTCAGGAGGGTGTAACAATAAGAAAACAGGATAACCCAACATTTATGCAGGTTTGGGTTTTCGACAATACCACAGTATCTAAGAATATGAGAAATGCATTAAATGCAGCTATCGACAAACAGCTTATTATAGACCAGTTCTATTATGGAGCTGGAGAATTAACAGATACAATTATTCTACCTGGAAGTGAGTACTATTATGACAATCCTAATAAGGGACAAAATATAGAAAAGGCAAAAGAATATTTAGCAGAGGCAATTGCAGCAGGTGAATGGTCAGCAGATAAAGTATTTGAAATTGGAGTTAACACAGACAGCAGGCAGAAGCAGGGTGAGTTAATACAGCAGGAATTGGAGGCTGTAGGCATAAAGTCAAAGGTTGTAATGTATGATTCAACAACCATGTGGTCTAAGATTAATTCACATACTTTAACATCATGTATGATGGGACTTATGCCATCAAATGACCCTCTTAGCATGGCTAAATTATACGACCCTACAACAACTAGATTTTTTAGTACAACAAATACAGGATGGACAACAATTATTAAGAGTATTGAAGCTGAGCAGGACAAAACAAAGAGAAAAGAGCTTGTAAAACAGCTTCAGGAAATGGAGTATGATGAAATGCCAGCAAGCTGGATATGTGCTCAGTATTCATACGCTGCAACCTCAGCAAGAATTAAAAATGTTGACTCTTTTGCTTCAGATATGATTAATAATGCAGTGTGGAAATGGGAAGTTGTAAAATAATATACTTTTTATAGAAAAAGAAAATCAGGAGGTAGCGTAATGAGTGAACCAATATTGGAAGTAAAAAAGCTTAAGGTGAATTTTAAAATAAAGGGAAAAGAAACGTCTGCAATCGAAGATGTGTCTTTTAAAATTGACCAGGGCATGACCTTAGGAGTAGTTGGTGAATCTGGCTGTGGAAAAAGCGTAACCGCTACCTCTATTATGGGATTGCTGCCAAAGTATGTGGGAAAAATTGCAGAAGGAAATATATACCTGCAAGGCGAAGATATGACTAAGATGACACCAAAGCAGCTTAGAGATATAAGAGGCAACAGGATTTCAATGATATTTCAGGAACCAATGACTTCCCTAAACCCAGTTTATACAATTGG
>JAUNPT010000169.1:1833-4163 GCA_030536565.1 Eubacteriales bacterium | reverse complement strand
TTAAAAAACAAAGGATTTACTTTTACAGATGACGAGATGGAAGCAGATGTTATTGCAGTCAATACATGCTGCTTTATTCATGATGCAAAGCAGGAAAGTATTAATACTATTTTAGAGATGGCAGAGCATAAAAAGGACGCTAAGTGTAAAGCACTTGTTGTTTCCGGCTGTCTGGCGCACCGCTATAAAGAGGAAATCATAAAAGAGATACCAGAGGTTGATGCACTTATAGGAACAGCTTCGTATGATAAAATTGCAGAGGTGGTTCTTTCTGTACTTGAAGGCAGGGGAATAAACTGTATAGATACTCCAGATAGAATGCCTCAGGTAAAGGAAGAACGAGTAATAACTACGGGGGGATATTTTGAGTATTTAAAAATTGCAGAGGGCTGTGACAAGCATTGTACATACTGTGTAATTCCATCTGTGCGGGGCGGTTTTAGAAGCTATCCAATTGAGTATCTGGTTGAGCAGGCAGAATATCTTGTTAAAAATGGAGCAAAAGAATTAATTCTAGTGGCTCAGGAAACGACAATGTACGGAACTGATATTTACGGTAAGAAGGCATTGCCAACGCTGCTCCATGAATTAGGAAAAATAGAAGATTTGCGCTGGATTAGGATTCTTTACTGTTATCCGGAGGAAATTGATGATGCTTTGATTGAGGCTATTAGGACAGAGCCAAAGGTATGTCATTATCTGGATATGCCAATACAGCATGCCAGTGATAATATTTTAAAAAGAATGGGAAGGCGGACTAACAAACAGGAATTGACAGAGGTTATTACAAAGCTAAGAGAGAATATCCCTGATATTGCTTTAAGAACCACGTTGATTACAGGTTTTCCGGGGGAGACTGAAGCTGATCAGCAGCAGGTTCTGGAATTTGTTGACCAGATGGAGTTTGACAGACTTGGCGTGTTTACGTATTCACCGGAAGATGGTACGCCGGCAGCAGGAATGGATAATCAGATTGAGGAGAGTGTTAAAGAAAGCCGGCGCAATGAAATTATGGCATTGCAGCAGGAGGTTTCGCTGGATAAATCTTCTGAAATGATTGGAAAAACTATAGATGTTCTGATTGAAGGATATATTTCTGATGATGATACATATGTTGGACGTTCATATAAAGATGCGCCGAATGTTGATGGATATGTTTTTGTTAATACATCAAGACAGCTTATGTCTGGAACAATCGTCCCTGTTTTTGTTACAGGTGCTACGGAATATGATATTATAGGAGAAATTGCAGAAGACTAGGAAATTGCCGGCTTCGGAAAGGAATTATATGAATTTACCAAATAAACTTACAATATTTAGAGCTGTTTTGATACCTGTATTTTTAGTGTTTTTGTACATGGATTCATTGGGAATGACTGGAAGGATTATTGCGGTTGCAATATTTGCAGCTGCCAGCTTTACGGATTTTTTAGATGGGAAAATTGCCAGAAAGAACAATCTTGTCACAAACTTTGGAAAATTTATGGATCCATTGGCGGATAAGCTTCTGGTGTGTTCAGCTTTAATTGCACTGTCAGACATAGGCAGGCTTGCAGGATGGATTGTCATTATAATTATTGCGCGTGAATTTATTATAAGCGGATTTCGTCTTGTGGCATCAGACAATGGTGTTGTTATTGCTGCCAGTTATTGGGGGAAATTTAAGACAACCTTCCAAATGATTATGATTATTTGTGTTACACTTGATATTCAGTGGAAATACATGGGAATTATTAACAATATTCTCATTTATGTTTCTTTAGCTCTTACATTGATTTCTTTATTCGATTATATTGCAAAAAATTATAAGGTTTTCATTGAAGGTTCAACAAAGTAAGTATAAAAAAGAAAGAAGTTATGAGATGTTTAATTCAAGTAAATCTGATATGGCAATTGAAGAAAAAGCTGTAGCCCTGCTTAAGAAGAAAAAGCTTCTTATTACAACAGCAGAATCATGCACGGGGGGATTGGTTGGTGCATCAATAGTAAATGTGGGCGGCGCATCAGCTGTGTTTCATGAAGGATATATTACATATTCCAATGAAGCTAAAATTAAGCTGCTTAACGTATCACCATTGACTTTAGAGCGTTTTACGGCTGTCAGTAAAGAAACAGCCTGTGAAATGGCAATAGGAGGCGCTAAAAATGCTTCTGCAGATGTATGTGTTGCAGTAACAGGGGTTGCGGGGCCATCAATGGAAGATGGAAAACCTGTGGGATTAGTCTATATCAGCTGTTTTTATAAAGGAAATGTTAAAGTATATGAATACAATTTTTTTGGAGACAGGCAGCAGATTCGTCAAAAAGCTGTAGACGAGGCACTGAAACTT
>JAUNPT010000169.1:0-1823 GCA_030536565.1 Eubacteriales bacterium | reverse complement strand
TATAGCTTTCTAAAATATTATGCTTGTATATAAAATATACATATGATATAATTATCTAAAAGATATACAAATGCAATCCTCATTTAAAAGTCAGTATTTCAGTTTCCGTAATATCCAAATCTTATAGGTCAGGGTTGCAGAAGCAGTATTTTTATGTATTAATCATAATAATGTTGTCAAAAGAATGTTTTATAACCGTGGAATGGAGGTTTATATAAAAATCAGAACAAATATTCGCACAGCTATTGACAAAACTATTAAGATAATATATTATAATTTAGCGAACAGATGTTCATGATAAGGAGAATAATAATATGGCTAACGAAGATAAGTTAAAGGCACTTGATGCCGCAATTTCCAATATTGAAAAGCAGTTCGGTAAAGGTTCTGTGATGAAGCTTGGGGATTCTAATGTTAATATGAATATTGAATCAGTACCAACAGGCTCGTTAAGTCTTGATATTGCATTGGGACTTGGAGGTGTTCCAAGAGGGCGGGTAGTTGAAATTTATGGGCCTGAATCAAGTGGTAAGACAACAGTTGCACTTCATATGGTAGCAGAGGTACAGAAAAGAGGTGGAATTGCAGGGTTTATTGATGCCGAACATGCATTAGATCCTGTGTATGCAAAGAATATAGGTGTGGATATTGATAATCTTTACATATCACAGCCTGACAGTGGGGAACAGGCCTTGGAAATAACTGAAACAATGGTACGTTCAGGTGCTGTTGATATTGTAATTGTAGATTCAGTTGCAGCACTTGTTCCTAAAGCTGAAATTGATGGGGATATGGGAGATTCTCATGTAGGGCTTCAGGCAAGACTGATGTCACAGGCATTAAGAAAGCTTACTCCTGTTGTAAGCAAAAACAACTGCGTGGTTATTTTTATTAATCAGCTGCGTGAAAAAGTAGGAGTAATGTTTGGAAATCCAGAAACAACAACTGGCGGACGTGCATTGAAGTTTTATGCATCTGTACGTTTAGATGTACGACGCATTGAAACATTAAAGCAAGGCGGAGAAGTAATTGGAAACAGGACAAGAGTCAAGATTGTAAAAAATAAGGTTGCTCCTCCATTTAAAGAGGCAGAGTTTGATATAATGTTTGGTAAAGGAATATCAACCGAGGGAGATATATTGGATCTTGCTGCCAGCGTTAATATTGTTCAGAAAAGCGGCGCATGGTTTTCATATAATGACAGTAAGATTGGTCAGGGACGTGAGAATGCTAAACAATTTTTAATCGAAAATCCGCAAATCAGAGATGAAATTGAAGCAAAGGTAAGGGCACATTATGGAATCACAGACGATGTGGAAACTAACAAAGAAGATACCGAGAAATCTCCTAAAACAAAAAATGCCGATAAGTAGATGAACATAGAATATATTGTGACTGATATTAAGGAAATAACTGGCAGACGCAGGCTTATAGGTATTAATTTTGAACCAGCATTTGCACTTTATCCAGCTGAAATTCGTCGTTTCAATATTAAAAAAGAAGCAGTTATTAGTGAAAAAGATTATACAGAAATTACAGAGGGGATATTATCAAAAAGAGCAAAAAGCAGAGCTATGAACCTTTTGAAATCAAAGGATTATACTGTTTTTGAATTGTCAAAGAAATTAAAAGATGCATATTATCCTGATACAGCGATTGAAGCTGCTGTCAAATATGTATCGTCTTATGGGTATCTTAATGATTACAGATATGCAGAAAGTTATGTGTCCTTTAAGGCTGATAATAAAAGCAGAAAACAGATTGAGACGTTTCTGTATAATAAAGGGGTTGATGCCAGCTTAATAAAACAGGTCTGTGATAAC
>JAUNPT010000168.1 GCA_030536565.1 Eubacteriales bacterium | reverse complement strand
AAAAAACAGTAATGTGACAGATGAAAGCCAGCCAAAGCCAGAGATTACAGTATGGACAAAGGACAGGCATGATATGGAGTTCTGGACTAAAAAAATAGAAGAATTTAACGAGTCTAACGAGTATAATATTATGGTAAGATATCAGGTGTTTTCAGAAAATTATACTCAGGCAGTCTCAAACGCACTCAATACAAGCAATGCTCCTGATTTGATTGCATATACCAATCAGGTTTTTATTCAGGGAATGGATTCTTATGCAGATATTATGCCTTATATGGACGAGGATTTTAAAGAGACATTTTCACAGGCTATGATTGATAATGTTAATGTAATAGATGGAAGGTGTTATTATATTCCAACAGCAGCCACAACCTGCAGGCTGTTTTATAATAAGACTATTTTTGAAAAGGCCGGAATAGAGAAGGCGCCGGAAACAATGGAAGAATTAATTGAAGATGCCATGCTGATTACGGATAAGCTTTCAAATCAGGGAATATATGGCTTTGGGATTAATTTTAAAAATGCAGAGTCAGCTCTGAACAGATCATTGATGAAACAGGGAAATTCCCAGCTGGGTTTAAAGGGAGGATTTGATTTTTCTACAGGACAATTTGACTTTGTAAGCTATGAGAGCCTTATTGAAAAGTGGCGTATTCTTTTGTCTTCAGAGTGTGCTTATCCGGAATGTGATGCTTTGGATATAGACCCTTTAAGGAAGTTATTTGCAGCAGGAAAGGTAGGCATGTATATGTCTTATTCCCATTCTGAATTTGGAGCGTATCTTAACCAGTATCCAATGAAGGACGAATGGGCCTGTGTTGGTATTCCGACAGAATATGGAATGACTAAAGGGGCACAGAATTATACTCTTAATAATGGATATCTGTTCAATTCCAGCAGTACAAATCTGGAAGAAGCATGGATTGTTTACAGAAACATTTTTGCGAATGTGAATAATTTAAAAGAATATTACAGGCAGGGTTTAGGGGTGTCTATTATAGAGGAGGTTGTTTCTGATACAGAATATAATGATATGCTCGCAGAGCATGGATATTATTCGGTTAGTGATAAAGAAAAGATGTGGCCTTCAACGCCGCTGGAAAATGGAGCAAATGATTTCAGTGTTGATGGATTGAGCCAGTATGAGACATTGAAGCAATTGATTCTTGGGACACAGCAGATACATGATGCGCTGTGTGATTTAACAGAACGGTATAACAGAGCTTATAATAACGCGTTAAACAGACAGAATGCGGAAAGGATATTTATTGAGGATTTTAATCCGTATAATCCGGGAGAGGCTAATGAATAAAAAAAGACAGGTTTTTTTAAACTTTAACTCGAAGCTGATAATTGGAATTATTATAATAGTTGTTTTGAACACATTATTTGCGGGATATGTATACTATAATTATGCATATAAGAACACCATAAGCAATTTCAATAAAAGCTCAGAAAACCTGTTAATGCAGGTGGATTCATATTACACAGAGCATATTTCAGGGATTACCACAAAGGTAAATGCCCTTAACAATAATATGATGTTTATGAATACAGTTAAGGAATTTTTCAGTAAAAAGGATACTGTTGCTTATGGCAGGGAAATGAGTATTGTTGCGGATTATTTGTCACAGCTTGAATTAAGCGACAGTATGATTGATTCAGTATATCTGTATACAGCTTTCGGGGATTTTGATAATTTTGTAAAAATACGAAACAAGGAATTTGATTTTCGTAATTCGCAGCTGTACAGACATTTTTCTGGAATTACATCGCCGGAGGTGGGATATTTCCCAGAAACAAGAAATTATGTATTTCAGACAGAATACCCTGTGATTCCAATTGTATATAAGAAAAGCATAGGCAGCAACAGAGTTTTTTATTCAGTTGCGTTAAATGCCAATTATATAAAGAACTATCTGGCTTCCAGCTATTCAACCTTCGACCACGTATATATTCTGCAGGGAGCGGATAATGTTGTGAATGTCGAATCTGATAAGGATAAGGCAGTTGTGGAGCTGTGTAGTGGAAAGACTGATGGAAACTATGAGGTTACATATGGCAGTAAAAAGTATGTAGTCTGCCTGCATACAATGGAGCTGACAGGCTGGAAGATATATGGGGTAAAGTCAGCTGAAAATCTTGTGAATAACCTTAATGAATTAAAGTTTATTGTAACGGCACAGATGTTGGTTGTAATCAGTCTTGTTATTATAAGCGGGCTGTTTTTTGGAAACTGGCTGACTGCGCCACTGGTTAATCTGGCAGCAGTTATGAAGGAATCAGAAAAGAACCATTTCAGAAAAAAATTTGAATATGACAGCAAAGATGAAATAGGACAGCTTGCAAACAGCTTTAACAACATGCTGGACGAAATAAATGCATTAGTAAGTGAGCTTAACTCTAACATTGATGAACTTAAGATAGAAAAGGAAAATGTGAAAAAAGAACAGGAGGAGAAGCGCAGAGCAGAATTAAAGGCATTACAAATGCAGATGAATCCTCATTTTTTATATAACACACTGAATACTATATCATGGCAGGCGGCAGACCAGGGAGCCATGGAGGTTTGTGAGCTTGCGGGCCTGCTGGGTAAATTTTTCAGGACAAGCCTTAACCGGGGCAGGGAGCATGTAACGATAGGAGAGGAAGAAACACAGGTAGAGAGCTATTTAAGAATCCAGAAAATCAGATACAAAACAAAGCTTGATTTTGAGATAAACATACCAGAGAAGATAAAAAAATATTACACTGTCAATCTGGTTTTGCAGCCGTTGGTGGAGAATGCCATATATCATGGAATCAAGGAGGTTGACCGTCAGGGAATTATAAAAATAAGTGCACAGATACAGGAAGAAAAAACAATAGTATTTATTGTTGAGGATAATGGGTATGGAATAGAACCAGAAAAGCTTGCAGTGCTTAATGATAAGCTTTTACAGGGTGAGGTTGACAGCAGTACTGGATACGGAATATACAATGTAAATGAGAGAGTGCGCTTAAGTTATGGAGAGGGTTATGGATTAAGTCTTGAAAGTGAACAGAACGTGTATACGAAGGCTGTGCTTAAGATTCCGGCTGTGAGAACTCTGGAAGAAGAAACTGAATTGAGGAGGAATGTGTATGATTAGCATTGTTGTGGCTGATGATGAAGAAAATGTCAGAGATATAGTTGCTAACTTTATTAATAAATCAAACAAAGGGTTTGAGGTAGTAGGCAGGGCAGAGAATGGCAAATCAGCGTTAAAGCTGGTAGAGCAGCTAAGACCTGATGTGCTCATATCAGATATATGTATGCCGGTTATGGACGGACTTGAGCTTATTGGTGAAATCAAAGAAAGAGATATAGACGTTAAAACTGTGATAATCAGCGGATATAACGAGTTTTCATATGCAAGGAAGGCGATAAGCCTTGGTGTGGAGGAGTATCTGTTAAAGCCATTTACACCTGTTGAGCTGATGGATATCCTTGAGCGTGTACGGGCTGATATTGAAAAGCAGAGCATTCTTGAAAAAAACATGGAAAATATGCAGGATGAGATTGAAAAAAACAGACAAAAGGAAATGCAGCATTTTATTGGGGACGTTATAAGCGGGAATATGGACGAGATAACGCTGCTGGATAATGAAAAAAGATTTAATATAGAAATTATATCGGATATGTATTGTGTATGTGATATAAGAAGCTGTCAGGAAAAAAATCTGGATAGTAAGATGTGCGGTATTTTGGAGCAGCTTATTTTTAATGTTAATTCATCATATTTTGAAAACAGGATTAATGTACATACTGCGTCACATTTTCAGGATAAAATGAATTTACTGCTGTGTGGCAATTATCAGAATAACCTTTCCTTTCAAAATGAGGTGCGGAGCGGTCTGAATAAGCTTATCGAAAGTGTTGAGAGGTATTATGATATAAAGCTGCAGTGTACGGTTGGAACGATATACCACGACTGGAATGATATAAAAAAATCCTTTGCCGAGGCTTTAGTTGTATGGAAGGGAACGCTTGAAAACAAACAGAAGGTCACATTTTATTCAGATTATGCAAAAAAACAGCGGTCGTATGATAAGAATACATTACAGTCAAGGCTGGATAAATATGTAAAGGAGCTTTTAGTTCAGATTCAGATGTCCAGACAGGTAGATGCGGTGGATACCGTTGAAGAAATAATGAATTGCTATGAGCAG
>JAUNPT010000167.1 GCA_030536565.1 Eubacteriales bacterium | reverse complement strand
GGCTCATAAGCACCATCAAAAATGGTATAATGCTAAGCAGCATATAGAAACATGATTGTGCGGCATAGCCGGTTATATTGTCAGTCATTAATTTTGTGATGATTTTTTTTGCTGTCAGAATCAGACGGATTTCTTTGCTTCGTTTCATGGCTTCTCCTGTTAATTAAATATAAAGATTATTATATGCTAAATAAAATTTATAATCAAATAAATAATATAATTGGTTTGTCTATTGCATAAAAAGAATAATTTCGTTACAATATAAGTTGCGTTTTCAGGCGTAGTAAAATTAAATTGTAAGGTGAATTATGGGAATTACTGTTAAGCTTCAGGCATTTGAGGGTCCACTGGATCTGCTTCTGCATCTGATTGATAAGAATAAAGTGAATATTTATGACATTCCAATTGTAATGATTACAGAGCAGTATATGGAATATGTTAATCAGATGGATAAGACAGATTTAAATGTTGTCAGCGAGTTTTTAGTGATGGCGGCAACACTTCTGGATATTAAATCCCGTATGCTTCTTCCAAAAGAAATTAATGAAGAAGGAGAGGAAGAAGACCCAAGAGCAGAGCTTGTTAATAAGCTTTTAGAATATAAGCTGTTTAAGCATATGTCTTTAGAGCTTAAGGACAGACAGATGGATGCTGAAAGGTCTTTATACAAACCATCTACAGTGCCGCCTGAAATAGAAAGCTATAAGCCGCCTGTTAATCTAGAGGAGCTTGTAGGTGATATGACTTTATCTAAGCTAAATATTATTTTTCAGGAGGTTTTAAAGCGTAAGGAAGAAAAGATTGACCCTGTAAGAAGCAAGTTTGGAAAAATTGAGAAAGAGGAGGTCAGTATGTCTGACCGGCTTGTACATGTGAAAAGCTTTCTTTTGGAGCATAAAAGCTTCAGTTTTACGCAGCTTTTGCTGGATAACAGCTCAAAGTTATCAACAATAGTAACATTTTTAGTTGTATTGGAGTTGATTAAGACAGGCTTTGTAGCAGTGCAGCAGGAGAAAACATTTAGTGATATAATAATAACAGTGCAGAAGGACCCTGCGTTGATTGAAGATATTGATGAAGAATAGGTGGGAAATTCCAATGAATATAGAAAAAATCGAAGCGATTATTGAGGCAGTTCTTTTTACCATGGGAGAATCAGTGGAGGTTGATAAAATAGCTGCCGCCATTGAACATGACGTGGATACAACTGTTAAAATCATTCATAACATGATGGATAAATATGAGGCAGATGACAGAGGAATTAAAATAATTGAGCTTGAGAATGCATTTCAGATGTGTACCAAGCCAGAGTTTTACGACAGCTTAATCAAGGTCGCAAGCCAGCCAAGAAAATATGTGCTTACAGATGTACTTTTGGAAACGCTTTCGATTATAGCTTATAAACAGCCAATCACAAAAATGGAGATTGAAAAAATACGAGGCGTAAGCAGTGATTTTGCTGTTAATAAACTGGTAGAGTATGAATTAGTAAAAGAGGTGGGGAGGTTAGATGCACCTGGGCGTCCAATGCTTTTTGGAACAACAGAAAGTTTTCTTCGTTCCTTTGGCGTACATTCTATTGATGATTTACCGGCAATAAGTGAGGATATGATTGAGCAGTACAAAGAGGAAGCGGAATATGAAGTGGCATCAGACGGTGTTACAAATAAGCTTGACTTAGATGATGATAGTCAGCTTACATTAAATATTTGATTTCAAGAAAGGCGGTTGTAAAATATTATGGAAAGAAAGAATGCATGGAAAAAATACAGTAAAAGTGAGTTTGAGCAGGTCTTTGAATTTAGTGAAAAATATAGAAGGTTTATTTCTGACTGCAAAACAGAAAGAGAATGTGTTGACGAGGCAGTCGCAATGGCCAGCAGAGCAGGCTATAAGCCATTAAATAATATAATTGCAGCAGGAGAAAAGCTAAAAGCTGGTGATAAGGTATATGCTGTCAATATGAATAAGGCAGTAATACTTTTCCAGATAGGAAAGAAGCCTCTTGAGGAGGGGATGAATATTCTTGGAGCACATATAGATTCACCAAGACTTGATATTAAACAGAATCCATTGTATGAAGATTCAGAGCTGGTGCTTTTAGATACTCATTATTATGGTGGAATTAAGAAATACCAGTGGGTTGCAATGCCAATGGCAATTCATGGGGTTGTGGCGCTTAAGGACGGTTCAATTGTAAATATTGTGATAGGTGAAGATATTGCTGACCCTGTTGTTGGTATATCAGATTTGTTAATTCATCTTGCCAGTGCACAGATGGATAAAAAGGGAAGTAAGGTTGTGGAAGGCGAGGACTTAAATGTTTTGGTTGGAAGCATGCCATGTGTCGGCGACGGAGAGTGTGAATCAGATGAGAAGCCAGATGATGAGAAGGATTCAGTTAAGAAAAATATTTTAAACATTCTTAAAGAAAAGTATGGTATTGAGGAAGAAGATTTCCTGTCGGCAGAGTTGGAAATTGTTCCGGCAGGGCCTGCCAGAGATTATGGAATTGACAGAAGCATGATTATGGGTTATGGACATGATGACAGGGTGTGCGCTTATCCTTCACTTGAGGCACTTTTACAGGTGGAGGGCTTAGAACGCACAGGCGTATGTATTCTTGTTGATAAGGAAGAAATAGGAAGTGTAGGTGCAACAGGTATGCAGTCACGCTTCTTTGAAAATATGGCAGCTGAGATTATGAACTGTACAGGCGATTATTCAGAGCTTAAGTTAAGAAGGGCTCTGGCTAATTCTAATATGCTTTCATCAGATGTAAGTGCAGCATTTGACCCTAATTATGCAAATGTAAGCGAGAAGAAAAATTCAGCATTTTTCGGGCATGGAATGGTGTTTAATAAATATACTGGTGCAAGAGGAAAGAGCGGCTCTAACGATGCATCAGCTGAATATATGGGAAGGCTCCGTAAGATTATGGATGAGGCCGATGTGTCATTCCAGACCTCAGAGCTTGGAAAGGTAGATGCAGGCGGCGGTGGAACGATAGCCTATATCTTAGCAAATCTTGACATGAATGTAATTGACAGTGGAATTGCAGTTCAGAATATGCATGCACCGTATGAGGTAATAAGCAAGGCTGACCTTTATGAAACATTTAAGGGATATAAGGCATTTTTACTGCACGCATAAAAAGAAAGGATAAAACATATGAAATGGAATAAATATTCAATTGATACGACAACAGAAGCAGTTGATTTAATCAGCAGTATGCTTTATGATTTAGGACTTGAAGGAATTGAAATTGAAGATAATGTACAGCTTACGCAGGAAGAAGCTAAGACGATGTTTGTTGATTTCATACCTGATCTGCCGCCAGATGAGGGTAAAGCAAAAGTCAATTTTTATATTGATTCAAAAGAAGATGACCACACCATTGTTCCTAAGGTTGAAAAGGAATTGGAGGAGCTTAGCGCATTTACTGATATTGGAGCAGGAACAATTACTGAGTCAGAAACAGAGGACAAGGACTGGATTAACAACTGGAAGCAGTACTGGCACACATTTACAATCGGTGATTTGTATATAAAGCCGACATGGGAGCCAGTAACAGAAGAAATGCAGGGACATGCAGTTTTAAGTATTGACCCGGGAACTGCATTTGGAACGGGCTCACATGAGACTACTAAGATGGTTATTGAACAGCTTCAGAAGTATGTTAAGGGCGGCGAGGAAGTCCTTGATGTAGGCTGCGGAAGTGGAATACTTTCGGTTGTTGCATTAAAGTATGGTGCAAAGCATGCATTGGGGACAGATTTGGATCCCAATGCTATTATTGCATCAAGGGAAAATGCACAGCAGAATGATGTATCAGAAGAACAGCTTCAGGTTATTGAGGGCAACATCATAGATGATAAGACAGTTAAAGATGCATGCGGCTATGAGTGCTATGATATTGTGTGTGCTAATATTCTGGCAGATGTATTAGAGCCTCTTTCAGTATGTATCCATGAGCATATGAAGCATGGAGCGTACTTTATCACTTCTGGGATAATAAATACAAAGGAAGATGAGGTTGTGGCAGCATTTAACAAAAATCCAGAACTTGAGGTGGTCGAAGTAAATCATGATGGCGAATGGGTAAATGTAACTGCCCGCAGGAGATAAGGAAAAGGAAGAATAAATGTATCATTTTTTTGCTGAACATGAGAATATTCATGAAGCTTA
Organism: Eubacteriales bacterium; assembly: GCA_030536565.1. Classification (GTDB taxonomy): domain Bacteria; phylum Bacillota; class Clostridia; order Lachnospirales; family Lachnospiraceae; genus Lachnospira. The sequence goes on along the minus strand of JAUNPT010000167.1, from coordinate 55 downwards.
TATTGACATAAAGGGCAGCGATGTAAATCATATAAAAAATGTTTTGCGGTTTAAT
>JAUNPT010000166.1 GCA_030536565.1 Eubacteriales bacterium | reverse complement strand
GCAAAGGAATATCTTGTCGGTGAATGTAAGTTTAAGAAGTCGCCGTTTAGCTATTCTGAATATCTCGACACACTTGCTAAATTCACACTGTTGAAGCAGAAAGCAAAATTCTACTATGCACTGTTTTCTGAAAGCGGTTTTGACGATAAGATTGAAAGTGCTGCCGAAGAAAATGATGTGCGGTTATATACACTTGAGGATATTGTCAATTATAAACAGGCAATTGGAAATTGAACAGCAATGTGCTAAAATATACGTTGTATTATTGTTTGTGATACGGGTAAGGGATTGCCGATGGGCAATCAGTCGAGCCAGTGGTTTGCGCTTTATTATTTGGATAAAATCGACCGTATTATTAAAGAAAAATACTATACCTATATTCAGCCCGATAGTAAAGTAACTATCAAAGTAGCTTTTGAGAAGAAAACCGATACAAAGCCGGCGATACAGGACAAAAAGCCGACTGATGATACCAAATCTCCACAGGCAGGCGACAACTCTAATCTGTGGCTGTGGTTTGCTTTGATTTTTGTAAGCGGCGGAATAATTACTACAATCGTTTACTTAAAAAAGAAAAAGCAGAGCATGAAATAATCTAAATTATTGCAGCACCCACGAATTTTATATGTTCGTGGGTGTTTTGCCGCATAGGAGAGCGCACTTAGTGCGGCAGACCCCTTTTTGTGTGTTAAGGGGAAAGGCGGGGGCCAAAACATCGGAGTGGAGTAAGGTTAGCACAAATCAAGAAGTTGTGTTACAATGTACATATTTAATATGACAAAGAGGTGCCGATGATGGATAGTTTTGTATATAGTCTTAATTCAACAATTCCTATATTTCTTGTTATGATTGTAGGCGGGGTGATTAAGAAGCTTGGGGTAATTGATGAACATTTTACTAATGCTGCTAATAAGTATGTGTTTGTGGCTGCGCTGCCAGTACTGCTGTTTAAGGATTTATCGAGGAATGATTTTAAGTCGCAGTTCGATATGTCATTTGTGCTGTTCTGTTTTATAACAACTATTGTAATGTTTGGCGGAGTGTGGGTAATGACAGACCTGCTTATGAAGGAGGATTCAATGAAGGGAAGCTTTATTCAGTGCTCCTGCCGCAGCAGTGCGGCAATCCTTGGTATGGCATTTATCCAGAATATGTACAGCGATACAGGAATGGCACCGCTTATGATTGTTGCGGCAGTTCCACTATTTAATGTTATTTCTGTTGTAGTGCTGACCTTTAAGGCCGATGGCTGCAAGTCCGAGGGCGTGGCATACAAAAATGTGTCAGATACAGATAAATCGGCTAATATTAAGAAGGCATTTATTAATATTGCCAAGAATCCTATTATTATCGGTATTTTACTTGGGCTGGTGTCATCACTTCTTGGAATTACATATCCAGAAATAGTTAATAAAACGATTGACAGCATAGCACAGACTGCAACTCCTATAGCACTTATATGTATTGGCGCGGGATTTGAGGGCAGAAAGGCTATAAAGAAGATAAAGCCTACAGTAATTGCCGCATTTGTTAAGCTTATAGGAATTGCAATGGCAGCACTTCCTGCGGCGGTATGGCTGGGATTTAGAAATCAGGAGCTGATGTCTATTCTAATTATGGTTGCATCACCTACAACTGTAACAAGCTATATTATGGCGAAAAATATGAATAACGATGAGGTTTTAGCTTCAAGTATAGTTGTTTTGACAACGCTTTTGTCAAGTATTACTTTAACTGGCTGGATATTTGTGTTAAGATTTATGGGATTAGTTTAATGTTTTTCACTGAAGGCAGGTAATTGTAAAATACATTGCTTTTTAAAACAAAGTGTTCACAATGGCTTGTCTGCTGGATTATGCGAAAGGAGAACAAAAATGTTTAAAGATTTGGTTATGGCTAACAGAAGCTATAGAGGTTATGATGAAAGCTACCATTTTACAAAGGAGGAGCTGGCAGATTTTGTGGATCATGCAAGGCTGACTCCGTCAAGTGTAAATGCCCAGCCATTTAAATATTATCTGGCATGGGAAAAGGACGAGGTAAGTAAAATTCAGAGCCTTACTAAATGGGCGGGAGCACTGCCGGATTTAGAACTTCCTCATAAGGGAATGTGTCCTACAGGTTTTATAATCATATGTCAGGATAAGAAAACTGATGAGTCATTGACAAGGTACCAAAAAGACGTTGGTATTGTTGCACAAACCATGCTTCTTGCGGCAGCAGAAAAAGGGCTTGGCGGCTGTATGATTGGTAATTTTCAGGCAGGACAGGTAAAGGAGGCTTTAGAGCTTTCACAGAATCTTGCTCCGCTCCTTATTGTGGCATTTGGAAAACCAGCAGAAAAGATAGTTTTAAAAGAGGTTAATGAAGGGGACAGCCTTAAGTATTACAGAGATGAGAAAGATGTTCATTATGTCCCTAAAAGAAAGCTTAGTGATATTATTATAAGTAGGTAAGAAAAGAATTGAAATCATTAGAATGCTATGGTATAATATGCTCTAGTTTATGAACAAGAAGGAGGTATTGTCGTGAAGCACATTAAGACAATCAGCAATCGCGTATTGAAGGATACAATGAAGAACGGTGGATGCGGCGAGTGCCAGACATCATGTCAGTCAGCATGTAAGACATCATGTACGGTTGGAAATCAGAGCTGTGAGAATAAGAATAATTAGTATGTAGAAGTAAGAGAGTGTTAAAGCATTATCGACACTCTCTTTCTTTTGCGCGTAGCTACAAGCAGACAATTTAGGAATATGTAAGCCAGCAATATGCTTGCATAATTGCTGGCTTACATATTCCTAAATTAGCGGCGCCAGCCGCGACTGACAGAGCGAAGCTTAAGAAGTGTCTGCGAAAGCGGCACCAGCAATGCCAGCGAGGCTGGCTGTAGACTGACAGAGCGAAGCTTAAGAAGTGTCTGTTATGGTAAATTAAGAAAATGAGGAAGTATTAATGATACATCAGTATAAGAATAACGGATATAATATTGTTCTTGATGTAAACAGTGGTTCAGTTCATGTTGTAGATGATTTGGTATATGATATTATTGCATTATACGAAGAACATAATCTTGATGAAATTATTGAAAAACTGGAGAACAAATATTCTGAAAGAGATGTGCGTGAAGCATATGGAGAAATCAATGAATTAAAAGAGGCCGGACAGCTTTTCACAGAAGATATATATGAGCCGTATATTGATTCGTTTAAAGACAGGCCAACAGTTGTTAAAGCGTTATGCCTGCATATTGCCCATGACTGTAATCTGGCATGTAAATACTGTTTTGCAGAAGAAGGCGAATATCATGGAAGAAGAGCTTTAATGAGTTATGAGGTTGGTAAGAAGGCATTGGACTTTCTGATTGCCAGCTCAGGTTCAAGAAAAAATCTTGAAGTGGATTTCTTTGGTGGTGAGCCAACAATGAATTTTGATGTTGTAAAACAGCTCGTTGCTTATGGAAGAAGTCAGGAAGAGGCGCATAATAAGAAATTCAGGTTTACACTTACAACTAATGGTATTTTGCTGAATGATGAAATTATGGAATTTGCCAATAAGGAAATGAGCAATGTGGTTTTAAGTATTGATGGACGTAAGGAAATCAATGATTATATGAGGCCAACAAGAAATGACCATGGCAGTTCATACGACATAATTATGCCAAAGTTTAAGAAGCTTGCAGAATTAAGAAATCAGAACAATTATTATGTAAGGGGAACATTTACACATAATAATCTGGATTTTTCAAAGGACGTTTTACATCTGGCAGATGAAGGCTTTGAACAGATTTCTGTAGAGCCTGTAGTCGCTCAGCCAACAGATTCTTATGCGATTCGCGAGGAGGATATTCCATATCTTTGTGAACAGTATGATATTCTGGCAAAGGAACTGGTTAAAAGAAAGAAAGCCGGAAATGGATTTAACTTTTTCCATTTTATGATAGATTTAACCGGAGGCCCATGTGTTGCTAAAAGGCTTTCAGGCTGTGGTTCAGGCTGTGAGTATTTAGCAGTTACACCTTGGGGTGATTTTTATCCATGTCATCAGTTTGTCGGCAATGAGGAGTTCCTCATGGGGAATGTTGACGAAGGCATAACACGTACAGATATCCGTGACATGTTTAAAGGGTGTAATGTATATTCAAAGGAAAAATGTAAGAACTGCTTCGCTAAGTTTTATTGCAGCGGAGGCTGTGCTGCTAATTCTTACAATTTCCATGGAAATATCAATGATGCATATGACATAGGCTGTAAATTACAGCAGAAGCGTATTGAGTGTGCAATCATGATTAAAGCAGCACTTGCTCAAAACGATTAGGG
>JAUNPT010000165.1 GCA_030536565.1 Eubacteriales bacterium | reverse complement strand
CTTCTTGATGAAATTGAAGCGGCTCTTGATGATTCTAATGTAGGAAGATATGCTAATTATCTTCATAAATTAACAGAGCATACGCAGTTTATTGTGATTACCCACCGCAGGGGAACTATGAATGCAGCTGACAGACTGTATGGTATTACAATGCAGGAAAAGGGTGTATCTGCACTTGTCTCAGTTGATTTGGCTGCAAGCCAGCTGGATAAAAATAATAAAAAGCAATAGAAGGGAGAGGCATACATGGGTTTATTTAGTAAGTTAAAGGAAGGATTGTCTAAAACCAGAAGTAATATTGTTTCTGGAATTGATTCTATATTTTCCGGTTTTTCTTCTATAGATGATGATTTCTATGATGAGCTGGAAGAAACATTGATAATGGGAGATATCGGTGTTAGAGCTACAGATGAAATTATTGAGGAACTTAAAGAAAAAGTTAAAGAAAACAAAATTAAACAGCCAATGGAATGTAAGCAGCTGCTTATTGATACTATTAAGGAAAAGATGGACTTAGGTGAAAATGCTTATGAATTTGAAAATAAAAAATCCATAGTTATGTTAATAGGTGTAAATGGTGTTGGAAAGACAACATCAGTTGGCAAGCTTGCAGGGCATCTTAAAGCTATGAATAAGAAGGTTGTAATGGCTGCAGCAGATACATTCAGAGCGGCTGCTATTGAACAGCTTACAGAGTGGTCGCACCGCACAGGTGCAGATATCATTGCGCAGAGTGAAGGCTCTGACCCGGCTGCGGTAATATTTGATTCAATTGCTGCTGCAAAAGCACGTAATGCGGACGTGCTTTTATGTGATACAGCAGGACGTCTGCATAACAAGAAAAATCTTATGGCAGAGCTTGCAAAGATTGACAGAGTTATTGAAAGAGAGTATTCTGATGCATACAGGGAAAATCTTATTGTTCTTGATGCCACTACGGGTCAGAATGCCCTTTCCCAGTTAAAGGAGTTTAAAGAGGTAACAGATATTACCGGAATTATACTTACCAAGATGGACGGAACCGCCAAAGGCGGAATTGCTGTTGCAATTCAGGCTGAGTATGGGATTCCTGTCAAGTATATTGGCGTAGGTGAACAGGTGGAAGACCTGCAGAAGTTTAATTCAGAAGATTTTGTTAACGCCTTATTTGACGTTCGTGTATCCGATGAAGAATAAAATTTATTAATCAATGGAGAGATAAGAACATGGAAGAATTGACATTAAAGAAATTTGAAGAAGCAGCAGAGAAAGTGAAAGAAGCTACATTACCAACCAATCTGGTTTACAGTGAATATTTTAGCGGCCAGTCAGGAAACAAGGTGTATTTAAAGCCTGAGAATATGCAGTATACAGGAGCTTACAAGGTAAGAGGAGCTTATTATAAGATTAGTACGATGTCCGAAGAAGCAAGAGAAAAAGGGCTTATTACAGCATCAGCTGGAAACCACGCACAGGGTGTTGCGTTTGCTGCAAAGAAGTTTGGCGTTAAAGCGACGGTTGTAATGCCTACAACAACTCCTTTGATTAAGGTGAACAGAACTAAAGGCTATGGCGCATCAGTTATACTGTATGGTAATGTATATGATGAATCCTGCGAATATGCTATGAAGTTAGCAAAGGAGCAGGGACTTACATTTGTTCATCCCTTTGATGATTTAGATGTTGCAACCGGGCAGGGTTCTATAGCAATGGAAATTATTAAGGAGCTTCCAACAGTTGATTATATTCTTGTACCAATTGGCGGCGGCGGATTAGCAACAGGTGTATCAACACTTGCAAAGCTTCTTAATCCTAATGTTAAGGTCATTGGTGTTGAGCCAGCTGGTGCTAACTGCCTTCAGGAATCAATTAAGGCAGGCAAAGTTGTTACACTTCCATCAGTTGACACTATTGCAGATGGTACAGCGGTAAAGACACCAGGCTCAAAGCTGTTTCCGTATCTTATGAAGAATCTTGATGATGTAATTACGGTTCCAGATGAGGATTTGATTGTTGCATTCCTTGATATGGTAGAAAATCACAAAATGATTGTTGAAAATTCAGGACTTTTAACTGTTGCTGCATTAAAACAGCTTAAGGTTTCAGATAAGAAGATTGTTTCAATTCTTTCAGGCGGTAACATGGACGTTATCACAATGTCTTCAGTAGTTCAGCAGGGCCTTGTTCAAAGAAGCAGAATCTTTACAGTATCTGTTCTTCTTCCTGATAAGCCAGGTGAGCTTGTTAAGGTTGCATCTATTATTGCAGAGGCGAATGGAAATGTTATTAAACTTGAACACAACCAGTTTGTAAGCATTAACCGTAAGGCTACAGTTGAACTTCGTATAACAATTGAAGCCTTCGGACATGAGCACAAGGAACAGATTGTTGCAAAGCTTGAAGAAGCCGGCCTTAGACCTAGAATAGTTAAAGTTAATATTTAATGAGTGAAAAAATGTATTGAATTTAATACAAAAAACAAAACCAGTGTCAAGTAAAAATGCTTGACACTGGTTTTGCAATATGATATTATTCATAAGGTTCAAGAAAAGAATGAATGTGGTGTTGTTATGGAAAGAATTGTTGAACAGACACTTCTCTATGATTTTTATGGAGAACTTCTTACTGAGCATCAGAAGTTAATATATCAGGATGCGGTGTTTAATGATCTTACTTTAAGTGAAATAGCTGATGAACATGGTATATCCAGACAGGGTGTTCATGATATGATAAAGAGAGTTACAAAAACTTTGAATGATTATGAGAGCAAGCTTCATTTGATTGAGAAGTTTATGGATACGAAATCTAAAGTACATGAAATTAACCAGCTGACAGAGCAATATCTTAAATCACAGGATATTGGACAGATTCATAAGATTCAGAGCATTGCAAAAGAAATTCTTGATGATTTCTAGAACGGAACGGAGGGTTTTATGGCATTTGACAGTCTTTCAGACAAATTACAGAATATATTTAAGAACCTTCGTGGTAAAGGCAGACTTACAGAAGCAGATGTTAAGGCAGCTCTAAAGGAAGTTAAGATGGCACTCCTTGAAGCTGATGTCAATTTTAAGGTAGTAAAGAAATTTATTAAGTCCGTCGAAGAACGCGCAGTAGGACAGGATGTAATGACAAGTCTTACACCGGGACAGATGGTAATTAAGATAGTCAATGAGGAAATGGTTTCACTTATGGGCTCAGAGACAACAGAAATTGCTATCAAGCCGGGAAATGATATTACAGTAATTCTTATGGCAGGTCTTCAGGGTGCTGGTAAGACAACGACAACAGCGAAGCTTGCTGGTAAGTTTAAAGCAAAAGGCAAGAAACCTTTGCTTGCTGCTTGTGATGTATATAGGCCGGCAGCGGTTGAGCAGCTTAAGATTAATGGAGAAAAGCAGGGCGTTGAAGTCTTTTCTATGGGGACTGGAAACAATCCTGTTGATATTGCTAAAGCTGCAATGAATCATGCTAAAAACAACAATTTTAATATTGTTATTTTAGATACAGCCGGACGTCTTCATGTTGATGAAGATATGATGGCAGAGTTACAGAATATAAAAGAACAGGTTGCAGTAGACCATACAATTCTTGTGGTTGACTCCATGACAGGTCAGGATGCAGTTAATGTAGCTGCTTCGTTTAATGAAAAAATCGGCATTGATGGAGTTATTTTAACTAAGTTAGATGGAGATACAAGAGGTGGTGCAGCACTTTCTATTAAAGCTGTAACTGGAAAACCGATTCTGTATGTAGGTATGGGAGAAAAGCTTTCTGATTTGGAGCAATTCTACCCGGACCGTATGGCTTCGAGAATTTTGGGAATGGGTGATGTACTAACACTTATTGAAAAGGCAGAGGCCCAGATTGATGCCGATAAAGCCAAAGAAATGGAAAATAAGCTGAAAAAAGCTGAATTTGATTTTGATGACTTTCTTGAGTATATGGGACAGATTAAGAATATGGGCGGTATCGGTTCAATACTTAATATGCTTCCGGGCATGGGACTTGGCGGACAGATGAAGAATCTGTCAGTGCCAGATGATGCTGAAGCTAATCTTAAAAGAACAGAATCAATCATTTATTCAATGACAGCTAAGGAGCGGAAAAATCCTGAAATCCTTAATCCGTCAAGAAAAAACAGAATAGCTAAGGGTGCTGGCGTAGATATTAGCGAGGTTAATCGTCTTGTTAAACAGTTTGAACAGATGAAAAAGATGATGAAACAGATGCCAGGCATGATGAAAGGTGCTAAAAGGGGACGTTTTAAACTACCTTTTTAACATAGATTAAATTTAAAATAAACCAGGAGGTGAAATTAACATGGCAGTAAAGATTAGATTAAAGAGATTAGGTGAGAAGAAGTCTCCTTTCTATA
>JAUNPT010000164.1 GCA_030536565.1 Eubacteriales bacterium | reverse complement strand
TATCAATATCTGAGGGATTCAATAATACTGGCAGTCAAGGACAATGATATTATTAACTGCATTACAAAGATTCTATATCCTACAATCGCAAAAAAATATAAAACTACACCAAGCCGCGTTGAGAGAGCAATAAGGCATGCTATTGAAGTTGCGTGGAACAGAGGAAATACAGATACCTTAAACAATCTGTTCGGCTATACTATAAGCAATGGTAAAGGGAAGCCTACTAACTCAGAATTTATAGCGCTTATAGCAGATGAAATACGTTTACAATATAGCGTTTTCTGATATTCCAGATAATGCCAGTGATGCTAAAAGTGATGCTTAAAAGTTTTTCTGCTTGATATATATTGCTGAATATATTATAATAATAACCGATTTGTAATTGAATTTTAAAAAGATTGTAATAAATGAGGTTAATATATAATATGCGTAAAAGAATAATGAAAACAATTGCGGCGGCAGTAATGATAACCTGTATTACAGGCACAACTGTATTTGCGGACGAAGTGACTGATTTAAAAAATGAGCAGAAACAGGTGTTGTCTGATTTGGATTCTTACGAGGATCAGCTGGCATATCTGTTGATTCAGATTGATGAACTGGAGAGCAGCCTGTCTGCCTTAAGTAATGATATTGCCAATGCTACAATTGACCTTGCTAATGCTGAAGCAGTCCAGAAGGGTCAGTATGAGGATATGAAATTAAGGATTAAGTATCTCTATGAAGACCAGTCAACAACTCTTACGGAGGTTCTTTTAACATCATCAAGCATGGGAGAGATGCTTAATAAAACAGAATATGTGCAGCAGGTTTATGATTATGACCGTGGCAAGCTTGAGGAGATGGCTAATACAGCGTCTCAAATCAAGGAAATCAAGACATCTCTTGAAAATGAAAAGACCAGTTTTCTGGCAATGCAGGATGAGTATCTTGACAAACAGGCGATATTATACTCATCAATAAGTGAAGCACAGGCAAAGAATGAAGACCTTAAGGATAAGATATCTGCGGCGGTTAGAAAAGCTTCTCAGGTTGCTGCTTCAAAGAGTTATAATTCAAATAGTTTTAGCACAACTGCAAATAATAACTCTGCAGCAGCTAACAGTATTGTTGGTTTAGCTTATTCATTGTGTGGAATACCTTATGTTTATGGCGGTTCAACACCTGCAGGGTTTGACTGCTCAGGCTTTACTTCTTATGTTTTTGCTAATGCAGCTGGAATTTCGCTTTCAAGGACTTCCGGAGGCCAGACATATGGAGGAGCGTCAGTTGGAAGTCTCTCTGAGGCGCAGCCGGGTGATATTATATGTTATCCGGGACATGTAGGGATTTATATTGGTAATGGGCAGATGATTCATGCACCATCATCAGGAGATGTTGTTAAAGTCGCTTCCGTTAATATTGGATTATCAATTGTTGGAATCAGACGTTACTGGTAATTATTAGAATGATGTGTTATAATGAGTGCAACTTAATTGTTGCACTTATTTTTTTATCTGGAGGATAACTTGTATGAAAAATGTGTTATTTATTGCATCTGAAGCGGTTCCATTTATTAAAACAGGAGGACTTGCTGATGTAGTTGGTTCTTTACCAAAGTATTTTAACAAAGATGAGTATGATGTCAGAGTAATGATACCTAAATATACTTGTATTCCATGGGAATACCGTGAGAAAATGATTTATAAAACACATTTTTATATTGACCTTGCGTGGAGAACGCAATATGTCGGTGTTTTTGAAATGGAATATGATGGAGTTACTTTTTATTTTATTGACAATGAATTTTATTTTTCAGGAAATAAGCCATATGGCTGGATTCATGAAGATATAGAAAAATTTGCTTTCTTTAGCAAGGCGGCTCTTTCAGCAGTTCCGGTTTTAGGCTTTAAGCCGGATATTATTCACTGCCATGACTGGCAGACTGGATTGATTCCTGTATATCTTAGAGAAAGATTTTCACAAGGGAATTTTTATCAGGGAGTTAAATCAATTATGACTATTCATAACCTTAAGTTCCAGGGAATTTGGGATTTAAAGAAGGTTAAGGATATTACTGGACTTCCGGACAGCTACTTTACATCTTATAAGCTGGAGGCTTATAAAGATGCCAATTATCTTAAGGGCGGTATCGTTTATGCTGACAAGGTTACAACTGTAAGCTCTACATATGCCGAAGAAATCAAGACTCCATTTTATGGTGAACATTTAGACGGCCTGATGAATGCACGTTCTAATTGTCTTAGTGGAATAGTTAACGGAATAGATTACGAGGTATATAATCCACAGACAGATAAGAGCCTTGCTGCTAATTATAATCAGATTACATTCCGTAAGGAAAAGTGGAAGAATAAGGTCGCATTGCAAAAAGAACTGGGTCTTAAGGAAGATAAGGGCAGGTTTATGATTGGAATAGTTTCAAGACTTACAGACCAGAAGGGTCTTGACCTCGTTTCATATGTTATGGATCAGATATGTACAGAAGATGTGCAGCTTGTTGTATTAGGTACAGGTGAGGAAAAATATGAGAATATGTTCAGACATTATGACTGGAAGTATAATGACAGAGTTTCAGCTAATATTTATTATTCTGAAGAAATGTCTCATAAGATTTATGCTGCCTGCGATGCATTCCTAATGCCATCATTGTTCGAACCATGCGGTCTCAGCCAGCTTATGAGCCTTCGCTATGGAACTGTGCCTATTGTTCGTGAAACAGGCGGACTTAAGGATACGGTAGAGGCTTATAATGAATATGAGAGCAAGGGTACGGGCTTCTCATTTACTAATTATAATGCCCATGAGATGCTTGGTATTATTAATTATGCAAAAGACGTGTATTATAACCATAAGCGTGAGTGGAATAAGATTGTCGACCGTGGCATGAAAACTGATTTCTCATGGTCAAGTTCAGCTAAGAAATATGAGGATTTATACAGAAGTATGTAGTTTACATGAAAACGGTTACGACACCCGATGAAATTGTTTGCTAAGTTTTAAATCCGCCCTTGATTTTTTACCGTTTATATGATAACATAATCAAGTCGCGCGGATGTGGCGGAATGGCAGACGCAGCAGACTCAAAATCTGCCGGTGGCAACATCGTGCGGGTTCAAGTCCCGCCATCCGCATATAGCACCCCTGTTTTTACATATTGTAAGGACAGGGGCTTTTTTTATCCAATTGTCAGATATTAAGAAGCAGTTACCTTATTTTTAAATTACTTATAAAAATTACTGTTGAAATCATATGTTTAATGATATAATAAATAAGTGTGCAGATTGTTAAGGCTGCATATGGCAGAATGGAGATTTATATGGACGATTGCAAAAAAATACAGAGCATGATTGTGCCCTTTGAGCTTGACAAATTGTCCCTTCATGATGAGGAACATTTTATTAAACATTTATGCAGCTGTAAAGACTGTAAGGAAGAATTTGAAATACATTATATTGTTGCATATGGTCTTGAGGACGATGAAAAAGCAGTAAAGCTGAAACCAGAATACAGGAAGCTTTTAGATGTTTATGATTTTACGGGACTTGTAGATTTAAAAATAAAAAACAGCTTAAAAAAAATAGAAAGAATAAAGAGACAGAATCGTCATAATATAATCACATGGCTTATATGCAATGGCTTTATTGCTGCGGCATTGATTATATATATACTGATTCAGTATTATTAAGGAGAATAAAGTGGCAGAAAAGTTAATTTTGATAGATGGACACAGTATTTTAAACAGGGCATTTTATGGACTTCCCGATTTAACAAATTCTGAGGGGATTCATACGAATGCAATGTATGGATTCTTAAATATTATGTTTAAGTTCATTGATGAAGAAAAACCTGATTATATAACAGTTGCATTTGATTTAAGTGCACCGACTTTCCGTCATAAGGAATTTCAAGAGTATAAGGGAACAAGAAAACCAATGCTGCCTGAGTTAAAACAGCAGGTTCCTCTTATGAAGGAGCTGCTTAAGGCAATGAATATTACAGTTGTTGAAAAAGAAGGGTTTGAGGCTGACGATATCATTGGTACACTGGCAAAGAAAAATGCTGCTAAGGGGATTGTGGTTACGGTTATTTCAGGAGACAGGGATCTTTTGCAGCTGGCAGAGGAAAATATTAAAATTCGAATCCCTAAAACAAAAAAGGGAGTAACAGAGGTAGAGGATTATCTGCCTAAAGATGTAGAAGCTTTATATGGAGTTACACCTCTGGAGTTCATTGATATGAAAGCTCTTATGGGTGATTCTTCTGATAATATTCCAGGAGCGCCTGGTGTGGGGCCCAAGACTGCTTCAGCATTGATTATGAAATATCACAGCATTGAAAATATTTTTGAGCACATAGATGAGATTACTCCTCCTAAGGCTAAAAAATCAATTGCAGAAAATA
>JAUNPT010000163.1 GCA_030536565.1 Eubacteriales bacterium | reverse complement strand
AACAACACAGCGAATCAGCTCAATCCCGTCCATAAATGGCATTTTAACATCTGTCAGAAGAATATCTATAGCTCCTCCATTTTCCCTTAAATCCATCATATATTCTAATGCAGCTTTTCCATTTGCAGCCTCACTTACATTTAGTTCAAATCCCAGTTTTTTTAATAAAAATATTATTCCGTTTCTTTCTATTTTCTCATCATCGACAATCAGTATATTATACATTGTGCACCCCCTCTTTTTATCCGCATATAATTTTTTTAATTATAGCCTTTTATAAGATTATCTACAAGAATAATCTGCCAGCCATTATATCGATTTTTTAGTCATTATGTACATTCTGGCAGATTATGAACAGCGTGGCTGAACTGTTACTAATTAAAATCCAAATAAGCCGCAGATGAAAAATTCATCTGCGGCTCCCAAAAACCATTATATTTTATTATTTATCTGCTTTTCCAGATTTCCTCATCATACTGTGCTATTGTTCTGTCTGATGAGAAAAAGCCTGCTTTTGCTGTATTTACAAGCATTTTCTTACCCCAGCTCATTCTATCCTCATAGTCAGAAACAGCCTGCTCCTTCACTGCAATATAATCCTTCAGGTCAAGAAGCGTCATAAACCAGTCCTTATTAAGGATTTCGTTATAGAGACGTCTTAGGTTTTCTTCACAGCCCACAGAACACATTTGTTCTGATACAATAAAATCTACACATTTTTTAATCGTATTGTCTGAATTGTAGAAATCTCCCGGCACATAATCTGCCTTTGCGTAATGTGCAATAACCTCATCACTTAATGCGCCAAATGTATATATGTTTTCTTTTCCAACCAGCTTTGCAATTTCAACATTGGCACCATCCATTGTCCCAAGCGTTACTGCCCCATTAAGCATGAACTTCATATTGCCTGTTCCACTGGCTTCTTTGGAGGCGAGAGAAATCTGCTCTGATATATCGCAGGCCGGAATCAGCTTCTCTGCAAGAGTAACATTATAATTCTCAACCATAACAACCTTAAGGTATTGGCTTACCTGCGGATCATTTTTAATAACCTCACTTAAGCACAAAATCATGTGTATTATATCCTTGGCGATAGTATAAGCCTTCGCAGCCTTGGCACCAAATATTACTGTAATTGGTGTCTTTGGAATATTTCCTGCCTTAATGTCAAAATATTTATATATAACATACAGTGCATTCATCTGCTGTCTCTTATATTCATGAAGTCTCTTAACCTGAATGTCATATATTGAATTATCATCTATTTCTATATTCTGCGTTCTCTTTAAATATTCTTTTAAAGCTGTTTTATTTTCCTGCTTAATTGACAGTATTTTTTTAATAACCGTCTCATCATTAGCATACTTTAACAGGTCTGTAAGCTTTTTACTATCCTTTTGGTAATCAGTTCCGATAAGCTCCTCAATATACATCGTAAGCGGATGATTGCAGTACATAAGCCATCTTCTGAACGTAATTCCGTTAGTCTTATTATTAAACTTTTCAGGATATATCTTATAGAAATTATTAAGCTCTGAATTTTTTAAAATCTCCGTATGAAGTGCTGCAACACCATTAACACTATATCCGTAATGAATATCTATATGAGCCATATGAACACGATTTTCTTTATCTATGATATAAACTGACTCATCAGAAAATTTTTGTCTTACAAGATTATCCAGCTCACGAATTATAGGCATAAGCTGTGGAACCACCTTCTCAAGGTAGTAAATTGGCCATGTTTCAAGAGCTTCAGCAAGTATTGTATGGTTTGTATATGCACATGTCTTTGCAACAACATCTATTGCCTCGTCCATTGTCATGGCACCCTCTGGGTCTGTCACGCTTTCCTCCATTAAAAGACGTACCAATTCAGGAATAATCATAGTTGGGTGAGTATCATTTATCTGAATTGCAGCATAATCAGGAAGGCTTCTAAGACCCCTGCCATCATGGGCACATTTTTCCTTAACCTCCGACAGAATAAGCCTTGCACCATTGCTTACCATAAAATACTGCTGGTATATCCTAAGCAGCCTTCCATTATCATCGCTGTCGTCCGGGTATAAGAATAACGTAAGATTCTTTGCTATATTTTCCTTATCAAATTCTATATTACCCGGCTTTACTATAGCCTCGTCAACTGATTCTATATCAAAAAGATGCAGCTTGTTAGTTCTGTTCATGAAACCTGTTACTGCTATATCATACATTCTTGATTTTACCCTGCAGTCGCCAAATGCAATATCATAGGTTACATCTGTCTTTTCCAGCCATGTATTCTTATCAATCCATGGATTTGCCTCCTCAGTCTGCATATTATTTTCAAAAACCTGCTTGAATAAACCCAAATGATAATTAAGTCCAATTCCATCTCCATCTAACCCTATCGTCGCCATAGAGTCAAGAAAACATGCTGCAAGTCTTCCAAGACCACCATTTCCCAAAGAAGGCTCTGCTTCAATTTCCTCAATATCCGCGAGGCTTTTGCCGCAGGCTGCCAATTCATTTTTTACATCTTCATATATGCCAAGATTAATCATATTATTGGATAAAAGCTTTCCAATTAGAAATTCCGCAGATACATAGTACACCTTTTTTTTGCATTTTCCATTACTGCACTCATTACTGCATTCTCTTGCTGCTGCCATCTGCTTTATCATGTGAAGAAGTGCTGCATAAACCTCCTCATTAGTACACTCTCCTATGTTTCTACCAAACATTTCAACGCATTTTTCTTTTACCATAATAGCCTCCATTTATTTGTATTACAATTATATCTGAGAAACTGTTTTATATATGTATTATTATATGCAATATAAAAGATTATTCTTGAAATATACTAGCCAATAATAGTACAATACTATCATAATATGTGGTTTTGTTTTAATTTGGAGGCTGTATGAACACTTTAGAATATGAAAATTTTCATGAGGTCAAGGACCACTACGAAAATGAATTTTCCTATAATACTTATTTATGCTCTATTCCTTTGGATTTTCCCAAGGTAGTGCTACACTGGCACAACGAGATGGAACTAATCTATGTTAAACGCGGCTGTGCAAGCATTTCTATTGATATGCAGGATTACACTGTACATGCCGGTTCTATAGCAATCATTCTTCCAGCCCAGCTTCATGGCATTATGCAGAATCCATCTCATACTGATACGCCTTTGGAATATGAAAATATTATTTTCAATCTTAACATGCTTATTCCGGCTCAGGGTGACGATATGACAAAAAATTTTTTTAAAAAGCTCCTAGATGTGCAGTACTCATCTCCTGCCATCATAAGTCCAAACAGTGAGCCTGCCCGCTCTGCTATAGCGGCAATTGACCGCGCTGACAAAGTCTGTTCCAGTTTTCCCAGCCAATATAACCTGTCTGTAAGAAGCTGCCTCTATGATTTCTTTTTTCATCTGAATCCACTTATTGTAAAACGTGGAAGCAATGACAGACTTAACAAGGCTTCTTCCTATGGCATGCATGTTTTTAATGAAAACCTTGAACGCATTAAAACTATTACTAAATATATTGAATTAAATTATCATGAACCAATTACTATAGAAAAAATGGCTGATACATGCAATATCAGCCGCTCTCATTTTATGAAATTCTTTAAAAATTATATGGGAACCTCTTTCGTCAATTATCTTAATGATTACAGGCTTTTAATGGCTGTACGAATGCTTGAAACCTCAGATGCTGCCATTACTGATATTGCTGGAAAATGTGGTTTTGACAACATTTCCTATTTCAACCGCATCTTTAAAAAGAAGTATCACATGACGCCCAGACAAATCCGCTCATATTCTTCTTCTGAAAGACCATAAAGACTGGCAATCTGTTTGTCCAGATATAAATACAGCTGCTGCCACTGTTCCGGCCTCAGCCTTTTGTCAAGGCATATAAGCCTTAAGGCTGCTGCAGCTATTACAGCCTGTTCCTCCTTTGAAGCTTCTGGTATTGGAAGCTGTTCCAAATGCGATTTTAATACCTTTACAGAATGAAATCTCCTGGAATACACAAACTGGGCCACAGATGAATTAAGAACAGCCAGTATATACTTTATATCCATTCCGGGAATATTGGGAATCAGTATATTACAGCTGTTTAAGGACAGCCTCTGCTCATTGTCATAGGCAAACACAAGTCTGTCGCTGATAAACCTGTACAATAATTTTTCAGATGCACGGTAATATTTTTCAGGTGCAGACTGCTGGAAGCTTTCCGGACAAAAAACAACATACCTGTCACTATCCTTGATTTTATACTTATCTATATCAGTACCTTTAAGGATTTTTTCATTCATACTATTCTTTTTACCAGAAATCAGTTTCTTATTATTTCCTGTTATTATTCCCAGCGCAAATGTACTCTGCCCCTTAAGATACTGGCATTTTTTTGTCTTGTAAATTTT
>JAUNPT010000162.1 GCA_030536565.1 Eubacteriales bacterium | reverse complement strand
ATATCCAAACTCCATATAATCTACGCCTGCTGCAACATTTGCCGTATATAAATTCTTAACGAACTGGTCTTCAAAATAAAAGTTATTTACCAGACCTCCGTCACGTATTGTACAGTCAACCACTTTAATGTCCGGTCTAAATGAGACCAATTCACCTTTTTGTTCCATAATAATCCTCCTATATAAAATTCGTTGCTTTAAAGCATTAAAGCTTAAAACTTTAATGTATTATAGCACCTGTAAATTAAAAATCAACCCTTTTCTTAGAATTAATAGGAGTTTTATTTAAAAATGCTAATATTATTCAGAATCGACGGGTGCTTCAATTACAAGAGAGTCTTCCATAACCACCAGCATATCTTTAAGACCCGAAAGATATTCCGCCGCACTGCTATATTTTTTCTTTGTTACACGCCATACAAAAGCAGGCTCATTTTTTGTAACAAATGTAAGAGAACCTCCGAAGCTGTCTACAAAATCCTGAATTGCCAAACCATCAATGTCAGCCTTAGGATAAAGCTTCATAACAGTTCTCCAGACTGCTTTGCTGTCTGAGTGCTCCTCTCCGCCCTTTATCTGCATAATCCCAATCTTATGTGCCTTTGCTTTGATTAGAGCAATCTGTAAAAGATTCATCGCACAGCCCGGCACACTTCCATAACGGTCTGACAGCTCATCTCTCATATCCGAAAGCTCCTCCTCATTTTCAATGCCTGCAATCCGCTTGTAAATGTCAAGCTTCTGATACTCACTCTTAATATAAGACGATGGAATATATGCATCAACATCTAAATCTACGCTTGTCTCAAAAGCATACTCATTCTTAATTCCCTTCAGGGTATTAACCGCCTCATTAAGCATCTTACAGTAAAGGTCATATCCAACAGCTGCCATATGCCCATGCTGGCTTCTTCCCAGTACATTTCCAGCACCCCTGATTTCCAAGTCTTTCATCGCAATCTTAAATCCTGAGCCCAAATCCGAGAACTCACGAATCGCAGATAATCTCTTTTCTGCAACCTCAGTAAGCATTCTGTCCCTTCTATATAAAAGGAATGCATAGGCTGTCCTGTTACTTCTTCCAACCCGCCCCCGAAGCTGATAAAGCTGTGAAAGTCCAAATTTATCTGCATCTTCAATAATCATTGTATTGCAGTTGGAAATATCCATGCCCGTCTCAATAATCGTTGTTGATATAAGTACATCAATATCCCTGTTGATAAAGTCATACATAATCCTTTCCAGCAGACGTTTATCCATCTGTCCATGGGCATATGCGACATTTGCATCAGGTACAAGCTCCTGGATATGAGCCGCCACCTCATCAATGTTTCTGACACGGTTATATACATAGTATACCTGTCCGTTTCTTGCCAGCTCCCTGTTAATGGCCTCACGAATCATCTCGTCGTTGTGTTCGGACACAAATGTCTGGATTGGTATCCTGTCAACTGGCGGTTCCTCAAGTACACTCATATCCCGGATTCCCACAAGGCTCATATGAAGTGTTCTTGGAATTGGAGTTGCACTGAGTGTCAATACGTCTATATTATTCTTAATTTTTTTAATTTTCTCCTTATGCGTAACACCAAACCGCTGCTCCTCATCAATAATCAGCAGACCTAAATCCTTATATTCCACATCTTTTGAAAGAAGCCTGTGAGTTCCAATTACAATATCCACAAAGCCTTTTTTTAGTTCTCCAAGAGTCTCCTTATTCTGTGCACTGCTTTTAAAGCTCGACAGCTCTGCGACTGTCACCGGAAAGCCTTTCATTCTTTCTGAAAATGTGTTGTAAATCTGCTGGGCCAGAATAGTTGTTGGCACAAGATATGCAACCTGCCTGCCCTCCTGAACTGCCTTAAAAGCAGCACGTATTGCAATCTCTGTCTTACCATATCCCACATCACCACATATAAGTCTGTCCATGATGCGCGGGCTTTCCATATCCCGCTTGGTATCTTCTATAGCCGTCAGCTGGTCAGAAGTTTCTTCATAAGGAAACATTTCTTCAAACTCTCTCTGCCACACAGTATCCTCTCCAAACTGATAGCCTTTTTCCTTCTGCCTTGCAGCATAGAGAGCAACTAAATCCTTTGCGACCTCCTCAACTACCCCCCGTACCTTAGACTTTGTCTTATTCCACTCCTGTCCTCCAAGTTTATTAAGCTTCGGCTTTTTCTGTGCATCTGCCCCTGCATATTTCTGAAGTCTGTCCAGCTGTGTGGCAAGAACATAGAGATTACTCTTGTCGGCATACTCAATTTTAATGTAATCCTTCTCTACACCCTCAACCTGAATTTTTTCGATTCCCTTGTATACTCCAAGTCCATGACTTTCATGAACAACATAATCTCCAATATTTAATTCGTTAAAACCGGCAATTGATTTTCCTTCATATTGCTTCTTCTTTACTTTTTTCCTCTGTCTGCTTGTAAAAATATCATTTTCCGCAATCATTACAAACTGAATCATTGGGAGCTCGAATCCCTTATGGATATTTCCATAAGTTACCATAATAGTCCCGGGTTCAACAGCACGTGAATAATCCTCACTGAAATAGCATTCTGTATCCAGTTCCTTTAAATCCTCCACAATTCTTGCAGCTCTTGTCCTCGAGTTACAAACCAGAATTGTCCGGTAACCGTTTCTTTTATATTTCTTTAAATCATCAGACAGATATTCAAAGCTGTTATTATACGAATTTATGCTTCTGGCATCAATATTCATACTATAGTCAACATTCAAGCCATAAGGCTTATAAATCATGGTAGAAAGAATAAGCTTATTATTTCCAGCCAAAGTCTGGTAAATCTGTTCCAGGCCCCTTATGATTCCTGTCTGGCTTGGAAGCACATATCCGCCCGCAAGACGGTTCTTCATGCTCTCCGAATATTCATACCCGATAAGCTCCATGCGTTCCTTTATTCTTCCCGGTTCATCCAGTACAAAAAGCGTATCCTGTACTGGAAAATACGATGCAAATCCGGTCACTTCACTGGAAAATGTATTTATAAACTTGCCAAAATCATGTGTGCGCTCCATGTCTGCAACCATTCTGTTAATATGATTACAGGCTTCAATTGATGCCGCATCACGTTTCTTCTTATTAATTCCTAATTTTTCCAGACTTTCCGCCTGCTCCTTTTTAACATTTTCTATACCCTTTTTTATTTCTTCATCGGTAAACAGATACTCTGTCACTGGAAAAATTTCATATGACTGTATTTTCTCAATAGAACGCTGACTTTCTAAATCAAAATACCTGATAGAATCAACTTCATCATCCCATAGCTCGATTCTGACCGGCGCTTCATCAATAAATGAAAAAATGTCAATAATTCCGCCACGGACTGCAAACTGTCCCTGACCTTCAACCATACCCTTTCTTTCATATCCTATAGATACGAGCTCTTTTGCCAGCTTCTCAGTATCAATTATAGTTCCGTTTCTTACCAGAGTAACAGACTGTTCATACCTCTTTAGCGGCATTAACAAATCTGACAGTGCATCAATAGTCGTAACTACTGTCATTGGCTTTCTTTCCCTGACAGCACTCATTATTCCATAGATACATTTTATCCTCTCTCCCATCATCTGATTACCATGTATATCCGCACTGTAAAAGATGAAATCCTTTGCAGGATAATACATTGCATTAGATTGAAAAAAGCGGACATCTTCACACATTTCTCTTGCCTTTGACTCATCATAGGTAACAATAACCTTTAACAAGAAATTTTCACCAGCTGCCTCTGCCATATGCACCTTCTGGGTATCTATGCAGCCCGTAACCATAACTGTACCGCCTTTTTCAATGTCAAATGTCTTATTCAGTTGTTCCATTCCAGCCATATTCCGGACTGCCTCAAAAAATGTGTTCATTAATTGTCACCTCTTTTTCTTTTCTTCTTTTGCCTGCTAGTTAAACTTATTCATGGCCGCCTCAATCCCCTCTGACAATATACATTCCACTGCCATGCAGGCATTTTCATTGCCTGTACGCAGCTGTGGATATAATTCCTTTGGAAATCTTCCAAGAACCCAGTCTGCCAAATCCCAGCCTTTGGGTTTATCACCAACGCCATATTTAATACGCTTGAATCTGTCGCTTCCTATATTCCCAATTATGCTTTTAATCCCATTATGTCCGCCGGCACTGCCTTTAGCCCTGATTCTTAATCTGCCCGGTTCAAGGCTGATGTCATCAAAAATCACAAGTAAATCATCAATACCACATTTGTAATAATCCATAACCTGCCTTATACATTCACCTGACAGATTCATATAAGTCAAAGGCTTTACAAGAATTACCTTCTCACCTGCAATAATTCCTTTTCCAATAAGTCCTTTAAACTTTACAGTATCCACACTGATATTATATTTATCTGCAAGCTCGTCTATGCACGAAAAACCCGCATTATGTCTTGTCCCCATATACTCTTTTCCCGGATTTCCCAGTCCTGCAATTATATACATAAATCTCACTCTCCTTTAATTCACATCGCAACACTTAAACGCAGGAAAAAGCCCTGTAAGGTATTTTCCCTGCGTACTATCAGCATATT
>JAUNPT010000161.1 GCA_030536565.1 Eubacteriales bacterium | reverse complement strand
ATTTTGGCTAATTCCCTTCACAACATAAATTAAATTAGGTATTTTTATCTTCTTTTCTTTTATTTTCTCATTCCATTCATTTGCTCTCTCCTTATATACCTTCTTATTTTCCTCATCCAGAGAGTACTTGGCCAATCTGTCAAACTTTTCAGCCTGCCTCTTTGCATACTGCTGTTTCTGTTCGGCTTTGTAATCATCCTCTATCTGCTTTATTTCCTTATTGGTGTATATTGCCTCTGGTTCTTCATCTAGTCCAGGAAAATACGTTGAATGTATGTCTTTACATAGGGGATGATAAAGCCCGCTCTCTATAGCTGTGCTCATTAACGTATGTTTTCCATCTGGTTTACCACCTGACCACACATCATCAATAAGCACCTTACCACAGAACGGAAGGCATTTAGGGCAGGCATTTCCACGTTTTTTTACAATAACTGTTGAAATACCCAATTCCTTTCGTTTTTCGCCTTCTCCAGCTAAATAAGCTCTCTTATTTGCTGTCTGGATAGCCATCTTAGCATATTCTTTTACTGTATGCCTGCTGCCATTCTTATACTCAACACAGTTGATTCCGGCGCTTAGAAAGTCTTTTGTCGCCATATCAACAGCCTTCTCATATGTCGCTGCACCCGTACTCGCATAGACCTGAGCATTATAGATAATCTGTCGATACTTATCATTCGACATTCTAAGCATTGCATGTTCTGCCTTTGTGAAATCATTCGTTGTAGCTTTGGCCAAAGCATTTAGTTTTCTTGTGTTGAGCCTGAAAAAAGCAGCCTGTACACCTTTTTCAGATGTATCAGCTGCTTTAAACCCATTTCTTATCTGTCTTAATATCTTCTGTTCCTGTTCTGTCTCCCCTGCTGCCCTTGCTTCACTGAGCATTACCGATATAGCATCATTTATGTTGCTGAAATCAGATTGG
This sequence comes from Eubacteriales bacterium, assembly GCA_030536565.1. Taxonomy (GTDB): domain Bacteria; phylum Bacillota; class Clostridia; order Lachnospirales; family Lachnospiraceae; genus Lachnospira. The sequence continues at coordinate 3,662 of JAUNPT010000161.1, read as the reverse complement.
AACTTGCTTGCATTGGTCTTTTTGTACTTCTCCAATGCTTTAAGCTGTTCTATCTGCCACATAGACCAGTTATAGCCCTCTTTGGTTTCCTCTGCTCTATGGCCTTTCAGATTACGCATCATAGAAGCTATCAGCTCATCCTCTATGGCTTTAAATGCTTTCTCTATATCGTATTCATTATTGATGTACTTTGGCATATTATACCTCGCTTACATTCAACCCTTCTGTATTAACTGCTGGCTCTTCCATTCCAACAATCCCCTGCTCTTCTTTTAATCTCTTGATTTCTTCTGTCTTCCAGCTTTTGTCCTTTGAATCTCCATATAATTCTTCAACAGATGCCTCAATACTCATTACACCACCCTGTTTAGCCTTTGTTACTGTTTCTACCTGGCTTTCAAATGATGGATTAGCATATTCTCCAAATGGAATATCAACAGTCTGTTTTGTTACTGGCTGATTCATCAACACTTCATAAGTTTTTATTGCCACATTTACCACATCAGGAAATGTGTTCTGTACTGCCTCGACTATCTTATTTCTTGTATAGAGTGTTGCCTTCTCTTTTTCCCGCTGTGCATCTGCATTATCAAGTTTCTTTGTATCTATTCCCAAAGTTGATGGGCTTATAAGTCCCTGAAGACAGAGGTCCAATGCTGTTATGTAGGTTGCCAGATAGCTTTCGTGTGGAATATTTGGCTGAATTAACTCAACTTTGTTATTTTCTCCCTCTCCCATACCACCTTCACACTGAATATACTGGTTATCAAATGCATTGGGCTTTAGTGGTTCTCCTGTGGCCGGATTTCTTGGTATGAGTGTGTCTGGTACATATTCCTTTGAACGTCCACGTCTTAGCGCATCCATCCACTGGCTCCACGCCTCATCAAGGGAATCAAAGTTATCACACTTTGTATCAAATACCGACTTGCCTCTGCCTTTCCACTTACTTGATTTGAATATCATAAATGGAACTGCCATTATGAAATCTCCATTATAGGTTACTTCCGCAGGAAGTTCACTAAGTTCTTCTATGGTGTTCAATGGAACCTCTCTGTTATGATCATAGAGCTTTGTTATGATATAGTTCTTTCCATACCTTTCTTCCAGCTCATATGTCTTGAAATTCGCTTTATACAGAGTCTTAAACACAATCTCTATCACTCTGCCATGCTGCCGCTTATATTCTATATTCTCTCCCGAAACAAACTCGATCATAGGATACTGACTTATATCTGTGTTAATAGTAAACTTAAATGCTCCGTCGCCTATTATCAATGTTTCAGTTATTGCATCTGCTGCCAGCTCACTAAAATTATTATCTTCTACAATAGCATCCCATTCATTCTGCTTTTCTGACACGCTTATATCGTTCATATCTGCTATTACTATCGATGTTAGAATATCGACTATGATTCCTGGCAATCCTGTGTGTATCTTTCTTATTTCCCGGCCAACTGTAGGGACTGCTTTCCAGAACATTGTTGAATCAACATTTACACTCTTATACAATGCAGATAGTTCTTCGGATTCTCCTCTGTACCATATTCTATTTTTTATTGCATTGGTCTCATAGTCCATAACTTCCTGAATATGTACCACATTTCCCTGCGCTGGCTCTATCTGCAAGAAGCTTCGTATTCCCTGTCTTATCTTTTCTGCCATATTGTTTATCAACCTCATTTCTTTACCACTCCAATCTTAGTACGGTATGGTATAAAGCCATACTGTACACTGTTAACCATATGATCATTACCATCTTCAGGTGTCTCATCTTTGTCCTCCTGCCATGAATAATTATTTAATTCTCTGATATAGTGAGTACACGTATCAACAACATAAAAGCTTGGCTTTTTATCCCTTTCATCATCGAACGACATCCAGCCAAGCTGCAGCATAATTCTATCAACTATTTCTATTTTCTTATATGCGTTATTGAACATATACAAGCACTCTGGATGGGCTCTCTTATACTTTGCAAATTCTGTCAGTGTTGCCTGGTCTGCATTATCTACAAATGTATTCTTAGCCATTCCCCATTCTTTCCTGCACCGTTCAAGAAATGCTATATAATTGACTACTGTGTCACTTGGTGCTATTGGAACTGTTAAAGAAGCATTGTTATACACCTTTTCCTCTAACACTATGCACCTTCCTTTATTAGTTATCCCAATGAATGACATTGCTATTGTGTCGGGCGATTTGGTGGAATAGGCTGTATCAAGTCCTGATGTGAATATCTCAAACCATTCTGTCTGCTTTCCATTATCCCTATTACGTATGAACTTCTTAGCCTGCTCCTTTGTTATAACATGACGTTTCTTAGAGTAATTAACAAATATAAGACCAGTTGCTTTTCCTCTTAGTCCTTGTATCTTGTTCTTATACATCTTTGTTCCCTTTGGAACTGCATCTATCTTAATCTGGATATCCTGTGGAGTCATACTTGCATTATCATAAAATGTGAAATACCAATGCACCCATCCTTTAACAGGTTCCTCTCTTAGTTCTGCAAGAAGCTCTGGCGGATAATCATCAACATATCTTTTAAGCGGGCGGCTCCTGTTGATAAACTCCTTATATACTGGTATATCAGGAGCATCCGGATTAGAGGTTGTCATCATATACTTGCAGCGATGGGTTATTTCTCTTAAGAACTCCATATCTGCAATGTTGACCTCATCTATATACACACATCCAACCTGTGAGCCAAGGACCTTCTGCCAGCGTTTCTTATTGTCATAACCACAAACATATATATATTTTGTTCCATTTGGTGTCTTGTACTCTATGTGTGGAAGTCCAATCTTTCCTTTTCCACTTGGATGATAATCGGCAACTCCCTCAAACTGATCTAGAAGGCCTCTCTCTGAATTGATTACATTCTTTTCTAGAGTTCCCTTATCTGTTCCAGCCATCACATGATACTTGATATCTGACTTTGCAACCATCATCATGAACTTGAATATACCTACTGTTGTTTTTCCAGCTGCAGTTGTTCCTTCCAGGTACTCTCTTTTACATTCTGTTTTTATAAAATCCATGAATTTAGGAGATAAAACAAGCATTGCTCCACCTCCTAATCTGATATATCTTCATCTTTTACTGGCTCCATCTGACTTAATATACTTGCTATATTATCAATCTTCTGCTCGGTTGCCTCACTATCCATATTACCGTCACTTTCAAGCTTAGCTTTCTGTGCCTTAAGCAGCTCTAACCTTGCCTTCTGCTCATCGGTTGCCATATTCATATGATTTGATAGCCAGTCTAGTGCTTTCATCCTGTCCGCAAGCTTTATCTTAATACCATTTTTCCCCTCTGATACCTCAGATATTATACTGGTGTCTACCTCTATTGACTCTTTTAAGTCTACATAGCTGTACTCAACTATCTTTTGCATATTAGTATTTGGGTCAATTACCGGAATCCACTTGCCTTTCTTATCCTTAGCCCACTGTGGAACTTGTTTCTTTCCAAATTTCACATAGTCGCCTATGTCTCCAAAGGCTATATCCATATATTTCTGGAAGATATCTGATTCTGATAAAAAATCCAATTTAAGTCGCTCTTTTTTTAATCTTTCAATTTCTTTTTTAATCTTAGCATTTCTTAGCATCCTGCAACCATTAATCATAGCTACCTCATAGCTGCAATTATAT